>JAUYBT010000223.1 GCA_030692905.1 Bacteroidales bacterium
AATGGATAAAGCATCGGAAACTTCCTTTGTCTCTTCATACCAATCGAATGGAACGGGTTCTTCATAAAAGTCTATTTTATATTCTTCCATTATCCTGCCTATTCTTATCGCTTCATCTGCTGTGTATGAACCGTTAGAGTCAGCATAAATAACCATTTTATCTCCAAAGATTTTTCTTACAAGAGGGATAAGCTTCTCTGTTCTGCCTTTTGGCTCCTCGAAATTATTGTTCATCCTTCCGCCAACTTTAAACTTCAACGCTTTAGCTTTGGATTCTCCGATCTCCTTTTTAAGATGTTCTATTGTCAACTCAGGACTGATACCACGTTCTCCATTAGCCTGATAAACAGCAATTCGGGGATTATGAATTTCTCCGATAAGTTGTCCTATCGATTTATTTACTATATGGCCAAGCATATCGAGTATTGCAAATTCGATAGTTGCTAAAGGAACCCACAAAGCCAGATTCTGCATTTTATAATTGCTCTGATAAACATATACTTCTTCGATCAGGGTCTCAAGATTCCTTGCATCCTTACCTATGAAGAATGGTTGAAGGCGATTTATAAAAACAGGGTATAGTGATTTCATCTGATCGTTATTGGCAACTGAGATGCCGACTGCACCATCTTTTGATCTGACCCTGCAGAGAAAATTGTTTTTAAGCCTTAAAAGTTCGAGAGTTTCTATAATTATGGGTGATTGAAACTGTTCTCTCTTCAGAACAGGCCTTCTGATAATTTCATCCAGCGTTTTATATTTCTCATTTATTGTAGCTGATTGAAAGGAGAAACCAGGCAGGGCGACAGCCACACTCCCTGCAAGAGTTGTTTCGATGAACTGACGTCTTGTATGTTTCATGATTACATGAGTTTTTTAGCAATAACATATTTTATAAAACCTACTTAAGCCACTTTGCTTTCCATGCTTGATATTTATCAATAACCTCCTGGGGTTCAGTTGTGTACCAGCTATAGCCATTACGTCTTTCATATCCAATCTCTTCCAGTGTCTTCTTCTTGATCCCGTCACGATCGCAAACGTAGGGCAATTCAGTTTCCAGATCATAAAACCTTGCCCACATGTCTCCGGCTTTAGGATCAGAAACAATCCTCCTGTCTTTCAGTCCATCCTTGTTTGTGAAACTCTCCCACCTTGTATTTTTAATTCTGTGCGAATCGAGCCATTCAATTGCCCCGTGAACCGATTTAATTATTGCAGGAGAAGGGTCAGGAATTTCCATTAGCATATTTATAATTCCTACCGATTCAGCACCGCTGAATGAAGGCAATTCGTAGGAACGGGCTTTGGCAGGCAGGAAGGTATTTTCATCATGTTGTGCACACCACACTGTCGGCTTACCCTTAACTATTATCTGGGTTTTAAGAATGCATTCAATTCCCTTATCGTATGCAATTTTTGATTTTGCAACTATATCGTCGGTTGCAACAAATGAATAAAGAGGTTTCTTCCCCGAAATATCGCGGAGTATCTCCAGAATATTTACAATGGCATTATCATTGAAAGTAATATGGGTATAATATCCTATTCTAAGAGGATAAAACATAGGCCAACCGCCACTATTATACTGAGCTTCAAGGATGAAATTCAGACCTTTAATAAATGCTGACCTGTACGTTTCGGTTTTTGTTTTGTTATACATCCGGGCCAGGAACTTCATTTCAGTAGTAGTTGCATCATTATCCAATATGGCATCAAGGGTGTCTTTTTTTCTCAGCAGATTAGTTTTTTCTGCGTCTGTTAACGGCTTATGCATGGGAAGGTTTTTTGGCCAGCCTCCTGAGCTCCTCTGGTAAAGAAGAACATTTTCTGCCACTGCTTTAGATTCTTCCGAACCGTACCATGAATCTGGCATCTGTGTGGCTACATATTTCCACGAACGCTGACTGATAGAAGTTTGTGCATTGACAATGTGTACCCCAAATGAAAGCACAAGAATGGCTAAAATAGTTTTTAAAAATTTCTTCATAGGATTTTGTTAAAGTTAAAGTATCTTTTTTGAGTCTGGATAATCATTCATTACCGGATAAACTTCGGAGCAGGTGCATCTGATGAAGGAACTGGTAATCCATCGATGGTCTTTGGCTCCATTATTTCGACACGCGTTCCATCTCCGTCATAATAATTAATCTGTCGTTTCCGGTTAATACCTGTTTTCATTTCCGTGGGAATTCTGCAGCCTACAGGAAGTTTGCGGTTTTGTAATAATTTACCGGAGGCTGCTACGTCATCGACTACAAGACAAATATGATTCATGGTACCCTTACGATCTGTTGATGGCTCTTTTTCAAACAACATGAACTCGATATAGTCATCTCCTTCAGGGACTTTCATATTTACCCAGCTTAGCATTGTCCCGTTGGAACTCCCGCGCCAGATCTCTTTAAATCCGAGAATATCGCGATAGAATTTCATTGCAGAATCGAGATTTGCAACCATTATACCCACATGGCTCATGTGGTCAGAGATTCGGGTATCGGGCATATCTTTTCCAAAATTCTGCATGGTCCAGCCATTGGGTGTATATTGAACAATCTCACATATTATGCCATTCGGGTCAGTAACAAAATAGTTTAAATTACCGGTTCGTCCTGCCGGGGTTTTTTCAGGTACTTTAATACCTTTTGATGCCATGTATTGACGCATTCCTTCAGCATCATCCGTCTCAATGGCAAAATGATAAAGCCGGTCGCTGCCTGCAGCTCTTTCAGGGAAAATTTCAATTACCTGGCGATCGTTTATCTTGATATATGTCAGAGCCAGTTCATCGCTGTTATTCTTTTTCAGGGAATATGGTTCAGCATAACCAAGGAGGTCTTTGTAGAAAGCACGTGCATGATCAATATTTTTTACAAAAAATGCAGCATGAGCCACACCTGTAATTTTTGGGCGTTTCACATTCCTGGTCATCTGTGAGTGAAGTGGTAATAGCCCTGCAACCAGTACCAGAATAGTTATTAAAAAACACCTTTTCAAATGATGATTATTTTTCCGTGTAACTGAAATCTTCATATTCTTATTTCCTCCGGTTCGAAATATATAAAAATTTGTCCGGGTATCGACATTTCCTATTAATTTTCAGCTTAAAGGAGATCATGGATTTTACCTGGTAGAAATATCTGTTTAAAAATGCTACGCTGAAAGTATAGGAACCATTATTTTGAAAGCAATGAAATAATTCCTACATTTACCTCAGTTGTTTTGCGATTTGAAATTATTAGAAATTAAGTACTTAGAATTCAGGAACTCCAAACTCTTTACTTATAAATTAAATTCTTATCAAAATGAAAAAAAGAAATTTTATTACGTTTGTTCTGTTAATGGCTGTTACCGGCCTTATCTTTTCCACTTTCTATTCATGTAAGCCGGCAAAGAAAAACATAGGATTGCAGTTGTACTCTCTACGCGATTCTATCACAAAAGATGTACCCGGAACTATAGCTAAGGTGAGTAAAATGGGTTATAAATTTGTTGAGCCGGCAGGTTATCGTGACGGAAAGTTTTACGGTATGGAACCTGCTGCTTTTAAAGTTCTTTGTGAAGCTAATAAACTGACTGTCCTTAGCTCACATACTGGCAGGAATGCGCCTGATTCAACCAATCTTGCTGAAACCATGGCATGGTGGGATGCTTGTATTGATGCTCATGTTGCTGTCGGAGCAAAATATATTGTTCAGCCATCAATGGGTCGTACAGCTTATGAAAGTCTTGCAGGTCTGAAAGCATATTGCGATTATTTCAATGCAGTGGGTGAAAAATGTAATGCAAAAGGTATCCGTTTTGGTTATCATAATCATGATAAGGAATTTTCTACTAAGCTTGACAGTACCATCATTATGTATGAATATATGCTCGAGAATACTGACCCGGCCAAAGTCATGTTCGAGATTGATCTTTACTGGGCTGTTGTCGGAGGAGCAAATCCTGTCGATTATTTCAATAAATATCCCGGACGTTTTGAACTATGGCACATAAAAGATAAAGAGGAGATTGGCGCAAGCGGAATGATGGATTTTGCTGCCATCTGGGCCGGAGCTGCCAAATCAGGAATGCAGTATGGTATCGTTGAAGTTGAAAGATATAATTTCGACAACTTTACAAGCTGCAAGATGAGCATTGATTTCCTCAATGCTGCACCTTATGTAGTTATGCCTAAATAAGAATTACTGATTATAAATTGGGTTTATTCTGATTCGGGGAAGATCGCAGAAATATTTTTTTATGATCTTCCCTGTTTTTTGCTTATATTTATTTCTTGCCAATCAATCAAAAAAGATGAAGACCAGGATTACTTTTTTCATTTTTATGACATTGTCATTTGCAGGATGTCAAAGTAATTATTATACAGCCGGAGATTACCAGTCAGTTCTGAAAATCGACTCACATATCCACATTAACAGTGATGATGGAGCTTTTGAAGATCAGGCAAAACCGGATAATTTTATATTGATAACACTTAATGTTGATCATTCAGATTCGGCCAACATAAGAAGCCAGTTTGACTATGCTGTTAAATCAGCAGAGAAACATCCCGGAAGGATTTTTTACGGGGCTACATTCTTATTTGACACAGTCGGCTATGGTACTGACGAGTGGAGCAATAAGAAAATATCGCAGCTCGGAAAAGATTTATCCGGGGGTGCAATTGCTGTGAAAATCTGGAAGAATGTAGGTATGACTGTCCGCAACAGAAAGGGAGAATTTATTATGGCTGATGACCCTGGTTTAGAGCCGGTTATTAATTTTATTAAGAGCAAAAATCTTCCAATTGCAGGACATCTTGGTGAGCCACGCAACTGCTGGTTACCCTTGAACGAAATGACCGTCAGCAGCGACAGCAGCTACTTTGCCCGTAACCCTCAGTATCACATGTTCCTTCATCCGGAATATCCTTCTTATGAGGATCAGATCAAGACTCGCGACAACCTCCTCAAAAAACACCCCGATCTCACATTCATTGGTTGCCACCTTGGTAGCCTGGAATGGAATGTCGATTCATTAGCGTTAAGGCTCGAAAGGTTTCCGAATATGGCAGTAGATATGTCTGCAAGAATATGTCACCTGCAGTATCAGTCTGCGAAAGACAGGGATAGAGTGCGTGAATTCTGTATCAAATACCAGGACCGGTTGCTTTATGGAACGGACGTTGGATATAGTGGTTCAAACAACCCGGAAGGTTTTAAAAAAAGGATGCATGACACATGGGTCGATGACTGGAAATACTTCACCTCAAAAGATGAAATGACTTCCGATAAATTCAAAGGGAAATTTGATGGACTTCAGCTTCCGAAAGAGGTGGTCAACAAGATATTCAGCGAAAATGCAATCAAATGGTATAAACTGAATGTTCAGTAAATGAGTTCTTTTTAAAGAAAATTCTTATCCAGGAATTTCTGGAATTTGTCCTTATACTGATCACTGACAGGAATATATTCTTTACCAAATACGATCCTACTGCGTTCAATGGTATTGATTTTTTCAAGATTGACAATGAATGAACGGTGGACACGCATAAATTTATTACCGGGGAGTTTAGATTCCAGCAGTTTCAGGGAGGTCAGAGAGAGAACAGGTCGGGGCGCATTATGAGTATATACCTTAACATAATCCTTCAGCCCTTCGATATAAAGAATATCGTTGAAATTTATCCTTTTAATCTTATAATCTGATTTGAGAAAAAGAAACTCACTGTTGGCATCTACCTTGTTAAGAGCTTTCTGTTCAAGTCTGAGTAACTTCTGAACTTTATGTACTGCAGCTAAAAACTCTTCATAGCTGAAAGGTTTTAATAAATAATCAACAATCTCAAGTTTGTAACCCTCCAGGGCGTATTTTTCAAAAGCTGTGGTGAATATTACTTTGGGGCCTTTTTCCATAAGCCTTGTAAATTCAATTCCGGAGAGATCGGGCATTTGAATATCAACGAAAATGAGGTCCACGGTAGCATTTGTCATAAAATCAGCGGCATCAAGCGGATTATCGAACTTCCCGATAAGCTTCAGTCCGGAAGTTTTTTCGATATAACCTGTTACAAGCTGCAGAGCCAGAGGTTCGTCGTCGATAGCGATCGTGGTAATCATTAAGCAAAATTAATATAAAGGAGTACCTCAAATGCTGTTTCTGATCTATTTATCTTCAATTCATGCTTGCCAGGGAATAATAGACTCAGCCTTTTGCCCACATTTTCCAGTCCAATACCTGAATGACCAATTTCAGTTTCTTCTCTTGTTTTCACGAGACTGTTAGCACACCTGAAAGTTATTGAATCTTTTATTGCCAGCATACTGATATCAATAAATGACTTTCCCCGATAACTGATCCCATGCTTAAAAGCATTTTCGATAAAAGGAATAAAGAGCAGGGGCGGGATATTTATATCTTCATACTTCTCCGGGAAAGAGACTGAAAGACGAATCTTATCGCTCATTCTGAGTTTCATCAGATCTATATAGTTATTCATGAAACCAATTTCATTGCTCAGGCGTGTATTCCCATGTTCCGACTCATAAAGCAGGTATCTCATTAATTTTGACAGCTTTAACACTGCATATTGTGAATCCACGGCATTGATGCCAATCAGAGAATATATGTTATTCAGTGTGTTAAAGAAAAAATGAGGGCTGATCTGATTTTTCAGGAATGCCAATTCGGAATTCAAATTCTCTTTTCCCAGCTTCTCCTGCAATTTTTCAATCTGGGAGTGACGCTCAAGGCCCCTCAGCCCCAGTGAAAAAAAGACAAGAAACAATGAAGTGAACCCATAATTGAACAGGTGCATTTCGCGGAAGGGTGGTCTGGCTAATACTGCCCCACCACCAGATGGTAATGGTCTCTTTCTGTCTTCAGGTTGTCTATTAAATTGTTCAGTATTTGCACTGCCGGATTCATATTTAAATACCAGCTTATTTGAAATATCAGAAACAAAATAAAAGCCGGCAATTAAAATAATTACCGACAAATAATACCTGTACCTCCTGCTATCGAAAAAAAACCTGGGTACTAAAACAAGGTAATTAGCATAAAATATTATACCACTGATCAGGGTATTGATGTAATATAACCATATAAAATCTTTCCCAACCTGCCACCGTTTTATGAAATACAGGGGTAATCCCAGAAGGATGGCCCATGCCAGGAGATGCAGCACGATCCGTATTTTATTACCTTCGAAGAAACTCTTTTTCATTTCTCTTTCTTTTTCGATTGCCCTCTCACTGATAATAAAGTGAAAACCAAATTACAATTAATCTGTTGAAACCCACATGTATTTGAATACACAAACACAATATTATAATAATCAGCTACATGTGTGTTCCATAATACCATTAAAATCAATTATTATATGATGAAACCCACATGATTGATCCAAATCGCAAACACGTATGAAAATAATTTATTCTCATCATGTGCGGTTCCATCCGACCTTAAATTAAAAATTATATACGGATGAAATACAATCAAATTTAATGAATCCGGTTTGAATTATTCATATCTGAGCGCATCTATCGGGTTTAAATTTGCGGCTTTACGGGCCGGATACCATCCGAAGAAAACACCAATGATAAAGCAGACGATAAAGGCAAGGATCACAGACTGAGTTTTTACAACTGTCGGACTATCCATAAGTGATCCGGCAAGTTTGGCTATGAGATACCCAGAAATTATACCCAGTGCCCCTCCTAAAATGCTCAGCAACATTGATTCTACAAGGAATTGTTTAAGTATATCCCTGCCACGGCCTCCGACTGACATACGCAATCCTATCTCCCGTGTACGTTCAGTAACCGAAACCAACATGATGTTCATGATCCCTATACCTCCCACCAGCAATGATATTCCTGCAATGGCGCCAAGTAGATATGTCAGGATATCGGTTATTGATGAAACAGTTTCGATAAGCTCCGACTGTGACATAACCCTGAAATCATTTTCTGCAGATTCCTTAAGCTTGTGTGTTCTTCGGAGTATTTCCTCGACTTCTGCAATTGCAATGGCGCTCTTCTCCTCACTTACAGCAGAGGCATAAATACCGTTAATATAATCGATTGCTGCCAGTCTTCGCTGAACAGTTGTATAAGGGGCAAGTATCAGGTCATCCTGATCCTGCCCCATTCCGCTTTCTCCTTTGTCTTCAAGAACACCAATGATTTGAAAAGGAAGCTTTTTGATACGAATGGTAAGGCCAACGGGATCAGCGTCCTCACCGAAGAGGTTTTCCACTACAGTTTGTCCAAGGATACATACTTTCGACATGCTTTTTATTTCAGCGGAGTTGAAAACCCTTCCGCTTTTTATCTCCAGCTTTCTGATAGAGAGATATTCCTCGCTTACACCATAAACTGTCGTCTGAGTGTTCTGATTACCGTAAATGACCTGTCCGCCTGCCCGCACTTCGGGAGAAACCGCAGTAAGAGCTGTAGCTTCATTACGAAGGGCAACAACATCACTGTACTTAAGTACCATTGAACTTGAAGCGCCAAGGCTTACTCCCCCTCGACGCTGAAAATTCGGCTGTATCATCACCATATTTGTCCCCATACTCGACATCTCTTCCATGATGCTGACTTTTGACCCTTCACCAATGGCAAGCATGGCAATCACTGAAGCTACACCTATTATTATACCGAGCATGGTAAGAAAAGCTCTCAGCCTGTTTCTTATCAAAGCCCGGACGGCGATCCTTAATAAATTTGAATAGTTCATTTCCCTGAGATTTAATTTATTCGTCAAATTCTTCAATATTCTCCGCAACCATATTCTTTAGCATATCCCGTGCAAAAAGACGTTCAATTACCGGGGTTTCCCGTTGTATTTTACCATCGCGGAAAATGACGTTCCGTGTTGCGGACCTTGCTATGTCAGGCTCATGAGTTACATATACTATTGTTCTCCCTTTTTCATTCAGATCCTGAAACAGCTCCATTATTTCAAATGATGTACGTGTATCGAGGTTTCCGGTCGGTTCATCAGCAAGAATGAGAACAGGGTCATTCACCAGCGATCTTGCAATTGCAACTCTTTGCTGCTGACCACCTGATAACTGGTTGGGCATATGATGCATACGATCTGCAAGACCCACTGCTTCAAGGGCTCTTACAGCACGTTCCTTACGCTCTTTAGCCTTTATTTTCCCATTATAAAACAATGGAAGCTCAACATTTTCCAATGCAGTTGTCCGGGGTAAAAGGTTGTACGACTGAAAAACAAATCCGAGCTTTTTGTTCCGGAGCCTTGCCAGTGCATCCTTGTTCATAGAATTGACATTAATTCCATCCAGCATATAATCCCCGGTGGTTGGCTTGTCGAGGCATCCGAGAATATTCAGCATGGTTGACTTGCCCGATCCGCTCACTCCTATGATCGCAACGAACTCCCCTTCATGGATTTTAAGATCCACCCCCCGTAGCGCATGCACCGTGACCTCACCGACATGATAGTCTTTTCTGAGGCTGTTGATTTCAATAATTGTATTCTTCATGACCCTGATTATTAGATATGTTTCTGTTTGTTATTCTTAAAATGGGAATGGACCGCGAAGACCATCATTCTGCTTTGTTGTTGTGGTTTTTACAGTCACATCGCTCATAGAAATGACAACCACATCCCCCTCCTTCAGGCCTGAAAGAATTTCGACATTTGAGCCGTTATCAATCCCGATAATTACCGGTACAGGATGTATTCCTCCTTTTTCATCTTTCACCCACACAGTTTTTGAGCCCGGAGCAGCTTTGTCTCCTCCGGGTAGCAAACCCACCGGCGGCATTCCATGGGGCATCATTCCTGCTTCAGGAACCTGTCCTGGATTCATTTGACCCGGCATAGCAGCCTGGGAGCTATTACGACCGGCAGCTCCTGACTGCATACGAGCCATCATTTTCTTCAGAAAAGCTGCATCAGGTGTAAAACGTATGGCTTTCCCCGAGAGAACAAGAGTATTCTCCTTTTCCTCAACATAAATAGTAGCGCTGGCAGTCAGACCCGGCATAAGCTTCTTATCTGGATTCGGTGCGCTTAATATTACAACATAAGTAACAACATTATTGATAGTTACGGGTTGTAACCGTACCTCCGAAACATCGCCTTCAAATTTCATATCGGGATAGGCATCAACGGTAAATTCAACCCGCTGACCCTGTTTTACCTTACCAATATCGGCCTCATCAACACTGGTCTGGACCTCCATCTGTGTCAGGTCGTTTACGATGGTGAAGAGTATCGGAGTGTTAAAACTGGCAGCTACGGTCTGACCTTCCTCAATAGCCCTGTTCAGTACAACCCCATCGATAGGAGATGTAATGGTAGCATATTCCAGGGTTACCTTTGTTCTTGCCAGTGCCGATTTGGCGTTGCTAAGAGAAGCTTTCGAGTTCTCGTAATTGAATACCGCCTGGTCATAATCTGCCTGGGCAATCAGCTTCTTCACATAAAGCGCTTTTAACCTATTGTAGGTCGCCTTCTGGAAGTTCACCTGTGCCTGTGCCTGATCGACAGAAGCCTGGCTCTGTTCGAGCTGCGCCCTAAGAGAAGTTTCGTCGAGTTTGGCAAGCAACTGGCCCTGCTTTACGTTTTCATTAAAATCAACATATATATGCTGAATGATTCCCGATACCTGGGTTCCTACATTAACAGTCGTAATAGCCTCTATGGTACCGGTAGCAGTAACTGTATTGGTAATGTTCCCCTTTTCAACTTTGACAGTATCGAATGTAACAGCAGCTTCCTTTTTTGCAAACGGCTTTATAACCAGTATGGCTGAAACCGCTACAACAACGATTGCAATAATTATTAATGTTCTCTTTTTCATGATTTTACATTTTTATCTTTATTTTTCTTTATAGCGACAAAGGAATTCCCATATAAAAATCAAGAATCTTATAACTGAATATTAAGTTGTATTTTGATTGTAAAAGCTGACTCTCCGCAATTATCAGGTTCGTTTTGGAAACAATATAATCGACCGAGTTGATAATTCCCTGCCTGAACTTTTCATCAGAGAGGGCTGTTGATTCCTGCGTAGCACTGTATTTTTCAAGACTGGCTTCATATTCGATCTGTGCGGAAGTGATATCCTGACAAGCCTGCTCTATGCTTTTTCTTAACTGGTTTTTAGTATTTGTTTCACTTAATTCAGCGTCCTGATAGCCAATTTTAGCAACAGCAACATTTGTTTTAACCTGCTTTTTCTGATAAATGGGAATTGAAAGTGAAAAACCCGCAGATGGCTTTATGCCATTATTTAACTGATCGAAATACGGATCGGTGGTCTGGCTGGAAAAACCTGAACTTATGCCTGCGCTTGCTGACAATGCAGGAAAGTACGCAGCCTGTGCAATTTTTTCATCTATTGCTGCAATCTCCTTGTTTACAGCCGCACTTTTTACCTGGGGCTTGATTGCCAGAGCAGTCTCATACACGGTTTTTACATCCGGGACACGATTTTCATTTAAAGATTCTCCGAGATCAGGTTGTACTATATTAAAATCCGAAGTCACGGGGAGCTCCATCAGCTGCATCAGATTGACTTTTGCAATAGCCATCTGACTTTCGGAATTGGCCAGGGTAAGCTTTTCACTGGCCATCTGTGATTTAACCTGTGCATAATCTGCCTGAGAAATAACCTGCAGTGCAAGTCTCTCTAAGGCCAGATTAAGCTGTCCGGCAGTTGATTCAATCTGTTTCCTGCTGTTCTTTACCTGTTCTTCAGCGTATAAAACCTGAAGGAATGCATTAAGGATGCTCAGGCTGATTGATTCTTTGGTTGTTTCCAGAGAGTATGTTCCACCTTCAATATCCAGTTCTGCCTGTTTAATAAGGTTGTTTATCCTGGAGGCATTATAGATTGTCACTCCAGAGTTTACGGAATAATTAGAGCCGCTGGTACCTGTTAATCCCGATTCTCCTGTCACGGTACTCTTGCTCCAGTTAAAGTTCTGGCTTAATGAAGCATTTAATGATGGGATGCGTTGTGCTTTTGCCTGATCGGCATAAAGCCGGAACCGTTGGTTGGTCAGCTCGCTTTTTCTAACCTGGATATTTCGATTTAAAGCATATTCGATACACTCTTCCAGAGTCCAGGTACTATCCTGTTGCGCAAGAATATTTTCACTTACCACAAACAGATTAAAACTCAATATCAAAATTAATGTTCTCATAGATTTTTATCAATTTTGGGATAAATGTATTGTAGGGAATGAGCCAATAATAAATTAATAGATGTATTGAGGGATTTTACCGACAGAAAGCGGTTATTCATGTAAGTTAAAAACGTTATATGCAGGATGTATTTAAAGATTTTAAAGGCTAATTGCTATTTAGACAGAAAATCCAATGTCGTTTAGTTAAAATCTTAATATCTGTTTTTGTAAATATATTGATTTTCAATTATTTAAAACAAATATTACGGTGCTCCGCACCTTTGACCTATGTGACAAACAATTTTCTACATATATTAGGGTGCTCCGCACTTTTGGACCTGATTCGTAGCAGCAGAACTGCGAAATATTTGTAGAAATACCGTTAATAAAGGTTTCCAAAGGTGCAGAGCACCGAGATATTATTCCTGAATTTTACCCATTCATGATTGTTCTAAGCTGTTTTCTTAACTAAAACGATATGGATGGAACATTATCAAAAGTTTGATAAGCTTTAAAATTGAGTTAATTACATCAATTTAATTTTCTTTTGTTTAAAATATTACATACATTTACACGTGAAAGTACACGAGTAAGTAAATAAATGCTTATTTGAAAATGAAAAAGAAAATCTGCCGATTGTGTTTGTTAACTACTGCTTGTCTGGTTCTTATTTTATTCAGTTTTAAAAAGAGTGATAATAAACCGGCACTATTTAATCCCACCTATTCCTTATGGTACGACCAGCCTGCAAAAGTATGGCAGGAAGCTCTACCTGTCGGCAATGGCCGTCTTGGAGCAATGATCTTTGGCCGCGTTAATAAAGAAAGGCTTCAATTAAATGACATAACTATCTGGTCAGGTCAACCAGAACCTACTACCGATATACCCGATGCTTATAAGGCCTTACCCGAAATACGCAAAGCAATATTTGAAGGTAATTTCCAGGAAGCTCAAAGGTTAAGCGGATTATATATGTTAGCCAATGAAGAACCTCGTGTTGACGTATATAAATCGAAATATTTTGGCTCTTACCAGGAATTAGGTAGTTTAAATATCGACTTTGGTATAGACAGTACTCAGGTTACAGGTTATCGCCGCTGGCTCGATATTGACAAAGCTATAGCCGGGGTCGAATTTAATTCGGGTGATAATACTTTCACACGTGAGATATTTTCAAGTGCTGTCAATGGATTAATTGTGGTGAAACTTAAGAGCGCAAAGAAAGGTAAAATGAATTTTTCTACACGCCTTACTCGTCCGGCATCGTCAAAAACAGTCTTTGAAGCCCCTAATACCCTTATTGTGACCGGAAACACTGATAATAAAGGTCATAAAGGTAATTGCGACTATGAAGTGAGAGTAAGTGTAATAACGAAAAAAGGCATTGTTTCAGGAGAAGGAGATAAGCTGTCCATAAAGGATGCCGATGAAGCTCTGATTCTTATCACCTGCGGCACATCTTATATTCGTGATTTTGATAAGAACTTTAAAACAGCAGTTCCTCACGATGCCATAGTTGGAATTATTAAAAAAGCATCTGCAAAACCCTATGAAACCATAAAGAAAGACCATATAGCTGATTATCAGAAGTTCTTCCGCAGAGTAAGTTTTGATCTTGGTCAGACTGAAGCCTCCAAAGCTACTACAGTGGACAGGTTGTCGCAATTCAATAAAGGAGTGAATGATCCGGGATTATTAACACTATTTTATCAGTATGGCAGGTTCCATTAAAGGGGTCCGGGCTCGCGGTGGTTTTGAACTTGATATTGAGTGGAAGGCCGGTAAATTGTCAAAAGCAACTGTCAGGAATATAAATGGCAATATTTGTAAAATACGCTATGGATCAAAACTTATCGAATTATCTGTTGAACCAGGTAATTCTGTGATTTTGAACGGAGATTTGATTGCACAGAAAAATTAAAGTAAAACCCAGATAATTAATCACTTAGCCTACTCACAATGATGACAAAACCGCATTTTGCAGGTAAGATATCTGCACGACCCTTCCTCAGAAAAATTTTGAGGACGATTCTGATAATATTTATATCGATGCCACTTGTGCTATTAACTCAGTGCCAGACGAATAAATCAGCCACTGCTGAAGCCGGAGGACCGGCGTTTCATAAGTGGGCGCCTACACCTCCACTGGGATGGAACAGCTGGGATTGTTATGGTCCTACAGTTGTTGAAGATGAAGTTAAGGCTAATGCCGATTATATGGCAAAAAATCTTAAGAAATTTGGTTGGGAATATATTGTGATAGATATACGGTGGTATGTTGAAAACGATAAAGCCGGCGGATATAACGAAGACAACCCGATATACATTCTGGACGAATATGGCCGATTAACTCCGGCTGTAAACCGCTTCCCTTCAGCAGCAAACGGGAATGGATTTAAATCCATTGCCGATTATATCCATAGTAAGGGTCTGAAATTCGGGATTCATATCATGCGTGGAATACCTGTAATAGCTGTTAAGAAAAATACCCCGATACTTGGCAGTGATGCCAAAGCCCAGGATATTTATACCACTGAAGGTCAGTGCATGTGGCTCAGGGATATGTACACAATTGTTGCCGGTAAACCGGGGGCACAGGAATACTACAATTCCCTGTTTCGGCTATATGCATCATGGGGACTTGATTTTGTAAAGGTTGATGACCTTTCGGGACGCACTAAAGAAATTGAAATGGTAAGAAAAGCCATTGATAATTGCGGAAGGCCGATTGTAATAAGTATTTCTCCGGGTGGAGACAGGCCGGAGACGGCTGAATTTCTGAAGAATAATGTAAATATGTGGCGCACTTCGAATGATTTCTGGGATAACTGGCCGCAGCTTAAAAATCAGTTTACAATTCTTAACAGATGGACCGGACTTGGCGGACAAGGTTACTATCCTGATGGTGATATGCTGCCTCTCGGCAAAATAGGATTAAGGGCCGAACGCGGACAGCCACGTATGAGCGGATTCACGAAAGATGAACAATATACTTTAATGTCACTTTTTGCCATTTTCCGTTCACCATTAATGTTTGGCGGAGATCTGCCTAGCAATGATGAGTTTACATTATCGTTAATCACCAACAAAGATGTTCTGGAAGTAAACCAGCACAGTATTAATGATAAGCAGCTTTTCAGGGAAAATGACCTGATTGCCTGGACATCTGACGATCCAAAAACAGGTGATAAATATCTGGCCCTTTTTAATGCCTCCGATCAGCAACCATTTTTAAAAGGTCAGGATACACTTGATATTGCGGTACCTGATGCAATTCCGATAACTGTTAAATTTGATCAGCTGGGTTTAACAGGAACTCATACTGTTAAAGATTTATGGA
>JAUYBT010000228.1 GCA_030692905.1 Bacteroidales bacterium
GCCCCGGAAGGCCATATATAAAATCAAAGTTTACATTTATGTCCCTCCCGCCTGTTTTCAAATAATTGAATAACTCATCCGGTGGAATTGCCGATGGCATCCGGTTAACCTGACGGAGTATTTCATCATTGAAATCCTGTATGCCCAGGCTAAAACGGTTAAATCCAGAGGCAATTAATTCATCGATGTATTGAAAAGTTAAATATGCCGGATTACATTCAATTGCAATTTCAGGATTTTCGATGAAAGAGAATGTCGAAAACAAATATTCATTCAAACTTGTTAAGAAACTAATATCCAGAGCGTTTGGTGTGCCTCCTCCATAGTGGATCTGCGATACTAACCGGTTTTTATCAATATAACCTGACACCAATTCAATCTCCTTTTTCAAAGCTTTCATATAGGGAATTATCATATCCCCTTTCCCGATCGAACAGGCATTACATCCACAATAATAGCATATCTTCCTGCAAAATGGAATATGGATATATAAAGCGATGTTTTCAGGCTTTCCTTTGTTTGATTCTTTAAGTAAATACAAATAATCACTTTCAGAAAACGTTTCCTTAAAGTGGTTTGCAGGTGGATAACTTGTATATCGCGGAACCGGCACATTGTATTTTTTTAGCAAATCATCAGAAATTTCCATATTCTTTTTTTGGGTGAAGTGAATAAAACAAAACTATGAAAGTAATCAGGCAGAGCAGTGCTTCAATTGCAAACAGACCCCTGTAACCAACAATGTCACCAATTTTTCCGCTTAAAACAGCTATGATAAGGCTGCTCAGGTGTGTGATTACTATCTGAAGTGTAAAATCAGTTCCTTCGCGTCCTTTGCGTACGATGTCCATTGATGTTGTGTAAATAGCGACTGTTGACAAACCATAAGCTCCCCATAATAAGCCGATACCTGTGTATATGGCTGGCAAAGATGGTGTAGTTCGGGTCATGAACCAGAACCAGGCAGCAGCAACAAGGCTTGCCGATAAAAAGAGGTACATCGAAAGAGTCCTCCCTGCTTTTCTGACAATAAAACCGCCTGTCAAAGCTGACAAAGCTGCTATTGAGGTACCAAAGATTCCCGACATAAAACCAATCTGTTTTATATTGTAACCAAGATCAACCAGATATGGCTTGAGAATAGCAAGGATTCCAATAATACCTGAATAATAAAAAACAAGAATTAAAACCCGTTTATGTTTCCCTTTTTCGGCAAAAAAACGGTAAATTTCAACAAAAGAAACCCGCTGCTTAGTTTCACTTTCATTGTGAAGAGGTTTCCTGTACAACAGTAAAGGAACCACTGCAAAAACGACAAAAGTTGCCAGTAAAATCAATAAGTTCGTCCATCCAAAATAGTAGTAGGCTATTAAAAGTATCCCTGTTCCAAACAGACTGCCAACAAAACTACCGGCCGATTGCATACTGTTACCAAGGCTCCTTTCGCCGGGTTTTAACTGTAAAATAGCAAAAATATCCACGGCAATATCCTGGGTGGCAGATGCTATAAAAGCCATGATCATTAGTATTACAATCAGTTTGAAATCAGTTTGCAGATCAAACAACCCGATGCTCAGGATAACAATGGCATAGAACAATTCTGAAAATAAAATCCAGTTCCTGAGCTGTTTGGTGGTTCTTGCTTTATTATCTATCATGGGCGCCCAAAGAAATTTGAAAATCCATGGCAGTTTTACCAATTGAAACAGTCCGATTGATACAAGGGAATATTTCTCCTGACGCATGATGACCGGCACCACCGTGGAGAAGAAACTCATGGGGATGGATTGAGCAATATACAAACTAAATAATACGGGAAACTTGTGCCAGGTTTTTTCTTTCATAGTTAAAACTTTACAGATAAATTCATCCCGATTTGCATGGGTTTTCCTGTTTGGACATATTTATTACCTAATGCTTCAAAGTAAAATGCGTCATATTTTGTATTCATGAGGTTTTTAGACCAGATATCGAATTGTAACGATTTCCGGAAGAAAGAAATCTTGCCATTCAATAAACCATAATAAGATTGTTTATGAGAATTTTCTTCATTCCAGAAAATTTCTCCTGCTCCACGGTACAATAAATTAAGCTTAATATTGTCTAAAATATTGGAATTTTGGACTTTGAAAGATTTACCGGCCTGAAAAGCAATTGTATGACGCGGGACATAAGGTAAATAATTGTTGTTGTAGTTAGTTGTTGAATTAACCACATTTGAGAGAAAAACTGCATTGGTGTAACCGTATGTTAACATAAATTCATATCCTTTCCGAGGTATTGTTTTCAATGATAATTCTCCGCCCTTGCTTACAGAATGTCCTGCATTTTTCAACATGGAACCTCTGCCGCTTGGAACAGTCTGATAAATCTGCTGGTTTTTCCAGTCGATATAGAAAAGAGCAACATCAGCATACAATCGGTTTTTTAATAAGGGCGTTTTAATCCCGGCTTCGTAATTCCAGCTGTATTCAGGATCGAAAGTAAGATCTTCGGGACGCTCGAAAGTAGAATTAAATCCTCCGGTTTTATATCCCCTGGCAACAACAACATACAAATTACTATTTTTTAGCTTATAGTTAAATGCTAAACGAGGTATTATTTCGAGTGATTTTAATGAAGGGTAAACCGTATCGGCTAAATTCGCAAATTTGCCTTTAAGAATTCTGTCATAGTTATATTTCAGTATATCTTTTTCCGAATCAACCCTGATCCCCCCGGTTAGTGTAAGGTTTTTAATCAGAAAATCAGCGATGGAAGACTGGTGGAAAAATGCAAAACCATTAATTTTATGATCATATGTTTTAAAATATTTCATCTTTGATTTATAAACATCAACATCCACCGCATTATCGAATGCCTGGTAAAAAGCATATCCCCCGAGCAACCAGTTATACCTCTTATTACCCTTTGACCGGACAATTAACTCCTGTGAGAGCATGTTTTGTTTCTGCTTCTGGGATATAAAATAAAGTGAGTCCGGTGTAAAATCCTGGTCAATATCCTGAAGATCATTAAGATATTGATATGAGATTGCCGCAACTAATTCGAAATTATCAGCAGAATATTTTATCAGCATTGCATCGGAAAACAAACTTCTATTATATGAACTGTACTGGTTATAATTAATTTTTTCAGCAATCTTGAGCGAATCATTGTAAAGAGCATATGGGTAGCCTCCCTGCCTGCTTAACTCAAATCCGGCAATGTTTTCAATAGTTAACCTGTCTGATAATTCATAAATCATCCTGTTACGGAAGCCGTATGAATTAAGCTCATCAACCTGTTTTCCTGAATAATGGTTGGTATAAAATCCATCATTATGCAAATAGTTGAGGGCAATGGAATATCCAAATCTGTCATTTATTTTGCCGTAATGACCGCCATTTACCGAATAGGTACCATAGTTCCCGGCTGAAAGCTTAAGGTGAGTCCCCTTATAATCCATCGGCGATATGGTAACAATATTTACTATGCCTCCCATTGTGTTTCTTCCAAACAGGGTTCCCTGAGGTCCGCGAAGCACTTCAATCCGTTTAATATCGAAAAAATCGAAATCGAATGCTGCCTTTTCGAAGTAAGGTACATAGTCGACATATAAGCCAACCGAAGGGGAATTTATCCTTGAACCGATACCTCTGATGTAAACCGGAGAGGTTAGTTTGGAACCATAATCAGGCATAAAAAAATTAGGCGCAGTAGCTGATATTTCATTTAGCGACCGGATTTCATTTTCTTCGATACTATTTGAGGAAATGACAGAAACTGAGGCTGGTATCGCCTTGTAAGTTATGTTATCTTTAGAAGCCTTGATGACAATTTCACCTAATTCAATTGACTTCATTTTGGTGCTGTCAGGTGCAAGATTTATTTCCTGTGCTTCTAATTTTGAAATACACAGGGCCAAAAAAATAATACTATATTGAATTTGCTTTCTCACAATAATTCCATTTATAAATTTTCTTGAAAAAAAAGTTTAGTTCTCGTGACAAAATGATTTATTGGAAACCCACCTGTTCTTTGAATTCAAATGATACCAATAAGCTGGTTTCCATAAAGAAAAGATATGCCTACTTAGTAATAACGGCTTTCCCGCCATTCTTTTAGCATGGCTGAATGTTTCTTCTCTTAAATCAAAACTGCCTGATTGTAAAAAATCCGACTATTCTATTTTATCCCAGATACGGCGGGGGCCGTGGAAAAAGACTACACCTGTAGAAATGAAAACTGATTTTTCTGTCAGGAATATAATGAGGTAAAAAGATGAAATGTTCCTGGAATATTTTTATATCACCCGCATTTGAACGGGCAACCTGTTTACCATTAAATGCTTGTTGATAATAAAATATATTACCATGGGTCTGAACAGATGAGTTTTTTACGTATTGTTCTTTTTCTTGATAAAGAATAGCGTTGTCTTTGGCTTTTGTTTTGTTGAGAGCATACGCGCCAAAATATAGCATGTAGGCGGATGCTAAAATAATTAATGGAATATTTGTTAAAAATGATCCGAATGGAAACATATTAATCAACAATAAGGCCGCAAATTTAAGTATTAAATCTTTACAAACAAAATTTTACATATCTTTCTAAAATGAAATGCAATACTGAATTGTAAAAAAAATTCCCAATCACAATTGATCCTTTTCTTCCGGATCAATTTCATATCTTTGATTTAATATTATACGTGTATTTTGTGCACTTTATGTTTAACATTAAAATATTATGGAAAAATCAATTAAGATTTTAATGCTTTCTACAGCACTGATATAAGAATTTCCCGCAGATCTCGCTGATTTTCAATTGGGTAATCTTTTTCAGCTTGCAAGATAATGCTCCAGAAAGATCTTTAAACCTATTGCGATTAAAATCAGTCCTCCGATAATTTCGACTTTGTTTCCAAGTCTCTCCCCTGCTGATTTTCCAATTCTGATTGCTGTCATCGAAGCGAGGAACGTTACAACCCCAATAAGAATTCCGGATTTCCAGATCACTACATTCAGCAGGGCAAAACTTATTCCAACTGCAAATGCATCAATGCTGGTTCCAAGAGCTATTGTCAATAGGACAATTGTGTTGCCGAAATCTTTTGTTTCGTTTTCATTAGTTTTTTTAAGCCCTTCAACAATCATTTTAATTCCCAGGAAAGAAAGCAATGCTAAGGCAATCCAGTGATCTGTTGCTTTCAAAATACTTGAAATTACAGATCCGAGGAAATAACCGGCAACTGTCAGTCCTCCCTGAAAAACAGCAAGAACAGTCGCAACTCTTATCGCTTGTCTGAATCGGATACTGCTCAGGATAACGCCATAGGATAATGAAACAGCAAATGTGTCAAAAGATAAGCCCAGTGCAACAGCCAGTATTGTGAAAAAGTCCATAGTGCAATCGCAAGTTGCGCAAATATAACTTATATTTGAACACCTTAAAAATGATTCCCATGAGAGCTGTTATTCAACGGGTAAGCAGGGCTTCTGTGACAATCAAAAATAAGATCAAGTCGGAAATCGGTGCAGGTTTGCTTGTTCTTGTGGGTATCGAAGAATCTGATAATGATACTGATATTGAATGGTTGTGCAATAAAGTTGTACAGCTCCGGATTTTTAATGACAGTAACGAAGTAATGAACCTTTCGGTTCTGGATGTTGATGGAAGTGTCCTAGCAATCAGTCAGTTCACGCTTCATGCCAAAACCCGGAAAGGGAACAGGCCGTCATATATACGTGCAGCACATCCCGACATTGCGATTCCTTTGTATAACAGGTTTGTCAGCACCCTTTCCAGTCTTATGGGTAAAAAGGTTGGGACAGGAGAGTTTGGTGCAATGATGCAGATAGAGTTAGTTAATGATGGTCCGGTTACAATAATTATTGATACGAAAGAAAAGGAATAACGGGGAAATTTGAAAATTTGAAAATTTGAAAATGTTGGAATTATTAAATGAAGAACAGATTACTGTCAGATAAAAATCTATAAACATGAACATTGATAAAACCGAAGAAAAAACTTCAAAAAAATCTGTCCTTCTTGTTGCGACTTTTGCAGCATTTCTGACTCCCTTTCTTGGTTCTGCGGTTAACCTGGCTCTGCCATCAATAGGTAAGGATCTCAATGCAAATGCGATTGAGCTGGGGTGGGTAATCAGCAGTTTTATTTTATCCTCAGCAATATTTCTTCTGCCGTTTGGACGTCTGGCTGACATTATCGGAAGGAAAAAGATTTTTTCGCTTGGGATTTTACTGTTTACCATTTCAACTTTTCTGATAATATTTTCCGGTAGCATTACTTATCTGATAGTTTTCCGGATATTCCAGGGATTATCCAGTGCAATGATCTTTGGTACAAGTCTTGCAATAATCACCTCTGTTTTTCAGCCCGGAGAGCGAGGAAGAGCTATGGGCATCAATATAACGGCAGTATACCTTGGACTTTCATGCGGTCCTGTAATCGGAGGATTACTGACCCAGTATCTTGGGTGGAGAAGTATTTTTGCATTTCTTGTTCCTTTTGGTATTATTTC
>JAUYBT010000040.1 GCA_030692905.1 Bacteroidales bacterium
ATTCAACAATATTCAATTCCCTTAAATATATTTACCTGTCAAAAGAAGATGAATACGCACAGTTCCAGACAAAACTTGCGGTTTATCATGATGACTTTGCCGATTATTCTACCAACGAGTGTACAATGGATGGTACCGCCATCATCGTATATTAACTCTCTGCATTAAACTCTCAATCTGATAATCTTCATAATAATCCTGAAGTACAGTAACTCCGAATGACCGCAAATCATAGCCAAAGTTTAATGTCAAAAGACCAAAGAATTCACAATATAGAGGGTATTGAATTCAAAGTGATATATTCAAGAAGAAGGACTCTGGGAATCAGTATTCTTCCAGATTCATCGGTAATAGTCAGGGTACCATATCTGACATCTTTTAAGACCATCAGCAAAGTCATTCAGCAAAAAGCCGGATGGATAATAAAACACAAAAACAGTTACAAGGAAAAAGAGAAGAGTAAACTCAACAGAATGTATTTTAGCGGAGAGACCCATCTTTTCCGTGGAAACGAATCTATTTTAAAGATTGAAAAATCCGGTAAACCTTATATCCGGTTTTATGATAATACAATTGAACTTGGAGTAGATAGAACTGATGATGCCAGGGTATTAAAGTGGTTATTGTATCAGGGATATAAGAATGAAGCTTTGATTGTTATTCCTGATATCATGAATAAGGTTCTTAAAAAATTTGAAGATCAGATGTTTAAGCCGACGGGACTAATTATCCGTACAATGAAAAGACGATGGGGAAGCTGTTCAAATAAAGGGGTAATAACACTGAGTACAGAACTAATCAAACTGCCAGATCTGTTTATTGAATATGTTATTATTCATGAGTTATGCCACCTAAAACACCATAACCATGGCAAGGAATATTACAGATTACTATCTGAGATATTTCCTGATTATAAGCAGGTTAGAAAAGAGTTGAGAAAATACATACAATAAAGGAATACAGAATTGAATTAAATATTATATTTCGTATTCTTGTCCTTTAGCAGGTATCTCAATATTTTTATAACCCTCGTTCATGAGTGTAGAAACATATTTTTTCTGTGTTTCATACTCACCATGAACAATAAAGGTCTTCTCTAAAGCGCTTTTATCCTGACAACTTAAGAAGTCAATCATCTCCTTATAATCGCCATGACCACTGAATGATTCGATTTTTTTCACTTCTGCTTTTACTTCATGTACAATTCCATAAATGGAAACCTCTTTATCACCTCTGCCTATTCTTGCTCCAAGGGTTGTTGGTGCACAATATCCTACAATGAGAATAGTGTTTTTCGGATCTGAAATATTATTTGCCAGATGATGTTTTACTCGTCCGGCTTCCATCATACCTGAAGCTGAAATAATTACACAAGGCTTCTTATGATCATTAAGTTTTTTTGAATCTTCAACCCGTGTGATATAAAACAAGCTATTAAAACCAAACGGATCAGTGTCTGTCTCCATCACCTGAAGAAAATTCTTATTAAAACACTCAGGATGCATCCTGAAAACAGTTGTTGCGTTTACTGCAAGGGGGCTATCGACAAAAATATCAACTTTAGGCAACCTGCCCTGGTTAAAGAAGTTATTAAGGGTATAAACAACCTCCTGTGTGCGCCCGACGCTGAAAGCAGGTATGATAAGCTTGCCACCTTTATTTAAACACGTGTCGACAACTACATTTAATAGTTCTTCTTCCGCCACTAGCGTTTCGTGATGCAATCTGTCGCCATAAGTTGATTCAGTAATAAGGATATCGGCCTGTGGAAAAGGCTGAGGAGTGGCGAGTATCCGGTCGAACGGTCTGCCGATATCTCCTGTATAAGCTATCCTCTTAATTTGCCCGTTTTCGATAATCTGAAAATTAGCCACCCCGCCGCCAAGCATATGGCCGGTATTAGTGAACTTAACCGTTATGTTTTCGTCAATCCTGAATTTCATCTCATTTGGTACTCCGATAAAGTGAGTCATGCAGGCTGTTGCATCAGCCTGGGTATAAATCGGGGTCACCAGTGGTAGTCCCTTTTTAGCTCTTCTCTTATTGAATGTAATTGTATCATGCTCCTGTATAAAAGCTGAATCGGCAAGCATTATGGCACAAAGATCACGTGTTGCATTTGAACAGACCACTGATCCCCTGAAACCCAGCTTATACATATAAGGTATCAGTCCGGCATGGTCAATATGTGCATGTGTAAGAATTAAATGATCTATCACGGAGGGGTCAAACATAAGGTCCCTGTTCATGCTGTCGGTTTCGAGTCCTTTACCCTGAAACATACCGCAATCGAGAAGTATCTTTTTTCCTGAATCTGTTGTAATGAGATGTTTGCTTCCGGTAACCTCCCTTGCAGCACCTATAAATTTTATTTTCATTTTAGTAACATATTAATGTTTTAAAGATAGTGAATTATTAGTTTAAGGCGACAGGCAACAGGCGACAGGCAATAGGTAACAGCCAATTTTTTCAACTAACATTATTTCACAAAAAGACTAAGAATCATTACACCTGTTAACCCTGTGATACCAATTGATGTTTCCATTACAGTCCATGTTTTCAATGTATCTTTAATGCTCAGATTGAAGTATTCTTTAAAGAGCCAGAATCCACCATCATTCACATGTCCAACCATCAGACTTCCGGAACCAATTGCCAGAACCATCAACTCAGGGCTTACTCCTGCACCTGAGACCAATGGCAGAACTATTCCGGCCGTTGTTATGCCTGCAACGGTTGCAGAACCTACACAAAAGCGCAAAATTGTCGCGATAAGCCATCCCAGAAACAAAGGTGAAAGCGTGGATTGACTCAGCAATTCGCCAATGTATTTACTTACTCCCCCGTCGACCAGAACTTGTTTTAGAGCGCCTGCACCGGCAATAAGGAGCATAATCATCGTGATACTTGTTACTGAATGAGCCAGGGAATTCATAATGTCAGTTATTTTTCTTCCCCTTACCAGTCCGAGTGTATAAATAGCAAATAAAACAGATAGCATCATGGCAATAACCGGATTTCCGAAATATCCCAGCAATTTTCTGATCTCATTATCCTCTGCCAGAAAAAATCCGGCAATAGTGGAAAAGCTGATCAGGATAACCGGCAACAGGGAAGAAAAGAAGCTTACCCAAAAGCCTGGCATCTCCTCGTCGGTTAAAACTTTCTGGTTTACAAATTCCTGCAACGGTTTAGCCTCTATTTTACTAAGAACTTTTGACAGAAAAGGTCCGGAAATCACTATTGCAGGTATTGCAACAATTATTCCGTAAACCATTGTTTTCCCAAGATCTGCATGGAACATTCCTACAATAGCCGTAGGTGCCGGATGAGGTGGCAGATAGCCATGAGTGACAGAAAGAGCGGCCAGCATTGGTAAGCCGACATACAGTAATGGAAGGCCGGTTGAAGCTGCAACTGTAAAGACAAGTGGGATCATGATGAAAAAGCCAACATCATAGAACAAGGATACACCCACAATAAAACCTGTCAGCATTAAAGCCAATTGTATATGTTTTATGCCGAAAGCTTTTACCAGTTTTGTTGTTATTCTCTGAGCTGCCCCGCTTTCTGATACCAGTTTACCAAGCATGGAGCCCAAACCAAGTATCAGGACAAGAAAGCCCATTGTATTCCCAATTCCGTTCTCTATTGATATTACCGCTTCGTTGATGGTCATTCCTTCAGCCAGGGCAACTGCCAGAGAGACAATGACAAATGATAAAAATGAATTGAATTTTACTACGAGGATCAGGAAAAGAAGAAGGCAAATTCCCAGGATAACAATGATTACCGGCATAATTTGGAATATATTAAGTTACTGGTTATGTATGGCTCATAGCTCGTTGCTCGTAGCTGGTTGCTGGTAGCTTATAGTTAATTTATTATAATTTGTAATTTCTATTTATTTCAATCTATTTCTATTTATTTCAATCTATATCCAATTCCCAACTTTAGGCACTTTTTTCCGGTTTCAGCGGAAATTTAACTACTGCATTATCGCGGGAGGAGCGGTAGATTGCAGTGAAAAGTTCCACTGTTCTGCGCCCGGCTTCACCGGTGACAGATGGTTCTGTGTTGTTACTGATTGCAGCAATAAAATCTTCAATCTGGTATTGAAAATACCGGACAGTAGGATCGCAGTTGTTAAAAGTTTCTGTATCCTGCCTTATCCATTCTTTGAGCAAATTCTCTTCGCCCGGAATGGTCCACAGATCATTTACAGGAGGTTCGGCAACACCTGTTCTGCCAGCGATGAACATTGCCCCGCCATCTGTCTGGACACCCGCAGATGCGCCGTTTTCTCCATGTACATGGACTTTCCCGTAAATTCCGGGTTTCTGAGAATTACTGACAAGGATATTCCCGATAGCACCGCTTTTAAACTTCACTATTGCAACTGCTGTATCGTCAACTTCTATGTAGGGATGATTCAGATTTCTCCAGATACCGTACACTTCGTCAACTTCACCCATATACCATAAAAGAATGTCGAGCTGATGCGGTGACTGATTAACAAGTACTCCGCCACCTTCCGTCTTCCACGATCCTCTCCATGCATCGGAATCATAATAAACTTTATCGCGCCAGCCCAACATTGTTACGGTTGCCAGAACCGGTTTTCCTATTTTGCCTTGCTCAATTGCATCCTTGACTCTTTTCACCGGTTCGTACCACCTACGCTGACTTATGACACCTAACCTGACATTGTTTTTTTTACATGTTGTAATGATGTCATCGCAATCCTTAAGATCAGAAGCCAATGGCTTTTCAACCAGCACATTAGCGCCTGCTTTTGCCGCTTCGACGGCAGGTTGCATATGAAAAGGATGGGCAGTGCAGACAATTACCAGGTCAACATTGTTTTCAGTTACCATCCGTGAGATATCTGAATAAGCCAGCGTTTTGTAAACTGAGGCAAAATCTTCAGCTGTTTTCTGCGTTCTGCTCCACACTCCTGTCAGTCGTACATTGGGTATACTCTGAATAGCTTTTGCATGGAGATGTGCCACTTTACTGCAGCCGGCAATCGAAATATTATAAATCCTTTCAGCCATTTGATTAATATTATGGTATCAGAATAACTTTATTCAGCTCTTCCTCTTTTCTGTAAAGTTTGTTAAACCATCCAGCACCTTCTGAGAGCGGGACCACCGCGGAAATCTGATCATCCACACTTATTTTTCCAGTTTCCAGCAGATTAAGAACAACTTCATATTCGCCTCTGATGGCACAGCTGCCAAGTACTTTTAATTCCCGTGTAACAACTTTTTGAAGAGGAAAATTGACTTTAGGAGAAGCATTCCCTACCAAAACGGCCTTTCCACCTTTACGGAGAACATCGATAGCGATATTTACTGACTCACTTTTACCGACTGCCTCAAATGAGATATCTGCTCCCCTGGTATTTGTAAGGACATTTATTTTTTCAGCAAGGTTTTCTTCAGTTGAAATGAAGGTGTGGTCCGCTCCGGCTTTTTCTGCCTGCTCAAGACGCTTTGTATTAATATCAATTGCAATTATCTTTGATGCACCCGACAACTTAAGAAGTTTCAGAATGAAAATCCCGATCATGCCGGCACCAACCACAACACATTTATCTCCTGTTTTAATGCCGGAAATATTTATTGAATGAAGAGCAACGGCAACAGCTTCCACCATTGCAGCCTGTTCAAATGTAACACTTTCAGGTATTTTGTAAAGGATATGCTGAGGAATAGCAATATATTCAGCGAAGGCTCCATCTCTTTTATATGTTCCTGGAGATACACCAATTACCTCGCGGTTGTCACTCAGATTATACATCCCTTCAAGAGTAAACCAGTCATCGAGTGGATAAACTGTCGAGTCAAAGGTTACTCTATCACCAGATTTCCACCCTTTTACATCAGCACCTGTTTTGACAATAACACCTGAAGCCTCATGTCCCATTATCATTGGCGGAATTCTTCTTCCTGTGCTTCCGTCGAAGCCATGAACATCTGATCCACAGATACCACATGCCTTTACCCTGACGAGTACCTCATTACTATTTATTTCGGGGTCTGGAACATCTTTGTAAACCAGCTCATTATATTTTTCAAGTACAAGGGCTTTCATATGATAAGGAATAACATTTTATTTCAGAAGTGGTGAAAAGCAAATATAATAAAAACAGCAATCCCCGCGGCAGTCACGGGGATGAAGTTATAATCTCATGTAATAATTGAGGAATCAGAATCCCAAGTGTATTTCACTGATTGATTTTATCGCCCTGTCAGAGAAGAAGTCGCATGCTGCAAATACTCTGTACAAACCGCCATCCTCATCAGGTTCTGACCGGATCAGCAAAAATTCCTGCTGATCATTTCTGTTAAACAGTTCAGAGTATGATACAGTACATCTGTAACCATCTTTACCCGCAAAACACATTATTCCTGATTGCAGATTCTCCCTGTTAATGGGATAAAACTTTTGAAGGAGATCTTTCAGGATAATACCGGTAAAGGGTGTAGTGCTGTGAATGCCTTTGCCCCTTCCATAAAATATTGTATTAAAAGTCTCATTATTAATGTTTTCAGGAAGCTTCTCTATTTCACCTGTAAGTTTCGAACCACTGAAAATCTTTATCTGAAGCGAATACATAGGAGATAAATCCTTTACTACAGCAAATGACCCGGGAAATGATTTAACAGTAATCTTTACCGGCGAAGATATATTTCTTTCAGTCACAAGGTCGCTTGCAGCCACAATTTTGCTTTCAACCGGAAGCGGCCACAGCTCCTTTGTCCTGGAAGGTACTATCCTCGACACACTAGTGGCTATTATGATCTTATGAAGGTTGTTTGGATAGTATATTTCTCCCCAGCTGAACACAACCTTTTGGCCTCCGGCATTTTCAATTTCAATATAAAGATCAATAATAGGATTAAATTCTGCACTGTTTGTCTTTTTTAGTACCCTTTTATCAAGAATATCAAAAAGGGAATAACCATCATACCTGAAAGCGCCGACAAACCCGTCACCGCCGGCACTGTTGAGAAGTGTTTCTTTAACGATTACCGAATATACCAGAAGCTCTGAAAAATCGACCCTCCCGGGATTTGCTATCTCTCCTTCAATAATCAATTCCTTTACCGGAAGAGGAAACATTTCAGTATTATCATAAAAGTTATTGGTCATGTCTGAAGTATCTGTCAATTGATTATTCCACTATCACCACAATAATATCCATAACATTGGTCATGGTGGGACCGGTAATAATCTGGCCGCCTGCTTTCTTAAAGAAATGGTATGAATCGAAATCTCTGATGTATTTTGCAGGATCAATGTTTTTCGACAATGCGCCGGTGACGGTATCCGAATCAACAACAGCTCCGGCAGCACTTGTTGGCCCATCGGTACCATCTGTTCCCGCCGAAAGGATTGTTATACCCTGATGGTTTTCAAGCATAATGGCTGACAACAATGCTAAATGCTGGTTTCTTCCACCGAGTCCCCTACCTGTCATTTTAACTGTTGTCTCTCCCCCGAACAAAAGGCAGACCGGTTTCATCTCATTTTTGTCAACTTTAAATTTTAATGATGTTTCCACGATGTATTCTGCAACTGAGCTAGTGTCGCCTTGCAGTTGATCGTCAATTATAACTGCGTTAATATTAAACTCTGATGCTTTCTGTTTCGCAGCCTCAAGTGCCAGTCTGTTAGAACCAATTAAGAGGTTGTAGCTCTTCTCAAAAATAAGATCCCCCGGTTTTGGTGTTTCAGGTCTCTTTCCGGCTGCTCCTTCCTTCAAATATTTCAGAATTCCAACAGGCACAGATGCTGTTAAATCATATTTATCCAGAACATCCAGTGCCTGTTTGTAAGTTGTGGGGTCAGGAGCTGTTGGTCCGGATGCAATTACATCCAACGGGTCACCTGGTACATCAGATAAAATAAGACTTACCAGGATAGCCGGACAAACGGCCCTGGCAAGCTGACCTCCCTTAACTATTGACAAATGTTTGCGCACTGCATTAATCTCTTTAATACAGGCTCCGCTATTAATCAGTAGATCATTAAGTTTAATCATCTCTTCAGGAGAAGAGCCTTCGGGAAAATCTGGAAGAAGTGCTGAGCCGCCACCAGATAGAACGCATACTACAAGGTCATTCCCTTTGGCCATGCCAGCAATTTCCATTATTGCCATGGTTGCTTTGAATCCGTTTGAATCCGGGACAGGATGGCCGGCTTCCGTAACCCTGATATATTTCAATTTAGAGGAATGGCCATATTTAACTACAATATGTCCTTCAGTAATCCGGCTGTCAAGTATCTTTTCTACCTCAACAGCCATCATGGCACTTGCTTTGCCTGCACCGATAACGTATATATTATCAATTAATTCAAGAGAGAAGTTCAGATGGCCTATTACCAGGCAATTATCCCTCAAGGCCATCTCTTTGGTTATCAGCCTTTCAGGAAGAACACTTTCTACTCCTGCCAGAAAAATCTGTTCAGCTATTGTTCTGCAATTCATTCTGTTCGTTTTAAACCTAATAGCAGGGATTGATCATAAAACAGACCCATTATAAAACAATGAGTGAAGTAATCCAGACACAGGCAAATACAACTATTCCCATTAAAATAGTCGAGGATGAATAGACTTTCAGTGTTGTATCCGGTTCGATATCAGAAAAATTGGAAATAACCCAGAAGTATGAATCATTGGCATGTGAAACAATCATTGAGCCTGCTCCCATCGAAAGCATGACAAGTAACCTGCCCCACTCTGAATCGAGACCAAGCATTGATAACATGGGTGCAACAAAGGATGCTGTTGTGATTATTGCCACAGTTGAAGAGCCCTGTGCTGTTTTCATAACAGCAGCAATAAGGAACGGAACCACAAGGCCAATACTCGTTCCTGCAAGGAGCTTACCCATTGCTTCGCCGGTACCAGTTGCTTTGATCACCATTCCAAACATGCCACCAGCAGCAGTGACAATCAGTATAGGCCCGGCTTTTTCGATTGCTTCCGAAAAAACGGCATTCATCGATGCAATTGTTTTATCTTTTATTAAGAACATGGCCAGTACAACACCTATTGATAAAGCAAATATTGGTTCACCGGGGAAAAAGAATATTTTGGAGATAAGACTTTGTCCACCTTTGTCTATAAGACTAAACAACGATCTGAATGTTATAAGCAACAGTGGAACAACTATAGGAAGGAATGAAAGAAAAGCTGAAGGAAGATTATCATGTGTTAACTGTGTGTCAACCTCAACCTCTTTCGCAGATGGATAGTTTTTCCCTTTTGTCATCCATCTGCTCCAGTAATATGCAGCCAGTGAGCCGGGGATTGCGAATATTGTTCCGATAATTATCAGGTACCCGATATTTACCTTAATCAGCCCTGCTGCAGCCAGCGCCCCGGGGTGAGGTGGTATAAGACAATGAACCGAATATAACGAGGTTGCAAGCACTGTTGCCATAAATGGCATTGCCAGTTTTGATTTTGAACTGAATGACTTTGCCAGTCCGCTTAAAATTATGAATCCTGAATCGCAAAATATTGGTAATCCGGTGATAAACCCGGTAATACCAAGTGCCGGAGCACTCCTGTTTTCTCCTGTTTTTGAAAGAATATACCTGGCAATACTGAGTGTTCCGCCTGTCTTATCGAGAGTAATACCAATAATTGCACCGAGGATTATCAGGAATCCGATTGAGGCCATCGTGTTGCCAAATCCTTCTTTAATAGTACTTACGATCGTGCTTGCAGGAAGGGTAGTAAATGCCAGAAAAAGTGAAACAATGAAGAGAGCAATAAATGCTTTTAATTTCAACCTTGAGGTAAGGATAATTATAGAGATTATGCTTATACAGACCAGAGTTGATGTCAGTAAAACGCTCATAGAGAAGGTTTAAGTAAAGAAGAGATATGCAACAAATATTGCAGTGGTAAAGCCGGCAAGATCAGCAAGTAAGCCGCATCCTATTGAATATCTTGTATTTTTAATACCTACCGAACCGAAATATACAGCAACAATATAGAATGTTGTATCGGTAGTTCCCTGCATGGTACATGCCAGTCGTCCGATGAACGAATCGGCTCCATAGGTAGTCATGGCATCAATCATAAGTCCGCGAGCGCCGCTTCCGGAAAGTGGTTTCATGAATGCAACAGGCAGCGCTGCTGTGAATTGAGTATCAACGCCCAGCCAGGCAAAAAACATGGCAATGCCGGTGATAATAAAATCCATCGCTCCCGAGGCTCTGAAAATACCGATTGCCACCAGTATAGCAACCAGGAATGGAATGATTTTAATGGCGATATTAAATCCCTCTTTTGCTCCTTCAACAAAAGCATCATAAACATTTACCTTTTTTATAAATGCCAGGACGATAAAAAGTACAATAATCGACATGAGAATGAAATTTGCTGCAAAGGTGGAAATCGTCGAGATCTGCTCCTTTGGAAGCCCGCTGAAATAGATTATTATACCGGCAATTATTGCTGTCAGTCCGCCAAGGTAAGCCAGGATTACTTTATCGAACAAATTTATTTTCTGAATTATAGCAACACTAACCATCCCTGTAAGGGAGGCAGCAAAAGTTGAAATCAGTATTGGAATAAAAATATCAGCCGGATTAACTGCGCCAAGCTGGGTACGGTAAACAATTATGCTGACAGGAATAATTGTAAGACCGGCAGCATTAATAACCAGGAACATAATCTGGGCATTGGAGGCAGACTCTTTATCCGGATTAACCTCATGCATCTCTTTCATCGCCTTAAGTCCTACGGGAGTAGCGGCATTATCGAGCCCAAGCATATTAGCTGATATGTTCAGCATTATGGAACCATAAGCCGGATGACCTTTTGGAAGTCCGGGAAAAAGTTTTTCAAAAAGAGGACCAATAAGTCTGCCAAGGATGGCCACTACTCCCCCTTTCTCTCCCACTTTCAGCAGCCCCATCCAGAGGGTGAGGGCCCCTGTTAATCCGAGTGATATTTCAAAACCGGTTTTGGCGTTTGAAAAAACTGAATTAACCAGCTCATTAAATATCTGTGTATTACCTGCAAAGATCAATTGTCCGAGAGCAACAATGAATCCGATGAGGAAGAATGCGATCCAGATATAGTTTAGTGCCATGCCGATAGATTGAGTTGCTAAGATAGAAAGATATTTAGAAAGAGAATTATTGTTTATTAATATGTTATTGGGTTATTGGGTTATTGGGTTATTAAACCAAAGACAACTTAACAACTTAACAACTTAATAACATAATAACCAGATAAAGTCATCATAATAGCACTTTGCATTTTACCCTATTTTAGATATATTTGTGAAAAAGATAAAAATTATGGCACGATTTACCAGAATAGATGTTATACTAAAGATGCGGGAAGCAGGTATTGTTCCTGTATTCTATCATAAAGATGCGGAAGTATGCAGGAATGTGATTAAAGCCTGTTTTGACGGTGGTATTAAAGTATTTGAGTTCACCAATCGAGGTGATTATGCACATGAATTATTCAGCGAGCTTAATAAATGGGCTGAGAAAGAGGTTCCTGCATTGGTGATGGGCGCAGGATCGGTAGTTGATGCAGGAACTGCTTCACTTTATATTCAGCTTGGAGCAAATTTTATAGTCTCTCCGGTACTGAATCCTGAAATGGCAAAAGTTTGTAACCGTAGAAAAATTCTGTGGTCGCCCGGCTGTGGATCTCTGTCGGAAATCAGCTACGCCGAAGAGCTTGGAGCTGAGATTGTTAAAATATTCCCCGGCTCATCAGTCGGAGGTCCGGATTTTGTGAAGTCAATAAAAGGGCCTTGCCCCTGGACAAGCATCATGCCTACAGGAGGTGTTGAACCAACAGTTGAAAATTTACGTGAGTGGTTTGAAGCAGGTGTTACCTGTGTTGGTATCGGTTCAAATCTTATCACAAAAGAACTGATACAGAAAAAAGACTGGGAAGGACTTACCAAAAGAATTGCCGGAGCAGTTAAGGTGGCAAGGATGTTTCAGATAGTGTAAACTCATTAACCGCAAAGATGCGCCTCTTAACGCGCTTTGCCGTTAAAAAGATCCCAAAACCAATACTAATTTTTAAATCAGATAACTTTAAAATATCAATCCAATGAAAAATCGACTATTTTACTGTTTAGTTATTCTTTTTTTGAATACCTTTTTATTACCGATGAGTATCCAGGCTCAGGATATTTCTCTTCCGGCTCCTGATAAGACCGGAGGCAAGCCGCTGATGCAGGCACTGAATGAAAGGCAATCGATCAGAACATTTACAAAAGATACCCTGACACAACAGCAGCTTTCTGATCTTTTATGGGCAGGCTGGGGTATTAACAGGGCTGATCTTAAAAAAAGAACTGCTCCCTCAGCAAGAAATGTTCAGGAGATTGATGTATATGTCGCACTTCCTTCGGGGCTGTATTTTTACATTGCTGAATCTCATACCCTGAAGCAGATTAACAACAAAGACCTCAGGAAATTAAGCGGTACACAGGATTTTGTTGCCGAAGCAGCATTAAACCTGGTGTATGTTGCCGATTTGGGTAAATTAGGGAAAAAAGAGGGTGATGAGATAAAAGATTCTGATCTCCTTTCCTCGTATGCCAATACCGCATTTATTGCACAGAACATCTATCTCTATTGTGCATCTGCTAATCTTGGATGTGTAATAAGAGGGATGGTCCCGAAAGAGCAACTCGCACCTGAGATGGGATTAAGATCAAATCAGCGGATAATACTTGCGCAGACTGTTGGAGTACCACAAAAATGATCTGCGACCGCTTCTATCACACCTGCAAATTCATGTCCCGGAATCAGGGGTAATTTAGTACGTGGGTGGAACTCACCTTCATTCCCCCGGCGCCCTATATAATTCAATATTAGAGATTACCGGACAGGCCTTTGATTTACTGATAGATACTTTAATTTTTGAGGTTTTCACAACAGGAAATTTCCGAATCACTTTGTGACCAATTGTAGTACCATCTATCAGAGGTTTCCATTCACTATTAATAAATGCTGATACCCTGAATTCCTGAACCCGCTGGCCCAGTTTAATGTATTCCTGAAGTATGATTCTGTTCACTTCCGTTTCTGCTCCAAGGTCGATAATTATATCACCGGCTGTCTGTGAATCATTTGTGGCCCAGTAAGTTTCCGGATTTCCGTCATTTACATTTGAAGCCTCATATCCTTTTCCTCTCCTGAATGTTGCAGATACTTCCCTCCCTTTTGCCATATCTGTTTTAAATTCCTTCTTCAGTAACTCCCTGAAATCCAGAAGAGACTTGACATCATTCTCATGCAGAAGACCTCTCCTGTCAGGAGGTACATTGAGAAGAAGATTACTGTTCCTACCAACTGATGAGTAATAGAGCTCCATAAGATTCTCTGGTGATCTGACAAGCGAATCCTGGTTCTGGTGATAAAACCATCCCCTGCGTATCGAAACATCAACTTCAGCAGGTACCCAGTAGTTTCCATTTTCATGTCCTTCTCCAAGTATCTTTGCAAAGTCACCGCCCGGGTACATCTCATCTTTTTTAAGAAGAGACCAGTTCGTCAGGCTGCCCATACCACTTTCGTTGCCAACCCAGCGGATATCGGGTCCTGCATCACTGAACATTACAGCCATTGGTTGCAACTCCCTTACAATCGTATGAGTGTTTGCCCAGTTATAATAAGTTTTATTATCAATTTTTCTTTTCTCCCTTGCGCCTCCATAATATCCGTCACCGCCATTGGCACCGTCGAACCATACTTCGAAAACATCACCGTAATTTGTAAGAAGTTCATGAAGTTGATTCCGGTAGTAGGTTAAGTATTCAGGAGTACCATAAACTGAACTGTTACGGTCCCATGGCGACAGGTAGACTCCAAACTTCAGACCATATTCATCGCAGGCCTGACGGAGTTCCCTTAAAACATTACCCTTGCCATCTTTCCATGTTGAGTTTTTAACGGAATGATCTGTGAATTGAGATGGCCACAGGCAAAAACCGTCGTGGTGTTTTGCTGTTATTATTATGCCTTTCATCCCGGCATCTCTGGCAACTTTCGCCCACTGCCTGCAATCGAGTTCCGAGGGATTGAAGACAGACTCTTTTTCATCACCGTAACCCCACTCTTTATCTGTGAAAGTATTAACAGTAAAATGAACAAACATATAATACTCCATTTCGTGCCATACAAGCTGCCTTTCAGAGGGAACCGGACCAAATGGTTCAGGTGGCTTCACTTGAAAACAGGCAGAAAGAGAAATAATTGCAACTAACAGACAACAAATTCTTTTCATTGTTCGTGAAGCATTAATATTTTATTCTTATGTTTCTGAATTTAAGTTCGGAACCATGTCCGAGGAAACCGATATGTCCGGTTTTGTTTTTTAGTCCCGGGTGATCGTTTTTATCCAAAGTACCATTATCTCTTGGACCGGCAATATCGCCATCAACAATTGTGGTGCCATTGAGAATTATTGTAATCTGAGTTCCCTTAACTATCACCTCCTCATAGTTCCACACTCCGACAGGTTTAAGAAACCCTCTTTTAGCCGGAATTACTCCGTAGACAGATCCATGGTACTGGTAAGGCTGCAGGTTTGCATAAACCGGGGCTGTGTCATCGAGTATCTGAAGTTCCATGCCTACATAAGCAGCATCACCAGTGAGAGGAGCTCTTATACCAAGACCATTATTTGCAGCAGGGGTAAGCAGAAATTCAAAACGGAAAATAAAGTCGGCATACTCTTTTTCAGTATATAGGTTTCCACCTGAACCGTCACCCGGTTTGACGACGATCATTGCGTCTTCAGCTATATACGACTCTTTGTTCCCCACCCAGTTATCGAGGTTTCTTCCATTAAAGAGAGCAACAAATCCTTCAGCCTTTTCCTCAGGAGTAAGATTATATTCTTTTTCGCTTATATCCCTTACATATATATCCCTGAAAGCCAGATCGGTACCATGAGCCTGAAGTTCAATTGCACCTTTCGGGAAGATCGGGATTTTACGATCCCAGTAATTCTCCAATATGACATTATTAACAACCAGATCTCCGTTCAACCATACTGAAACTTTCTCACCGATCATCACAATCCTGAAAGTATTCCAATCACCAACAGGGTTATCGGCAACCTTCAGAGGTTTGGACGGATTTTTCTGGTTATTGTACAAACCGCCGGAACCAACCCGGGCACCCGCTTCAACTCTCGAAGTATCCCATATCTGAACCTGTGGTGACCCTCTGAGGTAGATACCACTATCGCCTGCTTTGGAGATTTTCCAGTCCACAAACATTTCAAAATCACCATACTCCTTAAGTGAACATAGATTATCTCCACTGCCGTTAAACCATATACAACCATCTTTAACGCTCCAGTTACCTGCAACTTTTTTATCTGCCTCAATCTGTTTTTTTGCCAGGTCGGCCGGTTTCATCTTAGCTCGTGCAACAGGGTTTTCAACAAGTCCCTGCCAGCCTGTAAGATCCTTGCCGTTAAACATCGTCTTAAATCCCTCATCAGCAGGCATCCCTGCTAAATATTTGTTTATCATCTCTTTATCATACTCACTCTCCTGCCCTTTAATTTTACCGGTTGCCTTGATGAGAATCTCTTTTACCAGGTTACCGTACATTCCTGCCTTAGAACTTACCGAGGGAAGTGCTATCAACATAGCAGCTTTGGCAGCTGCAGCAGATGTAGCAGGATCATCCAGATAGTTTGCCACAAAATAAAGTGACTGGTAAGTCTTAAGCTTTCCTGTTTCGGTCAGAACTTTATTTTTACGCTCAGAGCTCAGGGCAAAGGGCATGATCTTTCTGTAAAGAAGTAACTTCTGTTCATCAGGCAAATCAGTGGACTTAATTTGTATGATATAACCTTCAAAAGCCGGATCTTCAAAGGTTTTATTACCTGAAGCACATATCTCATATAAAGCTGATGATGCTGAATAATCGCGCCAACTTGTAAGTGCCTTGAAGCAGACAACGCGCATCGCTGAATTTCCATTTTCAAATTCCTTTAAAACAATAGCAAGGGCTTCCTGACCACCGGTTTTTGCAAGAACAGGAATAATTTTTTCTTTCTGAATTTTTTCTTCCATTGCTTTCAGAATCGTTGAGGACCTCTTTTCAGGATCAGAAATTTTACCTGTAGAAACAGCAAGAGCAGTCTGTATATCTGTAATATAACCAGGATTATCTGTACCTGCCAGAAGTTCAATCAGTTTTTCCTGATCGGTTGATCCGGTAAGACTGGCCAGTGCTTTTATGGCTGCTGATTTAATCTGTTCGTCAGTAGATGATGCAAAAGGAAAAACCTCAGAAAAATATTTATTGTCTTTATTCCATGCTAACAATTCAATTGCACTTTTCCTGGCAGCAGGTGTTCCCCCTTTCAGTACAGGGATAAGAAATCGCATATTATCGCTGCCGGTGACAGTCATAAGAGCCGATTTTGCAGCTTCCTGGTCAGATGCGCTACTGAATACCAGCATATAATTAATCAGAGAGTTGATGGCTTGACTTCCACATATCTTAACGATAGCTTCAGCCGCCTCCTGCCTGACTGCCAAATCCTGATCTGACAATGAAGCAGTTATGAGAGGCAATGCCATTTCATCACCCCGAATTCCAAGCATGGCTATAATTTCAGGTTTTGCAGCAGGAATGGCTTTTGGAAAATAATCGATCCACTTCTTCACTACTTCTGTTCCCGGAATTGCCATTGACATTCGCATTGCGGCATTCCTGTACTTGTCGTTTGGATTGGCCGCTGCTTTGATAAGGTAAGCCATTGCATCAATACCATGAAAGCCGACATAAGTATCAAGAGCAACGGTTTTGTTCTGAATAGTAAGGTTATCGTCGCATTTTGAAATGATGAGTTTACAGATCTTATCCATTGTTTTGATATCCCCATTCTGACCTATAACCTTTGCATAGTTAAGCAAAGAAGCAGTGGCGCCGGTATGCTCCCACCTGTATGAAACCTCTTTTGCAGCTTTCAACAGAACAGGATAAGCTAACGGGCTGCCACTCTGAGCGAGTGCATTATAAGCAGAAGCTTTAATATTGATATCATTACCAGCAGCCCATGTAATATACTCATTAACAGCTGCTTGAGATTTCATTGATGCAAGAGCATTCATAACTGCGGCGGCACAGGGAAGATCACTTTTCTTCAGTGATTCAGCCAGAATGGTCTCTGCAGCTTGTCCACCAACAGCAGTTATTACAGCAAGTGCCGGTGCATATATTTCCTTGCTGCCCAGGTAGATCTTCATGGCTTCAGCTGACAGATTTCCTCCTATAAGCTGGAGTTGTTTCATAAAGAAGTCTTTGACGCCATTGTCTTTTTGAGTTGTGGCATAACTGATACAAGTTTTTTCCCACGTTGCTTTTTCTGTCTCTTTTCCTTTTTGGGAAAGAAAACGTGTCAGGCTTTCAACAGCAAACCTGGGACGGGTATCATCGCCGGTTCCTGCCGGGACAATCTGATCACAAATCTGCTTTATACCCGTTTCTCCGAGCGATAGCATATCTCCCATCAGCTTGTCAGTAAACTGCAGGTCGTTTGCAGGAAGACGTGCAAGAAGGTCCGCAACCTTTGTTTCTGTGGTTCTTTTATCCTGTGCATAAGTTGCTAAGGAAAAAAACAAGAGCGATAAACTTACAAAAAGTATTTTCAGGATTTTCATATTTTCAAATTATCAAATTATCAAATTAATTTCATCACTTAGATTTTCCACGGACCGCGCATTGGCGGGTTAATGAGTCTGTTGGCACCTTCATCATCGATGAATTGCTGTTTAACCGGATCATACTTAAGGTTCCTCCCCAGCCGGAGTGCAATTATCCCAAGGTTAACTATTGAACAAGACCTGTGGCCGTTTGACTCATTAAGAGCAAATTTTTTCCTCGTCAGAACCGATTCGCTGAAAGTTCCTATCTGAGGTGCCGGATCAGGAAGCGAATCAATCAGCTTCTCCATATTGGGGATATCCGATTTGAATCCTTTAAATACTTTCCCATGAGGGCCTTCAATATAAGCTGCATCTTTGTCGCGGTTTTCGCCATCAAGTATTATCTGGCATCCATCGGCATAAGTATATGTTATTCTTCGCCATGAGCCCACAGCATCATAATGCTGTTGCGGTGCATCAATCTCGACAGAAACAGGGCTGGTATCATCCTTCCCGAGCAGGTACTGAACAGGGTCGAGATAGTGCTGACCCATATCGCCTAAACCGCCACCATCATAATCCCAATAACCACGGAATTTCGAATGAACTCTTTCAGGGTTATATGGCTTATATGGGGCAGGGCCAAGCCAAAAGTCGTAGTCCAATTCTGCCGGGACAGGCATTGGCTGAAGATTATGAAGTCCGCTCCAGTAGAATTTCCAGTCGTAACCTGTTATCCCGCTTACTGTTACTTTGAGCGGCCAGCCAAGAACACCACTATCGACAAGTTTCTTAAGCGGTTTGACGGTTGTACCCAGACCATAAAACTGATCTTTAAACCTGAACCATGTATTAAGCCTGAACATACGTCCATGTTTCTGAACTGCTTCAACTACTTTGATACCTTCACCTATTGTGCGTGTCATCGGCTTTTCGCACCAGATATC
>JAUYBT010000049.1 GCA_030692905.1 Bacteroidales bacterium
AATTCTTCAAATAATCCCTTATAGGTTTTTATTGTTTTCCCGCTGTATCTCAGCTCTTTTAATTTTAAGATGTATTCATCAGGACAAGCACGATAATTTGGAATGTCGAAGGGGGAAATCCGGGCTTTTTTATTCGTATCACTTTCTTCTTCCTCGTATATTAATCGTAGCTTTTGGACATTTGCAATAGTTTTAAGCCTGTACTCACGGCGCTGCCTTTAATATATTATGCCAATGCCGCGTCAGTCACAGAAGTATTATGCCATTAATGCGCTGAAATACACATTAATATAATGCTTTTATCTGACCTTCACCGTTCACAATTCATATTAAAGTTAAACATTAAAATTGATTTGAAAATTCTTCAGTTTTTATTTGTCTTTCATCATAATATAATATTGATTTTAAAGGTATGATGGAACCACACATGTTAAGAAAATTATATTTATAAGTGTTTGTGTTAGCATAACATGTGGGTTTCATCCGTATATAATTTTTAATTTAAGGGCGGATGGTAACGCTTTCTGTCAATTATTCTTATGTATTTTTCATACGGTTATCCATATCATTTAGTTTCCCCTTTATTTGTTTAATAAGAGCTCGTGCAGTTTTAATATCAACTCCGGCTTTTACTGCCAATACATCAATATCCGGTTCGCGGCCGGCATTGATGTCCGGCATTACTAATCCTAAAAACATATTAAGTTTATCAAGATTTTCCTGATCAGAAGGGGAGGTTTCTATTGAAAACAAATCTTCATATTCAATTAACCTGATTTTCTTTTTCAGAATGTCTGAAGCAGTGCTTATCATAGTAAGGTTAACCCTTAGAAATGGATCAGCAGAAAAATTATATCCATATTTATTTAAACCTTCTGCAAGTGCCTTAAATCCCCTGTCAGTCATAGAAGAAAGCAGAATGATTTTTTTATTTTCATCAAAATAAGCCTGAGAGAAGTGTGGTGGCTCACTCCAGTTTTTCAATGATAGCCGGTAAACCCCTTTATTATATTCTGTTTTAAAGCTTTTGGTAAGGCTTTTAGTATTGATCGAATCCAGATCATATTCTGCCATCGCATGTATTAACTGATCTTCTTTATTATAAATCAGGGGAAAATTGGCACCCGATAAGAGCATCATATAGGGTATGGGATTGTATTCCAGGTTTGCCAGAAGCTCCTGTTCACCGGCAATATCAGGTTTTAGTTCAGTTGCGAAAAAGAAAATATCATCAGGTTCAAAAGACTTGTAAGCTCCAATGGGGCCAAAACTCTGCCAGCATGCACCGTTATAAGAAATAAGGTTGAGCCATAGGATTACTGATTGATCTTCAAGTGTTTTTGTCACACCAGGTGAATACAAAAGAAACTCTTGGTTTGAAAACACATCTTCCATGATAAAAAACCTTTCAGCCGGACGGTTTTTGATTACACTGAAACTAAATCTCCATGCCTGTTCTGCCTGAAACTCAAGGTAATTCCTTTCCTTTATATCAAGCTTTTTCAAGGCAGTATGGTTCAGGTAACTTTTGATAAGTCCATCTTTTTTGAAAACCTTGTGTGCTATGTATTGAGCCTTCAGTCTATTTATCCATTCTTTCTGTAATTTATGAGTTATGTGCTTGTAAGATTCAAATCTTTGGCCCATTTCATGTTCCAGATTATTGTGTTCTGCAGCATAGTAAAGTAAAAATTCGTCAATCACTTTCGTGGAAATTTTACTATTTTCTTCACAAATAAGTTTAATTGTTTCAAAATTCTTCATAGATGAATATTTAAGTATTCAGAAAATTCATGATAGAGAAAACTCAGAAATTTTTTGAAAGTTATAAATTCTCATAGAATAATAAGAAGGGTATTTTGAATACTATCCCAATAAGCTACGAATTCCTCATCGAAATCAAAATGATAATTCCTGGGAAATTTCAATATCCCATCCCAAAAAATAACGGAGAATTTTGGGATGGGACAAGCAAAATTCTGTAAGTGAATTATTTATTATTTAATTAATACGATTCCAGTATTTGGCATTCGGTTACTAATGATACTTTTAATTAATTTCTCTACTTTTGATCTTTCTAGTTTTGGATAACTAACCTTATTAAAAATTATTATCATGAAAACTAATCTGATTTGTCTTTTTGCATTAATTGTTGTATTTACAGGATGCGATAAAATTAAGGATTCGGCCACAATCCCAATTTCAACGAAATTAGTAACCAATATCCCCGTGGTAGTTCTTTCACAGGCAAAGAAGTCGTTTGATCAGATTGGAGTCGTTAACGCGATTATTTTTACTAAAACTCAGGATCTTACACTTGCAAGTAATGCTGATATTGAACCGTATATCGCAAGGATTAAAGAGGTAGACCTGAATTCATTGGTAGTCACTATTACCGGCCTAAGTGAAGGTCAGACTATTAATTCCGTTTCATTGGATGTTACCGGTGTCGGGAATATTTTTACGCAAACCAATATTACAATGAGCAATAATTCATTTACTCCTGTGATAGCTGCAGGGACGCTTGACATGGTTGCAGCAAAGCTAACCGACGACAAGAAAATTACCCTTACTGTTTCGGGAATTGCAAGTGGAGCAATGTCATTTACGGTCAGCTTGAATTTTGATGCTATCATAATTGCATACCTGCTTTAATAGTTTAAAAATCTATTAGTTTTTTACTGAAATGTTGTCATTAGTAGTCCCGCCCTGCGGGGCGAAGCAATCCCAATCACCCATCCGGAGTTGTACTTAAGTCAATCCATTCCGGATTCATCCCATTTATAAGGTCAATTTTTTTCTTCCCAGATCCACCCTTAATTTGTTTTTCTCTTTTAATTGCGTCACCAATTGATCCTTGCCTTTCATAATAAACTGGATATCACAAAAGACATCAAGACCTTCTTTTTTTAATCTGACGAAATTTCCCTTTATTTGATGTATGGTTTTTTAAATAGTTAAAATAACTTTATATGATTTGTAAACCTTCACTCCTTTTTTGTTTCTTCTTTGTTGCCTTTCTTTTTGGCTCTGAACAAGCCAGTTCTCAGGATAAGAACTGGACTCACTTCAGGGGAAGCAATCTGAACGGTATGGCAGTAACTGAAAATATTCCGCTGAAATGGGATGACTCCAGCATAAAATGGAAAACTGAAATTCATGACAATGGTTATTCTTCGCCTGTTGTTTATAATAATCAGATATGGGTAACGACAGCAAAATCTGACGGGAATGAGCTTTATGCTGTTTGTATCGATTTTCAAACCGGGGAAATAATTTATGATATAAAGGTTTTTACTCCTGATAAAGTTCAAAGGAAGCACTCTATAAATACTTATGCCTCTCCAACACCATGTATTGAAAAGGGCTTTGTATATGTTCATTATGGGAGCATGGGAACAGCCTGCATAAATACTGCAAATGGTTCAATCGTGTGGAAACGTAACGATTTCGAATGTAAGCACGTCCAGGGTCCTGCTTCATCACCTATAATTTATAAAAACCTGATCATTCTGCACTTCGAAGGTACTGATGTCAGGTATATCATCGCTCTCGATAAATCGAACGGGAAGCTTATATGGAGAAGTGACAGACCAGCAGAGCCTTATGAACCGTTAACGGAAATCGGCAGAAAAGCATATACAACCCCTATAATAATAAAAGTAAAAGGACGCGATATGCTGATCTCCAACGGTTCCGCCGTCTGCATAGCATACGACCCCAATATCGGCAAGGAAATATGGAGAGTAGTGGATGGAGCCGAATCGACAATAGCTATGCCCTTTACAGAAAAAGGAGTAGTATTCTGGTACACCGGATTCACTGTTGACGATGACGGCACTAAATTTACCGAGTTACTGGCGGTTAACCCCGACGGCAATGGTGATATAACCGGTACAAATGTCCTTTGGAAAAAACGGGATGAACTGTCGCAAAACCAGATGCTGACACCTGTCATAAAAGACGGATTGATATATACTGTCAATACAAGGAACATCCTGATGTGCATTGATGCAGTGACAGGAGAAGAAATCTGGTCAACACATGTGACGTCAAATTATAACGCCTCACCGATTTATATAAATGGTAATATCTGGTTTTTCTCTGTAAAAGGTGAAGTTCTGGTAATAAAAGCAGGCCGGAAATATGAGGGTGTCGCTAAGAATCAAATGGATTCAGGGATTTGGGCAACACCTGCGATTTTAAGAAATTCAGTGATAATGAGAACACAAAAGTATTTGTACAGGATAGGACGGGAATAGGAGAAGGGGTGGTGTTGTTCTCTGCTTCTGATGAACATAAAACTTTTTAATCATATAAAGAACAAATACCTATTCTTAATGAAATCAGTTAATTCCCTGCTGCAAATGACTATGCTGCTGCTGGTCTGCATAGCCTGCAAAAATGATCATTCCGGTAAAAACAATCTATCCGTTAAGTCTCACGGGTATATTGAAGTAAGTACTGACAATCCGTCCTATTTCCAGTTTTCCGATGGCTCGCCCTATATTCCGATTGGGATCAATATGATCAATCCAAGCGGGAAGTATCGAAATAATCCCGATTCCTCTCTTTACGAGATTGGACAATGGATGAAAAATCTTTCTGAAAATGGGGGCAATTACGTCAGGGTGTGGCTAAGTCAATCATTTTGGGATATTGAGGACAAGCAGGCTGGGAAATATAGTGAAGAAAAGGCAGAGAGGATCGATCGTTTCATTGAAATGGCAAGGAAATATAATCTGAGGATTAAATTGACCTTAGAGCATTTCCGCAGCCTGACGCTGGAAGAAAATCCCCAATCGTGGGCAACCAAATTTGTTTATCATACATCGAAAGGTGGTCCACTAGACAGTATCCGGCAATATCTGACTTCAACCGAGGGGCAACGGTTGTTCCTTAATAAAGTAGATTTTTACAGGGAACGCTATGGCAGCGATACGTTATTTTTTGGCTGGGAATTGTGGAACGAGATGAATGCTATGAAGGGGCCTGCGGACAGTATTTTCTTTGCCTGGAATGAAAATATGCTGAATGAGGTAAAACAGCGGTTTCCTGAAAACCTTGTTATGCAGAGTCTGGGGAGCTTTGATGCGGAAAGCGTAAGACCTGTCTATAAAAAAATGATGCTTTTGGATGGAAACCAGGTCGCACAGGTTCATCGGTACCTCGACCTGGGAGCTAAAATGGAAGTTTGTCATATGCCTATGGACATAATCTGCTCTTCTGCCGTGGAGGAAGTGATGTCCTACAAAACCGGAAAACCTGTGATCCTGGCCGAAACCGGGGCTGTTGAGCCAAAACATTCCGGTCCCAGCAAGTATTATCCGCTCGATACCGCCGGTATTATATTGCATGATATTTTGTTTGCTCCGTTTTTTTCCGGTTCGGCAGGAACCGGCATGAGCTGGCATTGGGATTCTTATGTGGATAAGAATAACCTATGGTATCATTTTAAGCGATTCAGCGAGACCGTGAGAGATATTAATCCGGTAACAGAAAGATTTGTCGCCTCAAAATCGGAAATAAGTGATTTAAGGGTATACCAGCTAAATGGCAGGAAAACTATTCTTTTATGGCTCCGCGATAAAAGGAATACCTGGGAATCGGAACTCAGGGACGGACAGCCTCCTTTAACAATTACCGTAAATCAACTTGATTTAAAAAAATTGGGAATCAATGAGTCATTTGGTGAAATTGCAATTTACGATCCCTGGCAGGATAAATGGAAAAATATTATCCCGGAAGGCCTGAAAATCTCCCTACCCGATTTTAAAAGATCTTTGGTTGTAAGGATTAAAATATGAAGGCAACCGAGTTAGTTTTATTGACACT
>JAUYBT010000070.1 GCA_030692905.1 Bacteroidales bacterium
ACATTTAAAAGCCACGCATGTTCTTTTTAAACTCAAACAAGCCAAAGCTTTTAAAAGAGCTTGCAAAGATCAAACTCAGAGTCATTGAAAAGAGCTTTAAGGCACATTTGCAGCTTTAAAACAGAAAGCTGCAAATGAGCCTTACAGCCCGGTTCGTCTGGATAATGAGAAAAATGACTACAAAACAAAATAATCTAATATCTTGACAATTTAAAATTAGCCCTACACCTACACGCTGATATAGGCAATAAGCTTGTCACAATTTTTGCACGTCACCTAGACAATTATATCGTGAGAACTAACATTTTGTACTTTTACATAAACCATGATTGCCGGCTCTGGATAGGCAAGCGTATGGAAGACACTTTTATCTTTCGCCGGTATTTGCAAAAATTGCGCCATACCGGCTGGCGCCGCCAACACAAACTGCACAAACCCGCTCCTGTCAGGTCTAATGCTACGGTGCTGTAATGACCGAATGGAGTGAAACTGAATGAGGCAAAAAATTCTATAGGAATTTCGTGGAGTTGACCTTTCGGAGTTCTTACATGCTTCATTAAGTAAAAGATTTATAAAAATCTAAAACTTGTCTAATCTTATCCTCAATAGTAAAATATTGTCTACATTCTAAAACTCTACTTCTGATTTCATTTAATTCAGGTTCTTCTCTCAATCTACTTGATAGTTCGCCAATTTCATTTATTACAATACCTATTCCATTCTCTTCTATAAACTCCTGTTGAGTTTTATGGCCCAAAGATATAACTGGAAGCCCACAAGAAATGTATTCCAGGACCTTATTAGCTAAGACTGTATCTACATGTTCTTTATTTCTAGCTGTATTAAAACCTGCCCACCCATAGTCATACTGTGTTATCTCTTGGAATAATTTTTTTGTGCCTAAATGACCATGATAATGGATATAACTATTACCATCAGCAAAAGCATCATAATCTGGATTTTCTTTGGAGGAATAAATGTGGATATGAATTTCTTGATCAGCAATAGCCTTAAAAATATCTTTTAGATCATAATGACCCCCTAAATTAACACTATCCAGGCTCCCTTCATAAACAATATGAATTTCTCCATAGTTTTCAGATAATTTTCTCTTTAGAGCAGAAGGCATTAATCTTCTAGGAACATAATTTGGAAATACCAGAGTTGGTTTTTGATCAATTGGATAAGCACTTTCACATGCATCTTTGACACCTGATGTTACAAATATTAACCCATTACATTCAGTTACTGCTCTTCTTTCAATTTCTAAAACATGATGACCTTTTGGATCCAAGGTACCATAAGGTGTGCTTCTTATAGAAATCAAATCGTGAATATCATGGATAATAGGAATTCTCCCTCGAGACGCCTCTATTGCTGATAATGTAAGAAAATCCGGTGCATTATGACTATGAACAATGTCAATATTTTCAGTATAAATCAGTTTTCTTATTTGTGGTGTAAGTTTCTTTTTTTCTAGTTTAATCATCCTATCAAAGAGTTCATCTCCGTATCCGTAAAATTGTGTTAATGTTTTGTGTGTATAAGCAAAAATTAATTTAACATCATCTTTTGTACTTCTGAGACCCTCAGCGTATTTTAATGCCCTAATACATGGTTGTTGTTGTAAAAATAAAATTTTCATTGATAGGTCTATGAGATTAAGTTGTAAGCAGCAATTTACAATTAAAGCGTGACAAAGTAAAGGAGTATCTTGATACACATGGTCACAGTGCGGCAAAAGATGTTGCCAAAGGACTGAACATCATCATGCGGGGATGGCTTAACTACTTTGACATAAAAGGGATTAGCTATCCAAGCCTTAGCAAAAGACGCCTTCGGTTTTACCTCAATAACAGTTTGTATCGGTATTATAATCGCAAGAGCCAGCGTAAGAGTAGGCTTTATGGACAACAAGCCTTTGAGGTACTTGTAACTAAATATGGTTTGTTATACCCGACAAATTACACTTACTTGCCAGTTCGATTGTGAATTCTTATGACGAAGTCTATAGGAAAGCCGTATGCGGGAAAACCGCACGTACGGTTTGATGAGGGGGCAGTAAAGGCGGCATCGTCTTCTCACTCTACTCTATTGCTTCGGCGTCGGCAAACCTTACGCTTGCGCTGAAGCTTCAGCGTAGGCGCATGGCGGCCGATGGAAACTCTGCGAAACGAATAAAAATTTCACAGAGGACCGAGTTATAACGAAAGTTCAACACTTAATTTGGTTAATACTAAAACTTTCTCGGATTATTAATAAAGAAGTAAACCTCTGAACCGACCAAAGAGAGCTCAACGAAGGTAAACTCTTATTGGCTATGGGGTTTGTTGTGTGCCGCATTATTTCATCTCATATATTTTGTCAACAATCCCATATTCAACAGATTCTTTTGCATTCATCCAATAATCTCTATTAAAGTCTTTTAAAACCTGTTTCAATGGTTGATTGCAATTCTTTGATAAAATTTCTACTGCAATTTCTTTTATTTTGATAATTTGTCTTGTCTGAATTTCCAAGTCAGTAGCACATCCTTGTAGTAATCCTATACTTGGTTGGTGAATCATAACTTCACCTAATGGAAATATGTATCGTTCTCCATTTTGACCGGCGGACAATAATATCGACCCCATTGAAGCTGCTAAACCCAAATATACTGTTGAAACAGGCGACGAAATTAAATTCATTGTATCCAATATTGAAAATCCAGAAGTTACTACACCACCTGAACTATTAATAAAAAAAGTAATCTTTTCACCAGGTTTAATTGATTCGAGATACAGTAATTTACTAACTATATCCTTTGCAGAATCGTCATCAACAGGACCCCAAAGAAATATTTTTCTTTGCTCCAGAAATTTTAAATCAATTATTTTCTGAATCTCTTGATTTTTTTCTGTCTTTTCAGATTCCGAACTACTATTAAAATACATTGTTATCATATAATTTAGCCTAGATTTTACTCAATATGGCACACAACTTATTTGTCTATACGTAAAAATCGTTTTCACTGAGCTTTTTATGCTGTGTATGTACTGTTTTTATCCTATATGTTAAAGTCATCATGCGGGTTTCTTATTTTTCATAAACTGTCTATACTTACCCAATGATTTCTTGACTTAATTCATACCGCTACCAAAATTAAGCCTATGTTCTATTATAAGCAATTTTATTTTAACACAAACTGAATCATCCTTCAAGCGCGAGAAGGAGGCGGGCACTAATCACCTAAAGAGTGTTGCGATTTCAGTTGCATACCTTCGACTATAGATTATATCGTGCAACTTAAAGAGAGCAACCCTAACATTTATGACCAGCCAATCAAATAATATGAACCCTCCATGATTTGGCAATAGAGGTAAGTGATTAGCTAGTTCATTAATGTCTCTGGTTGCAGGATCTAAATAAAGTCCCTCTAAGATTTTTACATAATCTATCACCGGACTGACAGATAACCTCCTAGTATTCCATTTTTAGACAGGATAATCTGCCATAACTGATCACGT
>JAUYBT010000073.1 GCA_030692905.1 Bacteroidales bacterium
CTTTTTGCAGCCAGGAAGAAAGATTATTATCTTACATCATCAGACAGAGACCTTAAATACCAGATGATCTATACACTCTCTTTACCCCCCGACAGTATGAGATTTGAATTTTTAATACCCGGAACGGGCGATGACGCATATCTTACAGAAAGGAGCAGAAATAAAGACACTTTAAAAATATGGCTGAAAGACAGTACCCTTTACTCGCAGCCGCAGATAACCACCATTGTTAAATATCCCTTTACCGATACTCTTGGGATACAGGGTTACAAAGAAGATACAGTCCTGATGAGGTTCCTGACGCCACGTGCTCCCAGGGTAGCAAAGGTTAGAAAACCCGTATTCATCGTTGAAGCAAATATCAGTTCAGGCTTTTTGAAACCAGAACAAAAAATTGTTTTAAAATCTCAAACCCCATTCAGCGATCCCGATACATCGCGCATCCGTCTTTACGAAATAATAGATGCAAACAGGAAAAAAATCCCATACAGCTTAATTAAAGACAGTACAAATTCATGCCGGTATTTTTTAAATGCAGGTCTTATACCGGAGAAGAAATATCTTTATATTGCTGATTCAGCATCCTTTGGCAATATTTATAATGAATTTTCTGACTCAACCGGGATAAAATTCTCTGTCAGAGATCCTGAATTATACAGCAAGCTGACTTTAGATATCCGTGACTCAACTGGGATAAAATTCTCTGTCAGAGATCCGGATTCCTACAACAAGCTGACTTTAGATATCCGTAATTATGAAGGAGACCGGATAATCCAGTTGCTTGACAATACGGAAAAACTGGTCAGTGAAGCATATATGAAAAAGGATGGGAAGGTGGTATTTCCGCTTCTTGAGAGTGGCTTTTACCGTGTACGGGTAATATACGATCTGAACGGTGACGGGGAATGGACCACAGGTGATTTTGAGTCAGGGCGGCAACCGGAACCGGTCTCATATTATTTTCAGGAGCTGGAGATAAAAACAGGCTGGAATATAGATAATGAATGGGATATAAAAGCATTAAATTTTAAAGATCAGAAATTGAGGGAGAAAAAGAAAACAAGATAATAAACTGAAAAAACTGGTATTTAATCAAACAGATATAAATAACTAATACGTTTTCGAAAATGAAGGAAGTTGTAGCAGGTATTGACATCGGAGGAACCAATACTGTATTCGGGTTGGTTGACAAAACAGGCAATATTTTAGCCGAAAACAGTCTTAAGACGACTGATTATCCCGAGATTAAAAATTTTGTTTCAGCACTGGCAGCAGCCATAAATAAACTAGTGGAAGGGAAGTCTAATCTGAAACTTGCCGGTATCGGTATCGGGGCTCCTAATGCTAATTATCATAAAGGAACAATTGAGCTTGCTCCAAACCTGGCCTGGAAAGGTATTGTTCCGCTTGCTGAATACATCAGGAAAAAAATTGATGTTCCGGTTATTGTTACAAATGATGCAAATGCTGCTGCAATGGGAGAAATGATCTTCGGCGGAGCAAAAAAAATGAAGGATTTCATAATTCTGACCCTCGGGACAGGTCTTGGCAGCGGGATCGTTATAAACGGAGAAGTTGTTTATGGGCACACCGGGTTTGCCGGAGAGCTGGGGCATACAATAGTTGTTCCGGGAGGAAGAGATTGCGGATGTGGCCGCCAGGGTTGTTATGAAACCTATGCATCTGCCTCTGGACTCGTACGCACAGTACTTTATATGTTAAGTGAAATGAGGGAAGAGAGTTCATTAAGAGATATTCCCCCCTCGGAATTAACCGCCAAAAAAATTGCCGAAGCAGCGGCCAAAAAGGATCCGATAGCTGTTGAAGCGTTGGATTATACTGCTGAAATTCTGGCATTCGGAATAGCCAACGCGATAGGATTCTCAAGTCCAGAGGCTGTCTTTTTATTCGGAGGACTGGCACAGGCAGGAGAAATGCTTTTCATTCCGACAAGAAAATATGTAGATCAGAATGTTCAGCCAATTTTTAAAGGAACTGTAAAGATATTGCCATCGGGCGTTCCTGAAAGCAATGCTGCCGTTTTAGGCGCTGCAGCACTTGCATGGAATGAGTTGAAGAAGTAGTATTTTTTAGTGAAGTATTGTTTATGTATTGAATAAAAAATTGTTGTAATTTTGGTTCTTTAAGTTCCGAAGTAATACTAATTTATGATATGAAAATCGCGGAGGTAAAAAAAACAGAACTTAAATCTGCTTATCCCACTCTGAAAGAAATTTCAGCCATGATGGATGAACAGAATGAAAAGCTCCTGATAGATACAATTAACTGGAAGGGTTATAATTATAAACCGGAAGTTGCATTTTCGATTGCATATAGCGATCATGAAATTTTTCTGAAGTACTACATTACCGAGAATTATTTCAAAGCTGAAAAAACGGAGACAAACCAGATGGTTTGCGAAGACTCATGTGTTGAATTTTTTGTTTCCCCTGAAGATGATGGGATATATTATAATCTGGAATTCAATGGTATCGGTACATGCCTGCTGGGCACGGGAACCGGCCGGGCAAACAGTACCCGGGCCAATCCTGAAATCATTTCAAAAATAAGGAGGCTGACATCTGCCGGTGAAAAACCTGTCAAAGAGAAAGTGGGGGAGTATGGATGGACGATAACCATTGCCATTCCTTTTGAGGTGTTTTTCCAGCATAAAGTAAAAGAACTGAAAGGAAAAATATTCAGGGCAAATTTTTACAAGTGCGGCGACAAGCTTACAGTTCCTCATTACGTTACATGGAATCCGGTTGGCACTGAAAAGCCGGATTATCATCAGCCAAAATACTTTGGTTTACTCAAATTTGTATAATATGCTTAAAGGCAATGCACTCATCGGACAATCAGGTGGCCCAACGTCAGTGATCAATTCAAGTCTGGCCGGAGTTATCGAAACAGCCATATCTTCATCCTTCGTTGAGAATATTTACGGGATGCAATTTGGTATTGAAGGATTCATGCAGGAATGGCTGTATGATCTTGGTAAGCAGCCCCGGAAAATCATTGAAGGATTGCGCCATACACCATCTTCTGCATTGGGATCATCTCGTCACAAGGTTCAGGAGAAAGACCTTCCCCTTATCCTTGATGTGTTGAGGAAATATAATATAAGGTATTTCTTCCTGATCGGAGGCAATGATACAATGGACACGATTCACCGGGTTGAGACATATTGCAGGAATGAAAAATATGAACTTACCGGTATCGGAATTCCTAAAACGGTTGATAATGATCTTTTCGGTACTGACCATACCCCCGGTTTTGCTTCTGCTGCACGATCAAATATCCTGAATGTAATGCAGGCCGGGATACTTGCCCGTGATATGCAGAAAGTTGACAGGTTTGTTATTTATCAGACTATTGGCAGAGATGCCGGCTGGCTGGCTGCTGCAACAGCAATAGCGAGAAAAAAGGATGAAGATGCACCTCATCTTATTTATACTCCGGAGTTTCATTTTAATCAGGAAATTTTTTTGAAGGATGTTGATACCTGCATTAAAGCCAACGGTTGGGTTTCTGTTGTTTGCGGCGAAGGGTTAAAATATTCTGACGGAACTCCGGTAAGCTCTGCCACAACTAAAGATAAGTTTAATAATACTGAATTTGGTGCAATGGGCGGTGCCAGTGTAGCCGTCAGCCTTCACCGGATGATAACTGAAGAGTTCGGATATAGGGGCGAATTTCAGATCACCGAATCGTTGATAATGAGCGACTTCGTGAGATCGTCACCTGTCGATCTTAATGAAGCATTTGGCTGCGGAGTTGAAGCTGTGAAACTGGCAGTGAGAGGAGAATCGGGAGTCATGGTAAGTATTAAAAGAATTTCAAACAAACCTTATACAATCGAATTTGGAAAAGTACCGCTGAAAGAGGTTGCTGTTTCGGCGAAACCGATGCCGGCAGAGTTTTTTAATTCTGAAAGTAATCATGTTTCACCCTTATTTATTGATTATATGAAACCCCTTGCAGGAGAACTCCCGGAGTTCGTAAGTCTTGAAAAAATATTTGCAAAAAGAAATTAATATAATTTGCCATGAGCAAAGAATTTAACAAAGTTGCGTTGTCATTTCATGCCCATCCTGATGATGCTGAAGCATGGAATGCCGGAGTACTGAAACTTCTGAAAGACAAAGGTTATAAGATTATTATTGCCACCATGACTGCAGGAGATCTCGGCGGTTGTAATATGACTATGGAAGAGACCGCAAAACTGAGGATTGAAGAAGCAAAAAAAGCAGCTTCGGTTCTTGAAGCGGAATACTATATGCTTGGAGGAACAGACGGGTTTCTTTTCGACACTAAGGAGCTCAGATTAAAAGCGATATCTCTGATGAGGAAGGTCAGGGCAAGCGTCATATTCACTCATCTTCCGTCCGATTATCATTCCGACCACCGGACCACGGCCAATATTGTCGAAACAGCGGCAATGGTCTCCTCTCTCAATACAGTTCCGGTTAAAGAAAAACCGCTTGAGATTACACCTCTGCTGTATCACACTTCTCCCCTTACATTATCTGATCCTCTGGGATCGCAGATAGTGCCTCCTCATTTTTTTGTTGATGTCAAAACAGCTATTGAAACCAAGAAAAAGATGCTCGGTTATCATATCTCGCAGATTGAGTTAATGAAACACATGCATAAGATGAATGATTTCTTCGGATATGTGCTTGAGGGAAACCGAAACTATGGGAAAATGGCAGGTGTTGAATACGCTGAAGTATACTGGCAGCATCTTGGAGGTGGCTTCCAGAAGGAGCCACAGGTTCAGAACGTTCTTTCAGAATTTCTTATTAATAAAATGTCTTAGCTATGAATCTAAAAGAGGAAAAGTACAATAAGTATGCCCTTGTGAGGGAAATGATGGAAACTCCGGAGATCATCAGATCTTTTGATCCCGGGACTGCAGCCAAATTTGCTGAGACCGCGAAGTTGCGCAAAGGATTGTTCCTCACAGGAGAAGGGAGCAGCAGGATCTTTCCTGCCAAAAGAGCAATCTATTCGTCTCTTAAAAAGGATTTTACTCTCCCTGTAATAACAGAAGGCTGTACTCAGGCTGAAGAGTATAATCTGAGTGATTATGCTGTTTTTGCTGCTTCAAATTCGGGGCAGACAAAAGAGGTTATTCGCCTCACAACTTCTCTGAAAAAACAGAAACACAGTGCAGTTTTTGGTTTGACGGCAAACCCGAAGACCAAACTTGAAGAAATAGCCTCAGCCACACATGTATTGAAATGCGGAAAGGAAAACGCAGTGGCAGCAACCAAGTCGGTAGTTGAACAGGGACTATTCTATGATTCTCTTCTCCGGAAGCTGCGCGGTGAAAAAATGGAGGGGCTGAAAGAGCTTTCAGAAAAAACAGAACAGGCTCTCACAACAAAAATTGAAGCCGGGATGACTGAAATAATCCGAAAGGCAAGTGTTATATATTTTGCAGGCCGGAATAATGGTGTTGCCGAGGAGCTGTCACTAAAGACCAACGAAATTACAAGGAAAAAATCGGCATTCCTTGAAGGGACATTTGCGGTTCACGGCATTGAAGAGGTAATGGATAGAAGTGAAGTTTTAATATGGATTGAACCATTTTCAGCAGAACAGGAAAAATTTAATGAGTGTCTTATAAAAGGAGTAGGGATGAATATCATTGCTGTATCATCCAAAAAAACCATATTCCCTACGATTATTATACCTGATGGTGGCCAATATGCTGAATATGTTCAGCTTGCGGCAGGATGGAATATTCTTGTTGAAACGGGGATCTCTCTCGGGATTAATCTTGATAAACCAATAAGGGCAAGGAAAGTCGGCAACGAATATATACCGGAATAATAAAATATTATGGGCTAAAGCCCGATTTTAAAGATCGTATAATAACCCCGGACTTAAGTCCAGGGTTATTGATAATGAGATGTTTGTGGACTTTAGTCCAAATTTTAGAATATTTTAAAGTACCTCTATAGATTACATTAGCAGATAATTTCAGTTTTTATTAATCCATGCCAATACTTAAAAAAATATATTTGTAAATGTTATATTTACAAATACAAAAAGTTATTATTTCTGAAATATGGCAAAAAAAGAGGTAGCAGTAGGGATCGATCTAGGCGGGACAAATACAGTTTTTGGTTTTGTTGACAGGGAAGGAAATATTCTTGGAGAGGATCGGTTAAAAACCACGCATTATGATGAAATTGAAGTATTTGTAGCCGCTTTGTATGAAAAGATAATGATTACGGGCCAAAAGATAGGGAATGGTATCGAAGTGATTGGATTTGGAATTGGTGCCCCGATGGGGAACATAAATAAAGGAACAATAGAACATGCTGCAGGGCTCCCCTGGAAAGGGATAGTTCCTCTTGCAGAGATTTTTAACAGGCACACAAGCCTTCCTGTAATCGTAACAAACGATGCTAATGCAGCAGCAGTCGGAGAGATGATATACGGAGGAGCCAAAGAGATGAAAAACTTTGTAGTAATTACACTTGGTACCGGGCTGGGCAGTGGCTTTGTTATTGACGGAAAGCTTGTGTATGGGCATGATGGATTTGCCGGTGAAATCGGACATACTGCAATAAGACCCGGTCCCAATAACCGCGATTGTGGATGTGGCAGAAAAGGGTGTCTTGAAACGTATGTCTCAGCAACCGGACTTAAAAGGTCGCTTCTGAAAATAATGGCCGATAGCAATCAGCCCAGTGAGTTGAGGAAATATAGTTTTGAAGAACTTAATGCCGAAATAATACACGATGCTGCAAAACGAGGTGATTATATCGCAAAGAGAGCATTTACACACACAGGAAGGATGCTCGGTTTTAAGCTGGCTGATGTAGTGGCACATACAAATCCTGAAGCAATTTTTCTTTTTGGCGGACTTGCCCTTGCCAAGGATTTGATTTTTGAACCGGCTAAAGAATATATGGAGGAAAACCTTCTCAGTATTTACAAAGGGAAAGTCAAACTTCTCCAGTCGGAGTTAAGCACTCAGAATGCAGCAGTCCTGGGAGCCAGTTCGCTTGTGTGGTCAACAAAGTAATTCTGTAGTTGTTAATCATATTGTAAATTTGACGAATAATTTAAAACCCAAATTTATGATCCAGGAACGATTAATCGGGTATCTTGAACAAAGTATCAGACTAAACTGGAATATCGAGGCTTTGTCGAATTATAAAGAAACCGGATATTCTTACAAGAAGATCGCAGAAAAGATTCTGAAGCTTCATATCCTGTTTAAAGAATCAGGAATTAAAGAGGGAGACAAAATTGCCCTGATAGGAAAAAACTCCGCCAACTGGTGTGTAACATATCTGGCCACAGTAACATACGGAGCCGTTACTGTCCCGATTCTTCCGGATTTCAAACCGGAAGATCTGACCAATATTATCAACCATTCTGATTCAAGACTTCTTTTCGTTGATGATAAAATCTATGAGACAGTTGATATCACTAAGATGCCGGAGATAATCGGAGTTCTTTCTCTTGATGATTTTAGACTTATATTTTCAGGGGACTCAACTGTTAAAAAAGTTTTCTCATCACTTGAAGAAAAATATTCAAAATCTTATCCGGACCTAAAGCAGGAAGATGTTAAGTTTTCTGACATCTCAAATGATCATCTTGCGGTTATCAGCTACACTTCCGGGACAACAGGCTTTTCAAAAGGAGTAATGGTTCCGCACAACAGCCTTACAGCAAACGTAAAGTATGCACAGGAAAACATGCCTCTTGAATCCGGTGATCCGGTGGTTTCATTTCTTCCTTTGGCCCACACTTTCGGATGTGCTTTTGAATTTCTTTTTCCTTTTACATTAGGATGCCACATAACAATTCTCACAAAAACCCCGTCACCACAGATTCTGATACAAGCATTTAAGGAGATAAAACCAAGACTAATTTTATCTGTTCCTCTGGTAGTTGAAAAAATCTATAAAAAGCAACTGCTTCCGGTTATAAGCAAGCCGCATATGAAGATACTTCTTGCCATACCGGGAATTAATAAAATCCTGTTCAAAAAAATCAGGGAGAAACTCACAGAAACATTCGGTGGGCGTTTTAAAGAGTTGGTCGTAGGTGGTGCAGCTTTCAATGCCGATGCTGAAAAATTCTTTAAAAAAATCGGGTTCAGATTTACAGTTGGTTACGGAATGACCGAATG
>JAUYBT010000098.1 GCA_030692905.1 Bacteroidales bacterium
CTAAAATTACTACTGATTCTTTATCTGATGAATCAAGTAAAAAAGGGAGATCTTTAACAACGACTTTTCATTCTTTTGAAAAAGTTTGTAGCGGATAAAAAATGCCCTTTCGTTTTATATGTTCAGGAAAAACATCAAGGCCAATACTTCCAGCTGTATGTACAACTAAAGTATCGGGGCGGCATTTAAGTGTACTCAGAACACTTTTAATCCTGTGATCAGGTACAGCAACAATAATGACACCGGTTGAATCGGGAAATTTAAGGTTAGTTGACCATGATGCTTTACAGGAATCAGCAAGTAACCGGCCGCTATTTTCTGATTCTGAAACTATCAGACCAATCCTGAAGCCGGCATGATACAACTCTTTGCATAAAGCGCTTGCCACTTTTCCTGCTCCTGCAAAAGATATGTTGTATTGAATCATCACTGAATTTTTCTGAAATATACAAAATTGTCAGGATAATAAATAACCGGAAAAAGGAAAGTACAACTTAACTTATGGGAGAAATCTGGTTTGGGAAAGGCCAGAATTATTTCTTTCCGTAAAGATCTACTGTGACGTCAGTAACCTGGATCATATAGACCTTATAATAGGTCTGGTAAGAATAATTACTGGTCTGGTAGAGATAATTACATTCCCAGTAAACATGGCCCGATACAAGAAGTATATCGCCTGATTTATAGTCTGTAAATTTTGGGAACATCTCGCCAGGATTGCAGAAATTGTATGTTGCATAAGGGTTATCTAATGGTGTGAATGTGATACTTGTTCCTGTTTCATTGTAATATACTGTTGCCTGCGTATTAGTAAGTGTAAAGAGAATATCTTTCCCGCAACCGCATTTTGCCTGCTTTCTGCAACCTGAATAGGAGAAAACGGGTGCCAATATTATCAATACTACAAGAATTTTCCTTATTATTTGACCTCTCATTTAAGAATTATCTAACAGGTTTACAAACTAATAACGGACAAAGTAAATTTTTATTTCATGCCTGGGCAGTAGGTCCACCGAAACTTAATGGTATTGCAGGTCCCGACCCTTTCACTTCTTTAATTGTCCCATGAACAGACTCATACCTGGCAATATTATCCTGAAGTGCTGCAACAAGTCTTTTTGCATGTTCAGGAGTAAGTATTATCCTCGATTTAACCTGTGCCTTTGGTATTCCGGGCATTATTCTTACAAAGTCGATAACGAATTCAGATGCTGAATGGGTTATAACCGCAAGGTTCGAATAAGTTCCCTGAGCAACTTCTTCATTCAGCTCAATGCTGATCTGTGTCGGGTTTTTGGGATCTGTCATTGTCTTAAATAATTAATTCTACCTTTTTGTTTCCGCTTCAATTTCCTCTTTGTCGCCAACAAGATTTTCATACTCTTCCAGTGAACCGACGATTATGCCATTATACTGCCGCTGCCCTGTTCCTGCGGGAATAAGGTGGCCGACGATAACATTTTCCTTCAGTCCTTCAAGTCTGTCAATCTTGCCTAGAATCGCAGCTTCGTTCAGTACTTTAGTGGTTTCCTGGAAAGAGGCAGCTGAGAAGAAACTATTGGTCTGAAGTGCTGCTCTTGTAATACCCTGCAATACCTGGCTTGAAGTTGCGGGAATAGCATCTCTCGCTTCAACAATCTTCAGGTCGCGACGCTTCAGAACAGAATTGTCATCTCTGAGTTTACGGGCTGATATAATCATACCTGGCCGCAAAGTTTGTGAATCGCCACCCTCAATAATCACTTTTTTTCCATATATCCAGTCATTTTCATCCATGAAATCCAATTTATCAACAACCTGTCTTTCAAGGAATTTCGTATCACCTGGATCAACAATCTCTACCTTGCGCATCATCTGGCGGACAATGATTTCAAAGTGTTTATCATTTATCTTAACTCCCTGTAAACGATAAACTTCCTGAATCTCATTAACAATATATTCCTGAACCTTTGTTGGCCCTTTAATCGCAAGTATATCGGATGGAGTAATTGCACCATCTGAAAGTGGAATACCTGCCTTTACATAATCATTTTCCTGTACAAGGATCTGTTTTGAGAGTGGTACAAGGTATTTTTTTGTCTCATCAGTTTTTGACTTGATCGAAATTTCCCTGTTACCTCTTTTGATCTTTCCGAATGTTACTTCACCGTCGATCTCTGATACGGTGGCGGGGTTAGATGGATTACGTGCTTCAAATAGTTCTGTAACACGAGGAAGACCACCTGTTATATCGCCCGATTTTCCAACGGCACGTGGTATTTTGGCAAGCACTTCACCAGCCTCTGCCATCTTATTGGTATCAACAACAAGGTGAGAACCTACAGGAAGATTATATATTCTGAGCTCTTCACCTTTCGGTGATAAGATTTTTATCGCCGGGTTCTTTGTTTTGTCCCTGCTCTCAATAATAACTTTCTCCTTAAATCCGGTCTGTTCGTCAGACTCTTCACGGAATGTAATACCTTCAATAAGAAAATCATATCCTATTTTCCCTGCCATTTCAGAAATAATAACGGCATTAAAAGGATCCCATTCGCAGATAAGTTTACCCTTTTCAATCTCCTGTCCTGGCTTAATATAAAGTTTTGAGCCATAAGGAATTGTATGTGTTGTGAGAGCAATACCGGTTTTCTTGTCAACTATCCTTAATTCTGCAAGACGTCCGATAACTATATCAATTTCACCTTTTTCAGTATCTTTTTTAGGAACTGTTCTGATCTCCTCAATTTCAGCTATACCACCGTAACGTGCAACAAGCCTCGACTCGGTAGTAATGTTCGATGCAGTACCTCCAACGTGGAATGTACGAAGAGTCAGCTGAGTACCGGGTTCACCAATACTCTGAGCAGCAATAACACCGACTGCTTCACCTTTCTGAACCATACGCCCGTTAGCCAGGTTACGACCATAGCATTTTGCACATACTCCTTTTTTGGATTCGCACGTAAGGACAGAACGGATCTCAACCTGCTCAATAGGAGAATCTTCAATTTTTCTAGCAAGATCTTCAGTAAGTTCCCGCCCTGATTCAACAATCAGTTCGCCGGTAAGGGGGTGGTACACATTATGAACAGTTGTACGGCCGAGAATTCTTTCGTACAGAGATTCAACTACTTCCTCATTCTTCTTGATTGCAGTAGCAACCAAGCCTCTCAGTGTACCACAGTCTTCCTCATTAATGATGACATCCTGTGAAACGTCAACAAGACGACGGGTCAGATAACCTGCGTCTGCTGTTTTTAAAGCGGTATCGGCAAGACCTTTACGTGCACCGTGGGTTGAAATGAAGTATTCAAGAACCGACAACCCCTCTTTAAAGTTCGACAGAATCGGGTTTTCAATGATCTCGGAACCTGATGAGCCTGATTTCTGAGGCTTAGCCATAAGACCCCTCATACCTGAAAGCTGACGTATCTGTTCCTTTGAACCCCTTGCACCTGAATCAAGCATCATGTAAACAGAATTGAACCCCTGCTTATCATTTGAAAGCTGCTTCATCAGCGTCTGAGTAAGCCTTGCATTAACGTGTGTCCAGATATCAATTATCTGGTTATATCGTTCGTTATTGGTAATGAATCCCATACTATAGTTATTCAGCACCTCTTCAACCTGCTCATATCCCTCAGCGACGAATTTTGTCTTTTCATCAGGTATGATAACATCATCAAGGTTAAATGACAAACCGCCTTTAAATGCGGAATAGAATCCGAGGTTTTTAATCGCATCGAGGAAATCAGCAGTTTTTGCAGTTCCGGCAAGTTTAAGAACCCGCCCGATTATATCTCTTAATGATTTTTTTGTTAAGATCTCATTGATGAAACCAACCTCCCGGGGAACATATTGATTAAATATAACTCTTCCAACGGTTGTCTCAACCAGGTGGTTAACGGACTCTCCATCAACCCTGTCGTCAACTTTAACTTTAATAACAGCGTGAAGATCAATCTGTCCTTCGTTATATGCAATGTTAACCTCCTGTGGCGAGTAGAAAATAAGTCCTTCTCCTCTAACCTTCTCGGTTTCAGTGCTTTTCCTTCCTTTTGTAATATAATAAAGACCAAGAACCATGTCCTGCGACGGAACAGTTATAGGGGCACCGTTAGCCGGGTTTAGAATATTGTGTGAAGCGAGCATGAGCATCTGAGCCTCCAGAACCGCACCATTGCCAAGTGGAAGATGAACAGCCATCTGGTCACCATCGAAGTCAGCGTTAAAAGCAGTACAAACAAGTGGATGGAGCTGGATAGCTTTTCCTTCAATCAGTTTTGGCTGAAAAGCCTGAATACCAAGCCTGTGAAGAGTCGGAGCACGGTTTAGAAGGACTGGATGTCCTTTAAGTACGTTTTCCAGAATATCCCATACGACCGGATCTTTTCTGTCAACAATTTTCTTTGCCGATTTAACTGTTTTTACAATACCGCGTTCAATCAGTTTACGGATAATGAATGGCTTATAAAGTTCTGCAGCCATATCTTTTGGCAAACCGCATTCGTGCAGTCCGAGTTCAGGGCCAACGACAATTACGGAACGGGCAGAGTAGTCAACTCTTTTACCGAGCAGGTTCTGACGGAACCTCCCCTGTTTTCCTTTAAGGCTATCACTTAGCGACTTAAGAGGGCGGTTAGCATCTGTCTTTACGGCATTTGCTTTCCGTGAGTTATCGAAGAGAGAATCGACAGCTTCCTGAAGCATGCGCTTTTCGTTTCGCAGGATCACTTCCGGAGCTTTGATCTCAATAAGTCTTTTCAGACGGTTATTCCTGATGATCACCCTTCTGTAAAGGTCATTCAGGTCGCTGGTCGCAAATCGTCCACCATCAAGAGGAACAAGAGGCCTCAGTTCAGGAGGAATAACAGGGACCACCTTTATGATCATCCATTCAGGTTTGTTAACCAGTTTGGAATCTCTGAAAGCTTCAACAACCTGAAGGCGTTTAAGTGCCTCATTTTTACGCTGTTGAGAAGTTTCTGTATTGGCTTTATGACGAAGTGAATATGACATATCGTCAAGATCGATACGGCTGAGAAGTTTATAAAGAGCCTCAGCGCCCATATCTGCAACAAACTTATCAGGGTGACTATCTTCAAGATATTGGTTTTCTTTTGGAAGGGATTCAGTAATCTCCAGATATTCCTCTTCTGTCAGAAAATCGAGATATTTGACACCATCCACTGCTTTTACACCAGGGTTGATTACGACATATCTCTCATAATAAATAATAGAATCAAGCTTCTTGGTCGGAAGTCCAAGCAGATATCCGATTTTATTCGGTAATGAGCGGAAATACCAGATATGGGCAACAGGAACTACAAGAGAAATGTGCCCCATCCTTTCACGACGAACCTTCTTTTCTGTAACCTCAACACCGCAACGGTCGCAAACGATTCCTTTATAACGGATTCTTTTATACTTTCCGCAATGGCACTCGTAATCTTTTACCGGACCAAAAATCCTTTCGCAGAATAGGCCATCGCGCTCAGGCTTATAAGTACGGTAATTTATCGTCTCGGGCTTCAGTACTTCACCACTTGAGCGATCAAGTATTTCTTCAGGTGAAGCAAGACCTATTGAGATTTTTGAGTAACTGGTCTTTGTTTTGTTATCTCTTCTGAATGACATATGCTGAATATTTTTTTATTCTAAAACTAAAAATTCAAAACCTTGCGAAATACTTAATCAAGTATTACACTCAGTCCGAGACCTCTCAGTTCATGCAACAGAACATTAAGTGATTCGGGAATACCCGGGAAAGGCATTGGTTCGCCTTTCACAATTGCCTCATATGCTTTGGCACGGCCAACAACATCATCAGATTTAATTGTGAGTATCTCCTGGAGAATATGAGCAGCCCCAAATGCTTCGAGGGCCCAGACTTCCATTTCACCAAAACGTTGACCTCCAAACTGAGCTTTACCACCTAACGGCTGCTGTGTAATGAGTGAGTAAGGTCCTATTGAGCGGGCATGCATCTTATCGTCAACCATATGGCCAAGTTTAAGCATGTATATAACGCCTACGGTTGCAGGCTGGTCGAATCTTTCGCCTGTGCCACCATCATAGAGATATGTCTTCCCAAACTTCGGAAGGTTTGCCTCTTCGGTATAACCATTGATCTGACTAATAGTTGCACCATCAAAAATCGGTGTTGAGAACTGAAGTCCGAGTTTCTGACCGGCCCATCCGAGAACAGTTTCGTAAATCTGTCCAAGGTTCATCCTCGAGGGAACACCGAGCGGGTTCAAAACAATATCAACTGGTGTACCATCTTCAAGGAAAGGCATATCCTCGGCACGAACGATCCTGGCCACAATACCTTTGTTACCATGGCGGCCAGCCATCTTATCACCTACCTTAATCTTGCGTTTCTTGGCAATGTACACTTTTGCAAGACGTACAATACCTGCTGGCAGCTCATCACCAATTGTAATATTATATTTCTTGCGCTTGTAAGTACCATCAATCTCCTTATACTTAATAATATAGTTATGGAGAAGTAGTTTGATACTGTCATTTTTCTTCTTATCGGTAGTCCACTTATTGGGATTGGCATTAAGAAAATCAACCTCCTGAAGTTGTTTCAGAGTGAACTTGCTTCCTTTAGGTATAACATCTACATTAAGATAATCCTTGACACCCTGTGATGTTTTCCCGTTTACAAGAATGAAAAGTTTATCAACAAGCCTTGCTTTAAGTTCATCTATGCTTCTGTTGAACTCAGTTTCAATTTTGTCGAGCAGAGGTTTTTCCACTGCTTTGGCTTTCCTGTCTTTGATAGCCCTGGTAAACAGCTTTTTATCGATGACGACCCCTTCGAGGGAAGGGCCTGCTTTCAGAGATGCATCTTTAACATCGCCGGCTTTATCACCGAAGATAGCGCGCAGCAGTTTTTCTTCAGGTGAAGGATCTGATTCTCCTTTTGGTGTAATCTTACCGATAAGGATATCGCCTGGTCTGATGTGTGCTCCTATCCTGATAAGCCCATTCTCATCGAGGTTTTTAGTAGCTTCCTCGCTTACATTAGGAATATCGGATGTAAGCTCTTCAAGACCACGTTTTGTGTCGCGCACTTCAAGTTGGTATTCATCGATATGAACGGATGTGAAGTAGTCTTCCTGAACAACTTTCTCTGAGATTACTATTGCATCTTCAAAGTTATAACCTTTCCATGGCATGAAAGCCACTTTGAGGTTTCTACCGAGAGCCAGTTCACCATGTTTAGTTCCATAACCTTCTGTAAGTACCTGTCCTTTAGTTACTTTTTCACCTTTTTTTACAACTGGTACAAGGTTGATACATGTATTCTGGTTTGTTTTCTTATATTTTGGAAGTGTATAACGTCTGATATCATCATCAAAGCTTACGAACTTCTCCTCATCGGTACGTGTGTACCTTATAACAATTTCATTTGAATCGACGAATTCAACCACTCCGTCGCCTTCTGCCACGTATATAATGCGGCTGTCTCTGATCACCTGTGCCTCGAGACCGGTGCCAACTATGGGTGCTTCCGGGCTGATGAGCGGAACTGCCTGGCGCATCATGTTTGATCCCATGAGTGCCCTGTTTGCATCGTCGTGTTCAAGGAATGGAATAAGTGAAGCAGCTATTGAAGCAATCTGGTTTGGGGCAACGTCCATAAGATCTACCTTTGAAACTTCCTCAAATGGATAATCAGCTTCGTATCTGCATTTTGCCCTGAGGTTTTCGAAATGTCCGTCTTTAAGGAGCGGAGCATTTGCCTGGGCAATCATTTTTTCTTCTTCTTCTTCAGCACTGAGCCATACAACACCATCTTCACCGAAGTCGACCTGTGAATCCTTAACTTTAAGGTATGGCGTTTCGATAAATCCCAGAGTATTTATTTTGGCGTAAACGCATAGAGATGATATAAGCCCGATGTTTGGTCCTTCAGGAGTTTCGATAGGGCAAAGCCGTCCATAATGGGTATAGTGAACGTCCCTTACTTCAAATCCTGCTCTTTCACGGGAAAGACCTCCTGGTCCCAGGGCTGACATACGACGTTTGTGTGTCATTTCAGCAAGTGGGTTGGTCTGATCCATGAACTGCGACAGCTGGTTTGTTCCGAAGAATGAGTTAATTACCGATGAAAGGGTTTTTGAATTGATCAGGTCGACAGGTGTAAACACCTCATTATCCCTGACATTCATTCTTTCGCGTATTGTACGTGCCATACGGGCAAGACCTACACCGAACTGTGAATATAACTGTTCTCCTACGGTACGGACCCTTCTGTTACTCAGGTGGTCGATATCGTCTATATCGGTCTTGGAGTTAATAAGTTCGATAAGGTAACCGATAATCTTGATAATATCTTCTCTTGTAAGAATTTTAACATTCTTTTCGGTGTTAAGGCCCAGTTTCTTATTTATCCTGTAGCGTCCTACTTCACCAAGGTCATATCTTTTATCGGAGAAGAACAGCTTGTCAATAACATCGCGTGCTGTTGCTTCGTCGGGTGGTTCAGCGTTACGCAACTGACGGTAAATATAGATAACTGCCTCCTTTTCTGAGTTACAAGGATCTTTCTGAAGTGTGTTATATATTATTGCATAATCCGAGAGAGTTGAATCGTCTTTATGCAAAAGAATTGTTTTTGCACCTGAATCAACTATCATATCGACATGTTCCGATTCTATAACCGTTTCCCTGTCGAGGATTACTTCATTTCTTTCAATTGAAACCACCTCACCTGTATCTTCGTCAACAAAGTCTTCGACCCATGTCTTCAGTACCCTGGCAGCCAGTTTACGTCCGACCAGTTTTTTGATATTTGTTTTTGATACTTTATGCTCTTCGGCAAGGTTAAAAATCTCGAGTATCTCCTTATCGCTCTCGAACCCGATAGCGCGGAGGAGAGTTGTTACCGGCAGTTTTTTCTTTCTGTCGATATATGCATACATCACATTATTGATATCGGTAGCAAACTCTATCCAGGAGCCTTTGAAAGGAATAATCCTGGCGGAATAGAGTTTAGTTCCGTTAGCATGAATGCTTTGACCAAAGAAAACCCCCGGGGATCTGTGTAACTGTGAAACAACCACTCTTTCAGCACCATTAACAACAAATGTAGCACGATCTGTCATATAGGGTACGGTTCCAAGATAAACATCCTGGATAACTGTATCAAAATCCTCATGTTCGGGGTCGGTACAATAAAGTTTTAGTTTTGCTTTAAGAGGAACGCTGAAAGTAAGTCCGCGTTCGATACACTCTTCTATTGTATAGCGTGGAGGGTCAATATAATAATCCAGAAATTCAAGAACGAAATTGTTCCTTGTATCAGTTATAGGGAAATTTTCCGTAAAGACCTTAAAAAGTCCCTCTCTTTTCCTGTTTTCGGGAGTAGTTCCAAGTTGAAAGAACTCACCGAAGGATTTTAACTGAATCTCCAGAAAATCAGGGTATTCAAGCTGATTTTTTCTGGATGCGAAACTTATTCTTTCAGTATTTTTTGAAGACATTTATTAAAAGATTAAGTGAACTTATTATTTAAAGAACAAAAAGGTTTAGTTCCGGAAATTCCGGAACTAAACCTATAACCCAGCAATTAGGAATAACTTATTTAAGTTCAACTTCAGCTCCTGCTTCTACTAATTGACTTTTTATTGCTTCAGCTTCATCTTTGGAAATACCTTCTTTAACTGGAGAAGGAGCAGCATCAACTACTGCTTTCGCTTCTTTCAGACCGAGTCCGGTGATATCCTTAACAAGTTTAACAATCTGTAATTTCTGTCCGCCGGCTGCTTTGAGGATAACATCAAAAATTGATTTCTCTTCAACAGCTGGTGCATCACTGCCGGCCGATGGACCTGCGACTGCAACTGCAGCTGCAGCAGGTTCAATACCATACTCATCTTTAAGTATTTTAGCCAGTTCGTTTACTTCTTTTACAGATAAGTTAACCAGTTCTTCTGCAAATTTCTTAAGATCTGCCATTTTTATCGATTTTTAATTTGATTACACTTTATTATTATTCTCTTTTTGATAGTGTTTCAAGAACACCATGAATTTTAGTTCCACCTGATTGAAGGGCTGAAATAACGTTTTTGGCAGGTGACTGCAAAAGCATAATAATATCACCTATCAGTTCCTGTTTGGTTTTGATTGAGATTAGTGCATCAAGCATGTTATCCCCCACGTAAACTGATTCCTGAACATATGCGCCTTTAAGCACAGGTTTATCATGTTTCCTACGGAATTCCTTAATAAGTTTTGCAGGAACATTTCCCGATTGTGTGAACATGATGGACGTAGTACCTTTCAGAACCGGATATAGTTCTTCGAAGTTTCCATTAGACTGCTCGAGTGCTCTTTTGAGGAGAGTATTTTTTACAACAACAAGTTTAATGTCGCTGTCAAAACACTTCCTTCTCAGATCACTTGTATCAGCGGCATTAAGCTGAGCAGTATCAGTCAGATAAAAGTGGCTGTACTCTTTTAATCTCTCAGCAAGGCTGTCTATGATAGCATTTTTTTCTTCCCGTCTCATTTTTTCTTTCAAGTTTTAACTTAACTAATTAATCATCAAGACCTTTTGGATCGATCTTAATACCTGGGCTCATTGTGCTTGAGATGAATACGCTACGAATGTAGGTTCCTTTAGCAGCAGCCGGTTTAAGTTTGTTTACAATTGAGATAAACTCTCTTGCATTCTCGACGATCTTTTGAGGTTCGAATGAGACTTTTCCTATTGAGGCATGAATGATTCCGCTTTTATCAACTTTGAAATCAATCTTACCCTGCTTCACTTCTTTAACAGCCTTACCAATTTCCATAGTAACAGTTCCACTTTTGGGGTTCGGCATCAGTCCGCGAGGACCGAGTATTCGACCTAACTGACCGACCTTTCCCATTACAGATGGCATGGTTATTATAACATCCATATCTGTCCAACCGCCTTTGATTTTTTCGACATAATCGTCAAGACCAACGAAATCAGCTCCGGCTTCTTTTGCTTCAGCCTCCTTATCGGGGGAGCAGAGCACGAGTACCCGTGTATCTTTTCCTGTTCCGTGAGGGAGGGAAACAACGCCGCGAACCATCTGATTGGATTTCCTCGGATCTATACCTAACCTTACATCTAAATCAATCGAAGCATCGAATTTTGTTTTAGTTATTTCCTTAACCAAAGCAGAAGCTTCTTTCAATGTATAAAGTTTGTCCTTATCGAGTTTTTCAAGAGCAAACTTTTGGTTTTTGGTAAGTTTAGTCATTTTTTCTCCTAATTAATTATTTTACCGGGAATTCTCCTCTGACGGTAATTCCCATACTTCTGGCGGTACCAGCTACTATTCGCATAGCGGACTCGACTGTAAAGCAGTTTAAGTCCTCCATTTTCTCCTCAGCAATTGTCTTGACCTGGTCCCAGGTTATTGATGCCACTTTGTCTCTGTTAGGTTCCTGAGAACCTTTCTTAGCTTTAGCAACTTCAAGAAGCTGAACAGCCACCGGTGGTGTTTTGGTAACAAAATCAAATGATTTATCGCCATAAACTGTTATTACAACCGGTATTACTTTTCCAGCTTTGTCCTGAGTCCTCGCATTAAATTGCTTACAGAAATCCATGATGTTCACACCTTTCGAACCTAGTGCAGGTCCTACCGGTGGTGATGGATTAGCTCCTCCGCCACGAATCTGTAACTTGATAATTCCAGCAACTTCTTTTGCCATAATTTTAAATTTGCGTATTTATTGCGAGAGCTTGATAATTATTCAGGAAGCATTATGAATATTACAACTATCAATATCTTCTGTTAATTCTCTTTTTCTACCTGCATAAAACTAAGCTCAAGAGGGGTTTTTCTGCCAAATATTTTAACCATCACTTTAAGCTTTTTCTTTTCATCATTCACCTCTTCAATTATTCCTGTAAAGCTGTTGAACGGACCATCGATCACTTTTACAGACTCGCCGACAAAGAAAGGAACATTCAATTCCTCATCGCTTGCATTCAATTCATCAACTTTTCCGAGAATACGGTTTATCTCCGGTTTTCTGAGCGGTACAGGTTCACCATCCTTAGAACCCAGAAATCCGATTACGTTTGGAACATTCCTCAATAAATGTGGTATCTCACCAACAAGAACAGCTTCTACAAGAATATATCCCGGAAAGAATGTTCTCTCCTTACTGATTTTCTTTCCTGCCCTTATCTGATAAACCTTTTCTGTTGGGATAAGAACCTGCGAGACATAATCCTCGAGCTTAAGACGTGCTACTTCGCTATCGATATACTCTTTAACCTTTTTTTCCTTCCCGCCGATAGCCCGAAGCACATACCACTTCTTAATATTCTCACTCATTGGAATCTTCTCCTGTTTAATATAACAAACTGTAAATGAATTCCATTGCCCTGCTAAAGATAAAATCCATAGCAGCAACGAGAAGAGCAATTATCAGTGCCGCCACCATAACTAAAACAGCGCTGTTCTGAAGTTCGCTCCATGTCGGCCAGGTTACCTTGTGCACGAGTTCTGTGAATGATTCCTGAAAATATCCTTTTATATTCATATTACTAATAATTTTGCACGGGAGGAGAGACTCGAACTCCCGACACCTGGTTTTGGAGACCAGTGCTCTACCAACTGAGCTACACCCGTGTAAACAGGGAAAAGCATCCCGCCCAAGCGGGAAGCTCCTGTATATCCAAAACTCTTATTCAAGTATCTCAGTTACCTGTCCGGCACCTACTGTTCTGCCACCTTCACGGATAGCGAAACGTAAACCAACATTAATAGCAACAGGATAGATAAGGTCAACTGTGATTGTAACGTTATCACCCGGCATTACCATTTCTGTTCCTTCCGGAAGAGTGATCTCACCCGTAATATCAAGTGTTCTTACGTAGAACTGAGGACGGTATTTATTATGAAATGGAGTGTGACGTCCGCCTTCTTCTTTCTTAAGAATATAAACCTCAGCTTTAATTTTTGTATGAGGTGTAATTGAACCCGGTTTAGCAAGAACCATTCCTCTTTTGATCTCTTTCTTATCAACACCGCGAAGAAGAAGACCAACGTTATCACCTGCTTCTCCTCTGTCAAGTATCTTACGGAACATCTCAACACCAGTACATACTGATTTACGTTTAGTGGCAGCAAGTCCGATCATTTCAAGTTCATCACCTGTGTTAACAATACCAGTTTCAATACGACCTGTTGCAACAGTACCGCGACCTGTAATTGAAAAGACGTCTTCAACAGGCATAAGAAATGGTTTCTCATTTTCGCGTTTAGGTATTGGGATGAATGAATCAACTGCATTCATCAGATCCATCACTTTTGCTTCCCACTTTGCTTCGCCGTGCATTGCACCAAGTGCAGAACCACGGATAACCGGAGCATTGTCGCCATCAAACTTATAGAAGTTGAGAAGGTCACGAACCTCCATCTCAACAAGTTCGAGAAGCTCTTCATCGTCAACCATATCAACTTTATTCATAAACACGAGCACTGAAGGTACGTTAACCTGATGTGCAAGCAGAATATGTTCACGTGTCTGAGGCATAGGGCCGTCATCAGCAGCAACTACCAGTATTGCTCCGTCCATCTGTGCGGCACCTGTAACCATATTCTTGATATAGTCAGCGTGGCCAGGACAGTCAACATGTGCATAGTGACGGGTAGCTGTCTGATATTCAACGTGAGCAGTGTTAATGGTAATACCCCTTTCTTTTTCTTCGGGGGCATTATCAATTGAGTCAAAATCCCTGATTTCAGAGAGACCCTTTTTGGCAAGGACCATAGTGATCGCTGCCGTCAAGGTGGTCTTACCATGGTCAACGTGACCAATTGTACCAATATTAACGTGCGGTTTTGACCTATCAAATTTTTCTTTTGCCATAATTCCAAGCGTATTAAATTAAGTTTATCTATAATCAATTATAAATCAAGTTTCCTGTTGAGCCGGAGGGGGGAATTGAACCCCCGACCCCTTCCTTACCAAGGAAGTGCTCTACCCCTGAGCTACTCTGGCCTCAAAAAGTGAGCGGGAGACGGAACTCGAATCCGCGACCCTCAGCTTGGAAGGCTGATGCTCTACCAACTGAGCTACTCCCGCTTAATATCGTCCAAAGAGACCCGCATTCTCTTCCTTTAATCATTTGAGTTTGCGGTCTTTTTCCGTTTTAAGTGGGGAGAGCAGGATTCGAACCTACGAAGGCATTCGCCAGCAGATTTACAGTCTGCCCCAGTTGGCCGCTTTGGTATCTCCCCCTTCAAACAGATTCTTACCCCTAAGACACACATTTATAAATCTTTCAAGAGCCGATGAAGGGATTCGAACCCCCGACCTGCAGATTACAAATCAGCTGCTCTGACCAACTGAGCTACATCGGCAGTTTAAAGAACGTCCCGTAAGAGCATAATACACCCTCAAAAAACGGTTTGCAAATTTATGAATTTAAATTTTATTTATCAAAATAATTCAGCATATTTTTGTAAATAGATTTTCTACACTCCTCTCTTCTTCTGTTTATGCTTGACAATCTGCTTTTTAAGTGCATCTATCGCTTCATCGGTTGCTTTTTCAAATGTTTTATTCTGCTTCTTTGCAAATAAAGGTCCACCCAGTAACTCCAGCTTAATTTCGCTAATTTTGTTCTCCCGTTCCTGATCTTTGTCAAGCCTCAGATAAACCTCGGCATTAACAATATCTTCATCAAACTGGGTCAGTTTTTCCAGTTTCTGATGAACAAAGTCGATTAGCTTTTTGTCGGCATCAAACCGCACTGAATGAATCTGAATGTTCATAGTAGTACCTCCTGATTATTTAATTAATATTTAAGCCCTTGGATGAGCTTGTTTGTATACTTTCTTGAGTTTTTCAAATGTATTGTGTGTATATATCTGTGTTGCAGACAAATTTGCATGTCCCAGTAACTCCTTTATTGAATTAAGATCAGCTCCACGGTTAAGCATGTGTGTTGCGAAGGTATGCCTTAGAATATGAGGGCTTTTCTTTTCAATCGTTGTTACCATTGCAAGATATCTATATACTGTATTATAAACATACTTATCATATAACTTGTTCCCTTTGTCCGTAATAAAAAACCATCTGTCATTACCTGTTGTAATAATTTCATCCTTTACCTTAATATACTCTTCTAATCTTTGAATGAATGGTTTTACCAGGGGAATAATCCTTTGCTTATTTCTCTTACCGGTTACTTTTACTGAGCCTTCCGACAGGTCAACATCTACATTCCGTAGTCCAATGAGTTCCGATCTCCTCATCCCTGTCAGATAAAGCATTTCAATTATTGTCCGGTTCCTGATCCCTGCAAAACCATCTCCGAAACTAAAATCATCAAGCAATTTATTAAGGGCCTCCTCTTCAACAAAAACCGGCAGGGTTTTTTTTCGTTTTGGTAATACAACCTTTTCAAGAGGATCGCTCTTTACTATCCCCTCTTTTCTTAAATACCGGAAAAATACCCTGAGACATGATATCTTCCTGTGAACACTCACAGTTGTATAGTTATTATCAAGCATACTGACAATCCAGGCTCTGATATCATGCGATGTAACTGCTGCCGGGTCATCCGGAAGACCTTGCGATAATAAAAAGGAATAAAACTGATCCAAGTCATTTAAATAAGACCGGACAGTATGCGGTGAATACCGCTTTTCGATTTGCAGATATTGTAAAAATGATTCCTTATGGCTCATGAAGGAACCCCTTTATCTGTTATGTTTAAAAATGAAATACCTCCAAGCGAATCATTCTTCGCTTTCCTGCATCTTCTGAACGTACATAGCCTTCTTGATTTCTTCCCTCCGGCGTACTGAAGGCTTAATAAAAGCCTGACGTGAACGTAATTCACGAATCACTCCTGTCTTTTCAAACTTTCTTTTGAACTTCTTTAAAGCTCTTTCAATGTTTTCGCCTTCTTTTAATGGTACAATGATCATAATTAAAAATTCAGTTTTCAAACGAGGCGCAAAGTTAGAAATAGAAAAAGTCTTTTCAAAACATTTATGGGAATAAATTATCCATATCGCCCTTTTTTTTGATATTGAAATAATTAAAAATTACCGCTTCCTCTCGATTTTGTATTTACTAAAATTACGACTTTCCCTGACCAGGTCCAAATAAATCGGACAGAATCAGACTATTCAAGAAAAAAATGAGACTTTAATCCGGCATAAATTCCCCCTTTGAAGGGGGCAAGGGGGATGTCTTAGTATCTTAATTTAAGAAAAGAAAATATCATTTCCCCCCTTCTTTGCTTTTCTCTATTTCCAATATTACACTTTCCAACGCTCTTAAAACATCATTCATATTTCGCTTAACATCAATATCATCAAACCTGATAAAATTAACTCCAAGAGTTTCCAGCTTCCTCTGCCTTTTTAAATCATACTCATATTTATTATTGTGGCTGCTTCCATCTATTTCAATTGCCAGTCTAAGCTCGTGACAATAAAAATCAACAATAAATTCATCTATTGGCACTTGCCTGTGAAATTCATAACCGAATGTCTTACCTTTAATTTTAAGCCAAAGTAAAATTTCAGAAAAAGTTGAGTCATTGCGCAAGAGTCGGGCTTTCTCTTTTAATCTGGGATTGTAATATACGAGTTATTTCGTTTCATATATCAGGTTTTTACATCCCCTTGCCCCGGCAAATATGCCATGAAGTGGATATTTACAATCATGGTCAATAAAAACACTACTATTCGAACCTTAGATAGGGTCCTACTTTAGCAGCCTTTTCCTCTGTTATCAGCTTGTTTTCAATAAGATCAGCTATTCCTGTTATCCTTCCCATCAACTCCCTGTACTTAAGAATAGCTGTCACTTCATATTTTTCAAAATATAGAAGTCGGGCAAGTTCTTTATAATCAGCTGAATTAACATTGATCCTGGTAATAGCTAATGTATCAGCAAAAATACTGCCTTTGATAAGATTATAGGTCTCTTCCGGTAAGCCATAAACCTCTTTAAGTTGCTCTATCCTTGCAAAGCCACCAAGTAAATTCCTGTACTTTATGATCCTCACTGATAAAACCGGACCAATTCCCGGAAGTCTGACAAGTGAAGCAGAGTCGCAATTGTTAATATCAATCAGGGCTTTTTGTTGCTTCCGGTAAATGACTCTGACCTTTTGCGTTGTGTC
>JAUYBT010000025.1 GCA_030692905.1 Bacteroidales bacterium
CCACACCGTGTATAGCATTGGCCCCGGACATCAGAGGAGTGTGCAAAATGGCAGGAACATGGCTGATCACCTCAATACCAAGAAATATTGAAAGGATCACAATAAAAATAGCCTCCCTGTGTAATAAGAAAAATCCTAAAATATTTTCCATGATATGTTTTTATTTGATATTTAGCATTTGCTTGATTCTCTGACTTATATACTCCTTACCATGAACAGCGGTCGTCCCGTTTATAATGTCATCCTGCATATTAAGAGCCAGGTTGCCATCTTTATCAACCATAATTTTCAGAAGATTGATAATGTTGCAACCGTACATCTTGCTGGCATCAGTAGGCATATCGGAAGGGTAATCAGATTTCCCGATAATATTTACCCCGTTCACAACTATTTTTTTCCCGTTTTCAGTCAGTTCACAGTTACCTCCTGTTGAAGCAGCGAGGTCAACGATAACTGATCCGGGTTTCATGGCATTCACTGTTTCTTTAAGAAGAAGAACCGGAGCTCTTCTGCCGGGAATCCGGGCAGTGGTAATAACAACATCAGCTGCTATAGCACGTTGTTGAATCAGTTCCTGCTGTTTCTTTTTAAACTCTTCGGTTTGTTCAACAGCATATCCACCTGCAGCAGCATCTTCTTTTGAACCTTCAACTTCGATAAATTTTCCACCGAGACTTTTAACTTCCTCTTTAACAGCAGATCTTACATCGAATACCTCAACTATGGCCCCGAGTTTACGTGCAATCGCAATTGCCTGTAATCCGGCCACTCCGGCTCCCAGGATAAGCACCCGTGATGGTTTAATTGTTCCGGCTGCTGACATGAACATCGGAAAGAATCTTGGTAATAACGATGCAGCATCAAGTACTGCTTTATAACCGGATACTGTAGCCATCGAAGAGAGAATATCCATAGACTGAGCCCGCGTTGTCCTTGGTACCAGATCGAGTGCCAGAACTGTAAGTCCCTGATGACGGGCTTTCTCAAGCCATTTGCTGTTTTCAACAGGATTAAGAACCGAGCAAAGCACCTGCCCTTCTCTGAAAGAATTAATATCATCTTCTATCGGGGGATTGACTGAAAGCAACATTGCAGCTTTAGATACAACCTCTTTTCGTTCAACCGTCAAGGCACCGGCAGTCTGGTAAGCCTTGTCTGCAGCAAAAGCCCGTTCGCCGGCACCAAGTTCGACTAATACTTCAATACCCATCTTTTTCAATACGGTAACTTCACCAGGGAGAATTGCTACTCTTTTTTCAGTTCCCGATTCTTTGAGGATGCCTATAATCATATATTTGGTGTTTGGAGTGCCTGAAGTTAAATCAAAAAAAGAAATTCCTTAACCAGAAGTTATTTGCTTCATTTCTCGAATGAATAGCTTTTGCTCCTCTCCATCCATGGCGTCCACCGGGGTAAAGCATAAATTCGAATGATTTTCCTTCATCCTGTAACCTGGAAATGAGGTATATGGAATTCTGCATGTGAACATTATCATCCATATCTCCATGAGTCATATATAATTTCCCTTTGTAGTTTTTAACAAAATTAAGAGCCGAGCCATCTTTGTAACCTTCAGGATTATCCTGGGGAGTATCCATAAAGCGTTCGGTATAAATATTATCATAAAGACGATAATCAGTTACCGAAGAACCGGCAAACCCATGTGTCCAGTAGTCTGCCCCTTTGGTCAATGCCAGGCAGGTCATGTATCCGCCGTATGAGCTTCCTGTGATACCCATGCGGGCACCATCAATATAAGGCTTTGTGAGTAACCATTTCACTGCATCTTCATAATCAAGGATTTCCCATTTGCCCAGGCTGCGATACATATAATCAAGACCTTTCTTTCCAAAATGACCTGAGCCACGGTGGTCAACTGAAAAGGTAATTATTCCATTCTGAGAATACCATGAAGGATTGCTTCCCTCCCATAAGTTTTTAACTTTCTTGTTGTCAGGACCTCCGTAGATTGTAAAAACTACCGGGTATTTTTTTGTTGGATCAAAATTAACAGGATAAGTTATAATAGCCGGCATATTGAACAGTCCGTCGGAAGTCAGGATCTTTACTAATTCGGCTTTTGAGTTTTTTGTAGGATCAAATGCCGGTTGCTCAAACTTATGTATCTCCCTAAAAATTTTGGCTTTTTTATCGAGTGCAATCATAGTACCGGCGCTGACCACGCTGTTCCATGTATCAACGAAGTAACTGCCTTTTGGAGAAATACTTACGTTATGTGTCCCGTTTCCGGTTGTTATCTGAAGCAAATTCTTACCATCGAGACCAACCCTGAAAAAATGTTTTTCAGTTGATTCATCACCGGTGGCTGAGAAATAGACCATTTTCATATCTTCATCCACCTTGTCGATACCGGTAATCCTGAAGTTGAAATTTGTAAGTTGTGTGATGAGTTTGCCATCCCATCCGTAATAATAAAGATTCTCCCAGTCATTTCTATAGCTTCTGACAATAAAGCCGGAATTGTTATTCATCACATAAATATCCTCATAGAATTCAACCCAGGTCTTCCTGCTCTCGTCGTAGATCTGTGTAAAATCACCTGATGAGGGATCAGCCAGAATGATTTTGATATCATTCTGATCGCGATTAACTACCTGTATAGCAAGCTTTTTACTATCAGGTGTCCAGAATGGCCATGCAATATACTGGTCAATGCTATAATCAGTTTTTACCCATACAGTTTTAGCAGATGCAACATCGGCAATACCCATTTTCACCTTCGGATTGGGATCGCCAGGTTTGGGATAAGGAGTAGCTTCGATAAGTCCATGGATACCATCGGCTTCATCAAGTCTGTTCAGTGTGAATACAGGAACATCGGTCTCATCAGTTCTCAGGTAAGCCAGTTTATTTCCGTCGGGCGACCACCAGAATGCTGCATAATGGCTCGGCCTGCCAAGTATCTCCTCCATGTAAACCCAGGAAGAATAACCATTGTAAATTTTATCGGAAGCATCAAAAGTAAGCCTGGTTTCCTTATTGTTCACAAGATCATAAACATACAGATCCTTGTTTTTTGTATATGCTATCTTTATCCCATCGGGGGAAAAGCGGGCATTTACTTCGGCTGTTTTGTCGTTTGTAAGCCTCCTCAATTCCTTATCACTGATTGCAAAAAAGAAGAGATCATTCTCCTTCACCAGGAGAACACTCTTCATATCAGGACTGATCACATCATTCATTGTTAATGTTGTTCCCTGTGGAAGTGATTGAGAAATCAATTCCCGATCGGATTTTGCCGGCGGAACAAAAATACCTTTCCCGGTTTTAATATCAACACTCTGAACAACAGGATTTTTATCTGCATCAAATGTTCTGATCAGATAATGTGTATCATCGGTCCAGCCCATTATAGTATCCTGGTTACCGCCTCGTTGTGGCATCTGAGCCTTAGCCGGACTGATAAAAACCAACATTGACACCATCAGGCAAATAGAAATCTGAAGAAAACCTGGTCTTCTCATAAGTAATGTATTTTAATTGTGAATATTCATAAACAGGGGAGCAAAAATAAGAATTTTTAATATTAATTCATCCTGTGTGTTGAACAACACAAATCTGATATTTGATAAACATTTCGTATTTTTACATTATTAAATGGAGGGTAAGGGGATCGATACAAAATCTATTCAGGAGATCGGGTGGTTAAAACTTGATAATGCTGCGAAGCTATTTCCTGCTATCATGTCGAGCGAGTTGACCGCTGTATTCAGAATTACGGCAACTCTAAAGGAGCCTGTAAAGTTTTCTGCAATTAAGGAGGCGGTTGAAATTACGTCCGGACGATTTCCCTATTTCAGCGTATCACTCGGTAGCGGATTATTCTGGTATTATCTCGAATATAACCACCAATTTCCACGTATTCAAACTGAAGAAAAAATCTCCTGTACGGCATTTGCAGTCAAAAGAAAAAATGAACCCCTTTACAGGATCCTTATTAAAGAGAACAGGGTATCTGTTGAGTTCATCCACATACTTACCGATGGAAGTGGCGCTTTTGAATACTTTAAATCGCTGCTTTATACATATTTCAGGTTAACAGGAATAACCATCCGCTCGTCTGAGGGGATTATTTTACCAGACAGCCCGATTGCAAATGGTGAAATGGAAGATGGCTATAACAGGTTTTTCAGGAGAAAGATCCCTCCTCCCGGAAAACTGACAAAAGCATGGCATCTCCCATTCAATCTGAATGAGAAGCCACGATTGAGGATCATCCGTTCGGAAATTTCTCTTGATAAACTCCTGGATGCAGCAAGGGGTCATAAAGTAACAGTCACTGAATATGTTGCTTCTGTTTATATGTTCTCACTTCAAAAGTTTTATCTTGAAGAAAAGAAAGACATGAAGAGACAGAAGAGAGGTGTTTTGCGTATTGAAGTACCGGTAAATCTCAGGAAAAAATTTCCGAGCAAAACCATGCGCAATTTTTCTCTCTTCGTAATGCCCGAAATTGACCTGAGACTGGGAGTTTACACTTTTGAGGAAATACTTAAGATTGTCCATCATCAGCTACAGGCCGGAACAGATGTAAAACAGATAACCAGATTTTTATCACAAAATGTCAGTCATGAAAAAAGTCCTTTCGTCAGGGTGCTTCCGCTTTTCATTAAAAGGATGGCTATTTCGGCTGTATATAAAAGACTCGGATCAAATCAGTGTTCCGGAATAATGACTAATCTTGGCGCTGTTAACCTGCCAGCAGAGATGGAAGATCACATCGATTCTTTTGAAGTGGTGCCAACACCTCCAAATACACATGTTAAAATCAGTTGCGCCATGGTGACTTTCAGGAATAAAATGCGACTGAATTTTTGTAGTATCTCCCAATCTACCGGACTGGAAAAACATTTCTTAAAGCATTTTACAGACTCGGGGATACATGTTAAAGTACTGAATAATAAGTAAATATTTCTAATATGAATTTTTGCACCTATTGCGGAATAGAACTGGATATTGATGTTATTATCTGTCCTCTTTGCGGAAAAACCATCGGGAAGGAGCATAGTGCTGAATTGACAGATCAGACAGGGCATTACCCTTCCGATATAATATTATTATACAGAAAAGAGACAAGGAAACACATCTGGGAACTTACCGGAATAATAGCTTTTTCCGCAATAGCAGTTTGTTCTATTGTTGATCTCGTTATTAGCAGAAGTCTCTCATGGTCACTGTTTGCCGACACCTCAGTTTTAGCAGCCTGGATATGCCTCACCCTTATCCTCTTAGCATTTAAAAAGTATTATATAATTATCCCGGGGTTACTCATTACAATACTTACGGAGCTGTTTTTATTAGACCTCTTTTCCGGACAGGCAGACTGGTTCTATGGTATCGGACTACCTATAACAATTGCCCTTTTTGTCTTTATCAGTATTATTACATTGCTATGGAAGGTGGCTCTTTTTAAGGGTTTTAACATTCTTGCATTTGCGTTTCTTGTATTATCAGGATTTTGCATTGTTGCTGAGGTTTTTATCGATAAATTTCTTTTTAACACAATCGATATACGCTGGTCAGCAATAGTGGCAGTATCAATTCTTCCTATTGCACTTGTATTGCTCTTTGTGCACTACAGAATGAAGAAGGGGAAGCGGTTAGATAGCTACTTTCATGTATAGAGAGACAGGGGAGACGGGGCGAAAGGGTGAATGGGAGTTCAAAAGTGTAAGACAATTCGGTATTAACCGCATGTTATGTGAGGGGTGCTGAGAAAGTCCTTGATGAGTTTAAGAAAGAACTTGGAATTCAGGTCGGAGAATCGACTAAAGATAATAAGTTTTCATTATCCAGTCTGAGATGCGTTGGAGCTTGCGGC
>JAUYBT010000137.1 GCA_030692905.1 Bacteroidales bacterium
TAAGGTTTTTTAAGGCGATATGGATAAACTCATCAACTGATTTTTTTCGCTCCTGGTAACTTGCATAAACACCATATGAGAGTGCAAGTTCTTTCATTGTACATTCTGAGTAGCATTGTGCAAGGATCAGGTTAATGCCCCTGTATGAAGCCATGTCCCTGATTGTCCTTCCACCTGTAGTATCAGCAATAATTCCTCTTGCCCCAATTCTATAGGCAGTCTTAACTGCAACTTTTGCCAGATATGCAGATATTTCTCCCGTATCATTAAGGTAAGGAATATCAAGAAATTTTTCCTTGTTCTTCTCAACCTCAAGAGCCACTTTAGTCATTGTTTTTACTGCTTCCACAGGATATTTTCCATTAGCTGTTTCCCCGCTTAGCATTATTGCATCGGTCTGCGAATAAATAGCGCTGGCGATATCGCTCACTTCTGCCCTGGTCGGCCTGGGGTTGGATATCATTGAATGAAGCATTTGTGTTGCAACAATAACGGGTTTCCTGGTGATTATGCACTTTGTAATTATCATCTTCTGGATACCCGGAATTTTTTCATAAGGAATCTCAATAGCAAGATCACCCCTGGCAACCATAATACCATATACATTATCAAGTATATCATCTATGTTTTCAACACCTTCCTGATTTTCTATCTTGGCTATTATTTTAATACTACTATTGAAGGAATCAAGAACAGCCTGAACATCAAGCACATCCTGTCGTGACCTTACAAATGAATGGGCAATAAAATCAACTTCATTCTTAGCAGCCATTTCAATAAAAGCTTTATCCTTTTCAGTCAGAGAAGGCAGGCAAATCTTCACTCCGGGAATGTTAACACTTTTCCTTGATCCGAGAATCCCGTCATTCTCAACAATACATTCGAGTTCATTTCCCTTCCTTTTAACTGCTTTTAATTCCAATTCTCCATCATCCATCATAATCAGTGATCCAACAGGTATATCTGATGCAAATGTCTTGTAGCTTACAAAAATTGCACCATTTGAGCTCTTTCTCCCGGGATCCCCGATAATACTGATCTTACTTCCCTTTTTAAGTTGAATAGGAGAATCACAAACAGTAGTCCGTATTTCAGGTCCCTTGGTATCGATTAGTATTGCAATTTTGTCGGAGACTTCACGTATATTTTTGATTATCTGAAGCGCAGCCTCAATGCTAAGATGTGCAGAGTTAATCCTTACGACATCCATCCCGGCTTCATAAAGCTCCTTAATGAATCCTGGTTCACAGTTTCTATCGGAAATGGTGGCAACAATCTTTGTTTTTTTTCTGTCCATAAATTATTTCTTCTTTGAATTATTCATTGCAATAAGTGCCTCAACAGCAAGCCTGTAACTGTCCAACCCAAAACCCGAAATGCTACCTGCGCAGTTTCTGCCAATAAGGCTGGTATGCCGGAACTCCTCACGTGCTGAAATATTTGTTATGTGAACTTCAATAACATCTGTTTTTACTGCTGCAATGGCATCGGTAATTGAAACGGAAGTATGAGTGTAACCACCGGCATTAAGGATTAGCCCATCTGATGAAAAACCCGACTTCTGAATTTCATTAATAATTTCACCTTCGATATTCGACTGAAAATATTCAAAAATGATATCAGGATAGCGGGATTTCAGTACTAAAAGGTATTCTTCAAAAGAGGAATGTCCGTACTTCTCGGGTTCCCTCCTGCCAAGAAGATTCAGATTCGGACCATTAATAATCACTATTTTTATCATAATATAATTGTTTTTAATAGTATGATGTAGCTCGCCCCGACAAGTCGGGGCTCAGTTCATCTGATATTGAATTAATTTCCATAATAAATATTGGTGCCGGTGTTACCTTATAAATTAATGGTAAAAATAGCTAAAAAATATTTAAAGAGACTAACTTAAAAAGGTTGTGTTTCTTTGTGTTTCTTTGTGTTTCTTTGTGTAAAATAAAGGCACAAAGTAAATAAATATAGAAGCATAAAAATGAAAGCATAATGAGTTTAGGATGGAAGCAATCATTCAGAAATTTTGAAACATATCTCAGGCTTGAGAAGTCATTGTCGCAGAACAGTATTGAGGCCTATCTGAATGATGTTTCTAAACTGGAAAGATACTTCAGAGAAGCCGGAAGTGATGTTACGCCTGCCATGGTAACTTATTCCGACCTGAAAGCATTTCTTGGCTGGTATGGCACTGACAATAAAAATACAAGAACCCAATCAAGAGTACTTTCGGGAGTCAGGGCATTCTACAAGTTCCTGCTAATCGAAGGTGAAATAGATGAGAATCCTGCCTCACTGATAGAATCTCCAAGAATTGGTCTTAAGCTTCCTGAAGTACTGTCTGTAATTGAGATTGACAGGATGATCGATGAAATTGACCTTAGCAAACCGGAAGGCCACAGGAATAAAGCAATTATTGAAACACTTTACGGATGCGGTTTGCGTGTTTCGGAACTTGTAAATCTCCGTCTCACCGATATACATTATGGTGAAGGTTTTATTGTTGTGACTGGAAAAGGCAATAAACAGAGACTGGTGCCTGTCAGTGGCAAAGCACTGAAGGAGATGGATATATACAAAAAGGACAGAGACAGGCTTCCTGTGATTCACGACCAGAACGTCCTTTTTCTTAACCGCCGCGGGGCAAGACTCACAAGAGCCATGATCTTCACAATTATTAAGGATCTTGCAGCTAAAGCCGGAATAAGAAAAAACATCAGTCCTCATACCTTCCGACACTCTTTCGCTACTCACATGATAGAAGCCGGAGCCGATCTCAGAGCCGTTCAGGAGATGCTTGGGCATGAATCTATTCTTACCACAGAGATATATACACATATCGACAGGAGTTTTTTACTCGATACCCTGATCATGTTTCACCCCAGGTCTTGAAAAGTTATCAATAACACTGGTTTCAGAAATTCAATTTTAAATATTAACTTTGCGACTTATTTTGCAAAATCAATAATTTAAACTTATCTCAAATTAATAAAATTATGTCACACGTTAAAAGAGTCTACTCCTTTGGAAAGAAAACTGCAGAGGGTAAAACTGATATGAAAAACCTTCTGGGAGGTAAAGGAGCTAACCTTGCAGAAATGTGTCTGCTTGGATTACCTGTTCCGGCTGGTTTTACTATCACCACAGAAGCTTGCAATGAATACTATAAGAACAATTGTACTCTTCCTTCAGAACTGATGCCTGAAGTATGGTCAGCAATGAAGAAGACAGAAGAGGCAATGAATATGAAGTATGGTGATAACGAAAACGCATTATTGGTATCCTGCCGTTCAGGTGCCCGCAGTTCGATGCCGGGTATGATGGATACCGTTCTCAATATCGGTCTTTGTTCAGCAACTATCCCGGGTTTCCTGAAGAAGACCAACAACCCGCGTTTTGTATGGGATTCATACCGTCGTCTCATCATGATGTATGCCGACGTTGTAATGGAGAAAGCCGAAGGTATTGATCTTGGTGAAGGAAAAGGAATACGTAAGCAACTTGATGAAAAGCTTAATGAGTTTAAAAAACAAAAAAGATATAAATCAGATACTGAAATATCTGCGGATGAACTGAAGGTTCTTTCGGAAGAATTTAAGAAAATAGTAAAAAATGCTCTTGGAAAACCTTTCCCTGATGATGCAAAAGAACAGCTTGAAGGCAGTATTAAAGCTGTATTCAAAAGCTGGAATGGTAAAAAAGCTGTTTCATACCGTCGTATTGAAGGAATTCCTGATGATTGGGGTACAGCTGTAAACGTACAGGCAATGGTATTTGGCAACATGGGTGATACATCTGCAACAGGTGTTGCTTTCACACGTAACCCTGCAACAGGTGAAAACCTTTTCTATGGCGAATGGCTTGTAAACGCACAGGGAGAAGATGTTGTTGCCGGAATCCGCACTCCCAACCCTCTTAATGATGATACAAAAAATGATCAGAACAGGCATCTTCACAGTATGCAGGAGGCAATGGCCGGAACATACAAAGAGCTCTGGGATATCCGTAATATTCTTGAGAAGTCGTTCCACGATATGCTCGATATTGAATTTACAATACAAGAAGGTACCCTTTATATGTTACAGTGCCGCACAGGTAAAAGAACAGGTTCTGCTGCACTTAACATGGCAATGGATATGCTTCACGAAAAAATGATCGACGAAAAAACTGCTGTTATGCGTGTCGATCCTGCACAGCTCGATGAGCTTCTGCATCCTATTTGCGACCCAAATGCTGAAAAGAAAGTTAAGCCGTTAGTAAAAGGTTTACCTGCAGGACCGGGAGCAGCAGTTGGTAAAGTTGTTTTCAATGCCGAAGATGCTGTTGCATGGTTCCGTAAAGGTGAAAAAGTTATTCTTCTTCGCGAAGAGACTAACCCTGAGGATGTTGAAGGGATGCGCGCTGCTGAAGGAATCCTTACTGCACGCGGTGGTATGACATCTCACGCTGCACTTGTTGCACGCGGATGGGGTAAATGCTGTATTGTTGGTGCAGGTGCACTTCATGTTGACGCTGCTAAAAAAATAACTAAAATTACTGGTTCAGATATAATTATTAAAGAAGGTGATGTTCTTACCCTTAACGGTACAAAAGGAAAAGTTTATACCGGAGCAATCTCCCTGATGGATGCATCGGAAAACCCACGCTTTAAGGAATTCATGACAATAGTTGATAAGTTCCGTAAAATGGGTGTCCGTGCCAATGCCGAAACTCCTGAAGATGCAATTATTGCACGTAATTATGGTGCAGAAGGTATCGG
>JAUYBT010000170.1 GCA_030692905.1 Bacteroidales bacterium
TAAATCGCGATCCTCCACCAGGTAATAGTCTCCAATTTTTATAGCCCAATCCAGATATTTTTCGTTTCCGGTCATCCAGTAAATGCGAGATAAGGCTTGAAGCATTGATCCATTAATCTCTTCTGAAACAGCCTTGTAGGTACCTAATTGATTCATATTTTTCAATACGGAATAATATCCGGAAAGGTCATCCAACATTTCCATCATCCGTTTCGTCCACGGCGAGGGCCCAATGTATTCAGCTAACGGGATCAGACCGTCTTTAATATATTCCGATGCACCGAAAATAATCCAGGCTGTATCAGCTTTTTCTGTATCGTACCTCTGGGTAGAAAATCTGTAAACATCTGGCAGAGATTTAATTCTTGATGTCAATTTTTTCTCTGAATGAAGCATATCCAGCATTGGTCCGTTGTAAAAATCCTGATCAAGCAGATAGGAAGTCAGTACCATAAATGCATAATTATCTGCTGCCGAATTAAAAGGTTCCCAAATATCCTTTTTCCCAGTTAAATTAGTAGGAATTAATCCGCTGATACTGTCACGATGATTCATCCAGGCTTTCACACAATTAAGGGATCGAACATAAGACTCATTGGCCAATTTGCCATTTTCAACAGCAAGAGCAAAATCTTCCTCTTTATAATTAACGGAATTACAGCCAATCAAAAAAACAGAAGCAATAAGAATTAAGGCATACAATTTCATATTTTCAGGATATTAGAACACGAAGCGTTAAGACAGCCCGCTAACTGGCGGGCATAAAGACTAAGGTTTAGAGTACAATTCTGCCTTTTTCAAGCGTTATGATCCTGTTTGCGTATTTTGCTGCTAACGGATCGTGAGAGACCAGGACAACAGTACCTCCATTTTTATGGAAGTCTTCAACAAGCGACATTAAAATACTACTGTTGGCAGGGTCAAGATTTCCGGTTGGTTCATCAGCAAGCAGGATATCCGGATTGGATATTATTGCCCTTATAAAGGCAGTTCTTTGTTTTTCTCCGACACTTAACTCGGAAGGATATTTATTTTTCAATCCGGTAAGAGAACATTTATCGAGGTAATTATTAATAGAATGAAGCTGATGTTTCTCATAACAGGCAAGTCTGATATTATCAAGAACAGTCAGATATGGCATAAGATGGAATTGCTGAAACATAAATCCGACATGCTTTTTCCTGTATTCATCTGTCACTTTACTTTTCTGCTTATAGATATCTCTTCCCTTATATAAAACCTCACCTGAATCAGGATGTACCAACCCTCCGATTGCATGCAGTAGTGTAGATTTTCCGGCTCCGCTTGCACCGGTAACTGCCATATAATCACTTTTTTCAATCTTAAGACTTACATTTTCGAGTGCAGTAAATTCCTCAGAACCTTTTTTATATCTTTTTGAAATATTGTTGATCTCAAGCATCCCTTTTCACTTTTGTCTTTTTACTTTTGTCTTTTGTCTTTTTACTTATTCCTGGCTTAGGATTTTTGCAGCATCAATTCTTGTTGCAATCAAAGCAGGTATCCAGCTGCTGAGCATCAATAAAACCGGAAAAATAATAATGATGTAATAAAAGATCGACCACACCGGTTTTATACTCAATGCGGTAAACATGAAAATTTCTTTTCCAAAATATTCTGCAACCCAACTGCCTTTGAAGAAACCTATGATACCTCCAGCCAATCCGATGATAAATGCTTTAAAAAGAATCATGAACAGAATGGTATATGAACTGGTTCCCATCGCTTTTAAAAGACCTATTTCACGTTTTCTCGCATTAACATTCTGATAGAATAATAGTCCTGTAATCAGCAGACATGATATTATAATAAAAGGAATTATAAAAGCACCATATTTGTTCATCATTACACGCTGATTTTCACGGGCATCGGCAATACTGCTTATTTCAGTTACCTCAAGGTCAGAAAATATGGCTTGAACCTGCTTTCTTGCATTCTTTATCCTGCCATCCTTACAAACGCAGCCTAATGCCTCTATTTTGTTAATTTTCCCCTGCATACCAAGGACCTGCTGAAGATCTTCAAGATTAAAAGATACTCCCTGATCCATCATTCCCCTGCCCTCCTCCAACCTTTTGTCAACCTTGAAATTATATTGTTTACCGTCTGCTCCCTTAATAATAAACGGAGCTTCGGGTTTAATATTTTTTGCTATCAAAGCCCCGACCTGGACTGTACCTTTTTTAACATCAAATCCCATGAGTTCCTGTTCAGGGAGATATTTTTGTTGTGCTTCATCTTTGTAACCGAATAGAACGATCTGATGAGTTGATCCGTTTGAGTCTTTCCAATCTGGATATTTTATCTGCAGAATACCCGTAAGATGTCTGACTGCATCAAATGTTTTTGATTCTGCCAGGACATCCACGTATTTATCAGGAAAGGTTCCGGTATTATTTATTGAATAGAAATCGATGAGATTTGTGCCTTTCGGAAAAATGTAAAGGTTAAGACCCTGTTCACGCATGATCTTCCGGGTCTCATTTTCGCTGGCTTTGCTTAAGGTATAGATGGCAACTGAAACAGAGCTTGCCACAACTACTGTGAAAAGAATAACAATAGAACTGATCTTCCTGTACAGGAGCTCTTTAATGACTAATTTCAACGGATTCATTATACCTGGTTCTTATGTTTTTTAAGAAAATAAACAGTTAAAATTGCAATCGCCAATAAGATGAAAATGGATGTTACAATAAAAGAAATTTTCAAGGAATTATCCTCTCTCATCACAATTTTCTGCGTTTGAATGGTAGTCATGCCCTCCTTCTGATCAATCAACCATTTAGGCAAAGGCCTGTTATTCAGCGTGTCGTATGAAAGGGTGTCGTTTTGCATCTAATTACCCAGAGAAAGATTTTCATCTATAATTTTATTCAGAAGAGCAGGCTGAGGATTATCCCATTTATCAGTAAACAGAATATCAGTTCCCGGGAGGTCGTCTTTTATAAGACAGCTGCACTCAGCAGTAAGATAATCGATCATCAGATTAATATTTTCTTCAGAAATACCTCTTCCCAGAAGAGGTTCAAGAGCTTTGAATCTGCCAAAAACACCAAAGAGCATCGGCTCCTGAATTCCTTTGAGGTCATCTTCAACATTAAGCAGTAATGAAGCGAAAAGAGCCTCCTCTTTGCTGTTCCTGCTTAATTCAAACACTGTAATGATCTTCCCGAACGGAGAAGCCCCGAGTGCCTTTTTCAATGCCTGCAAGCCTTTCTCATCCTTTTCTTTATCATCAGTCATAAGATAAACCATCACACAAAGCTTGCCTGCCATCAATTCTGCTGCAATTTTCTCACGCAAAGGGGAAGTGGTTAGATTTCTGAATTCATCAGGATTATTATACCTGGAGAAAAGCCGGTCCTCATAATATAATCCGTAATATGGCTCCTTAATATCCTGTCTGGTAACAGTTTTAAACTGAATATTCGCAGTTTTTATTCTATCAGCAATAGTCAGATTTTGTTTTTTAAAAGTTTCATTAAGGGGACTATTATGAAAATAGATCAGGGTATATTGGTTTGGTAAAGAATTGAGTAATACCCATTCCGACACTCTTGTCGTGCAGGCCAGGCTTATTATTCCAGCCAGTATGATTATTTTATAATATGCCGGTTTCATCTTTCACTGAGCTTTTTATCAGATGTACCCTCCTGTATCATTTCAATACCGGATAAGATAGTATTCCCTATTTTTGGATTCATTTTAATGGTAAGAGTATTACCAACTGTGATACCGGTAAATGTTTTAACTATCTCCTTATCTCTCCCACCTGCTTCGCTGATAATATCAAAGTTTTCCAATACCTTCCTGTCCTGAATACTTACATCAAAAACTCGTTCACCGCTTTGTTTGTTCTCAAGTTCAGAAAAATACAGTTTGATTTTGTAGGAAGCATCCGGAACTATCTTTTCCTTGGATAATGTTATTTCAAGAGACCTGATCCCACCAATTGCGCTTGAACTTATCCATGGTGTATTTTCTGAATGAACTGAGATAGGATCTTTTCTGATCAGGAAATAATCAATAGTATCGATTTTAACAGGAATCTCAGGAGATGCTCCGCCCACATTAGGGAATTCAAGCCACAGGATGTTATCCGCAGAAGTCCTGTCACCCGGAGCATTTAAATTAAGTCCCAGCTGTTTTATCTGTTTCCCGCTCCACTTATAGTTGCTGTTTGTCCAGTAGTTCATCCATGGCATATATATTAAAGCAAGGGAGGTTTGGTTCTGGTACGGGCATTGGCATGTACGTGTATAATCCGGAGAATTGAGTACCCCGTTTGCAACAATAAGATTTGCCGAACAACCTGCTTTAAAACCACCAAGACTGCCAGTGCCCTCAAATACATCAAGATTAATAAACCCTGCTGAGGCAGACCGGAATGTGAGCAGGTGTTCACTTGCAAGCACATAGCCACAACCATATTCGCGTTTAAAATTCCATTTTACCTCCTCTCCGGTCAATACATCCTTTTCATAAAGAGGTTCCCCTGTAAGCAGAGAAAAGCCCTCGCCGTTAGTGTAAATTTTATCATCAGAAATGATTGGAGGATTAGAATAAGTAACAGCTTTATCCCAGAGTAATTCTTTCGTCGGGGTTTTATATACAATCATCCTGTTACCATCTTCTCCTGTAAGCATGTCTCTCGATGGCCGGGTTGCCTGCAACAGCAGTTTATATTCAGAAGAGTAGCCAAGCCATGTTCCGAAAATATTCTTTGTCTCTTGAAATAACTTCTTTCCTGTTTTAATATCCAGATATAGCAGTCTTGATCCTGCAGGCTGACTTTCACCTCTTCTTTTAAGCTTGGTTTCCAGATTCTGCGGTAACTTATCGAGGCAGAAAAGTAAACCATCACCGGCTATTACTGAGTTATGAATAAATCCATGATTAGCAGTAATGCTCCATAATTTATTACCACTGAATCTATCCATAATTATCAGCTCCTTGCTGGCAGTAAGATCAAAATCCGTAAATTTTTTATCCTCTGCTTTATCTCCCTCAATTAATATTTCGGGATACCCGGCAAAATTGTTGCCCAGGATCAGTAAACTATCATAGACCCCTATATATCCGAGTTTCTGAGTATTCTTGTCACCGGTTGAAAATGTTTTAACAAGTTCGCCGGTCTTTAAATCAATAAGATGACAATTGTTACCCTCAATTACATAAACATATTCTTTCGTGGCAATAAAATTGGTTCCTCTCGAATTAGCTCCAGGCAAATGTTCCTGGTTATATTTTGGATCAAGAGGATTCTCTTCGTCATAGGATTCATCGTAATATACAAGCCAGTTATCATCCATTAGTTTTTCGAAAACCTTTTCCCATATAACCCTTCCGGTGTATACATCCCTGGCGCTTATACTATTCATCCCCTGAATTATGAGACGACCATCTATAACCTGTTCGCCTGGTCCGTGACCATGCCGGGGCAGCACATCCATATTTGAGTTACCACCGAACCACAAAATACCAAGAGGAGCTTTGACAATCTCATCATCAGACTTGATTGTATTGGAGATATTCCCATAGTTATGAGTCCAGTCAGCAGACCCTTCCAGTGAACCTGTTCTGGAAATCAGTGAATATCCTTTGCCGCTCTTAAATTCAGCACCATAGAGATCAAGCCCGGCGAAAATTTCCGAAATCAATTTTTGTTCTCTGCCATTCGTCTTCACCCATATCTTCCCATCATATGGACGGGCAGATTCAAATATGGAATTCAAAATATCCTTGTTATTGCCATCAAGATATGAAAGGTCATTAATTATGGTCAGTGATGAAAAATATTTTGGAAGCAGCGGAAAGTTCTTATCGAAAAGCAAAAAACTCAGACGTTCAGCTTTTACGCCTAATCCATCAAAATATTCCCTGAGCCAATTAATTCTTGAAGGATTATTATCGTATGCAATTAACGTGAGAGATGTATTTGAGACCAGGCTTTTCAAAAGCTCAATATCTTTAGTTCCGAAAACGACTCCATAACCACTTGTGATCCCCGTGGTACTAATAATCTCTTTTGCCGATGAAGATTCGCCTTTGACTTTAGATTCAGGTTGTCTGATAAAAGAAATATTTGAAACGGGAGTTGCGCCGAAAACCAGAATATCTCCATCATCAGAAACTGCAATAAGTTTACCATTTGAAGCTACCAGCCTTTCAATGTTTTTTTCTGTCGCGCGTGTCCAGAGTTTTTGCGGCTTATTGTTCACAATTTTTATTGCAGTGATTCCGGTGCTATCGGCAGCATACAGACAATTGCCTGCCTTGATAAGGTCATTGGTTGCTGAGAAGTCCGATTTCCATAGAGTTTCAAGTTTATTTTTATTATCAAGGAATGAGGCAGTTATTTCATTTCCTGAAAAATAGATATTATTAACATCAATAACAGGGTATTCGCCAACGTCCGATTTAAGTTTATCTCCTGTTTTGGAATCATACATATATGTCATCCGCTCCCTGTGGTGATTGAAAAACACCCTGTCGTTACCACAGGTGAAAGCGCCACCTGTTTTCCCGCTTGCTGCAAGCTGATAATAAAGTTCCTCACCTGTTTTAAGATCGAAGGCAGCAGGAACTGAGCGTCCTCCGGCAACCAGCAGTTTGTCTCCGCTGATCGTAAAACTTCCCTGGGGAGCTACATCTGCGAACGCCGGAGATTTATGCGGCTGGAGAATATAATTACTTCCGGTGCCTTCGTTTTTCCATATAATTTCACCGGTATCTGCATTAATCGCATAAATGAAAGTTCCCATCATGGGGAATATACTTGCGGCAGTATAAATGATGTTGTCTTTTATTACAATACCACCTCTTGCCGGCCACATTGAAATAAGCCGCTTATTACCAAGAAGCTTATTTGAAGCGGGCGCAAGAGATAGTTTCCAGACCAGGGATCCATTACCGGCATTGAGGCAATAACAATTCCCGTCGTCGCTGGTAAAATAAATTTTCCCATTATTTGCGGCTAGTGGCATCCTTACAGGACCATCAGCATAATAATGCCATAACTCCTTTCCCGAGTTAATATCTAAAGCAATAACTTTGTCCTGATCGTTGAAACCCAGGAATATTTTGTTGTCGGTAACAATTGGTTCAAATATCCTGTCGAACTGCATAAGGTTCTGATTGAGAGGATCATCCCAGACCGGCGTTCTGGCAGAATACTTTACCTGCCATTGCAGATACAATTTATCGGCAAGTTGTTCAGGGGTTGAAGCTGACCTTCCATGATCGTATCGCCACATCGGCCAATCATAATATTGTGCCTGCGATGCCAATGAAAGAAAGAAAAGAAGAAAAATTGCAGATAGTCTCATTATTATCATATGGCAGTAATAAAAATTATTGTCTGAATCTCTTTCTAAAAACTCCTGCAAACGAATCAGGTAAAAAATAAATATCCAATAAGTCAAAAGTACCAATTTATGTTAAAAAAATCGAACAGTAGTGTCTAATTTAATTTTATATAACCAGCAAAGGCGTAAAGGTGTAAAGGGATAATGGCGTAAAAGACGCAAAGGCGTAATGGCATATGGATTAGAGGAGTACCGTGCGTCGTGTGCCTTGAGTCGTTTTATCACAGGTCAGGACAGTCGCAGGGTTTTCTTTTATTTAGGTTCAAAAGTTTCTGATTAATCTTATAAGTAAGGTAAGCGCTCCCTGCTCCAACCAATGCACCTATAAGAACATCAGAGGGGTAGTGGACCCCCAGATCCATTCTGGAATAAGCAACTGTACTTGCCCAGGTATAAGATGGAACGATAATATACCATTTGGGATATGCCAGGGTCA
>JAUYBT010000187.1 GCA_030692905.1 Bacteroidales bacterium
CTATTCCGATAAAAATAAAATAGTACATAATCATATAATCATTCATCATTGCTGCATCAGGAGCCAATTCTTTCCATGTACTGATTGTGTTATCAGGGGATATGCCGGTCAGCTTTTCTTTCACTGAATCAGCATTTTCAATGTCATTGAGTAAAATAGCAATTTCGTGGGTGAGAATACTTTTCCCGTTATACAAACCAGCGAGTTCCCTGGAATTTACGAAAACGGTGGCCTGATCAAAACCCCCGTTTGTTGTTTTATAAATTCCACATACTCTGAAAGTCCCTTGCACCGGGGTGCCGGTCTCGTCCGAAATGGTGATCTGAATTTTGTTTCTGATCCTGAAATCAAGGGCATAATCAATTATCTGAAGACCATAACTGTCAAGCTCTTTCTTTGTCAGTTCTCCCTTTAATGCCTCCCTAAACTCTTTTGGAGATCTGAATCTTACATCCTTTAGCGTGTCGAGTTGTGATAAAATAACCTCAGGAACTTTTTCAGCTTTTAGCCTGTCAATTACCTCCTCTGTAATAATGTATTGCTTTAATTTCAATATCTCGGCAGTTTTGTCGCTAATGAGTATATTCCCTGGCTTCGTCTTATCAAGATACTCCCCACCTCCTGGTACAATTTTCTTGCAAATTTCTGTTACCTGTTTTTCCTTTTCAGGATCAATTCCATAAGCAATAACACCTGTGTTTGCCCATGGAGTATTGACCATTGCTACCATCCTGGTTCTCATAACCCAACCTTTAAGGCCGGGCAAAGCCTCAATAGCACGGACCATTTCAGTTGTATCTCTTACAGTAAGGAGTATTTCTTCATTTTTCAGATATTCAGTATTATGTACCTGAACGTGAGACACTTCATTATATATCGCATCATGTAAGCGCTGCTTCACCCAGCCCTCCATTATACCCACAAGCAGTACTCCGGATATAATTCCAAGTGTCACGGCAATAATTACTACCAGGCTTCGGTTTTTGTTACGCCATACATTCTTCCAGGAGATTGACCATATCATAACTTTCTGATTTAATTAGCTCCTAAGTGCTTCTATTTCTTTGAGTTTCCCTATCTTTCTTAAAGGATAAATTGTTGCCAGAAGCACCATTATACACACGATAATGGCTTGCCAGTAAAAATAAGGCCCGAACCACGCAGTAGGCATTACGGCATCCCATCCATAATCTTCCATCATTTTCCCAAGATCCCCTTTCAATACTATAGGGTAATAGTAGAAATATAAAATAAACGGAGTACTTGCCAGCAACCCGCCAATTAATCCCTGAATACCAAGCAATATCATTTCAATTGTGACTATTCTTTTCAGTCTCATTCTCTGCATCCCGATTGCGATAAGTACTCCAAACTCTCTGGTTCTTTCGGCAATCATCATTAGGACAGTTCCGAATATTCCAAAGAATATGATAAAGTAAAGAAGTCCCAGCGTGGCAACTCCGGTTTGACTATCACCCTGAATCTGCTGAACAAGTACCGGATTCAGCTCTTCCCACGTTTTTGCTACAGTGTTTTTATCTGTCAGAAGTAAATTAATTTTCTCTTGTACATCTCTCATTGTTCGACGCGATTTACTTGTAAGATTAACGGAAAGGGAGGTAATTTTCCCTTCTGCATCAAAGAATTTCTGTGCCGTTAGTATTGTCATAATAATGAGCCTGTTGTCAATGTCAGGGGAAGGCATTTTTATTATTCCTCTTACCGGGAAAATTCCTGCTGCAGAAGCTCCATGATAGCCTTGACCCATAAGTATTACAGTATCTCCAATTGTTACTTTCAGATAACTGGCAAGTCTGTCTGATACAAGAACCCCCTCATCTTCATTTGTAAGAAAGCCATTTGATACTTCACTGGATTTGAGAATCTCCGGTATATATAGTTTATTATCACTTGTTGAAAGTCCCAATTCAAGCTCAAATCTTGCCCTTGAGGAATAGGAGCTACCCAAATTCTTTTCCACTTTATCCAATATTATAACAGGGATGCTGGCTGACAGTTTAAGCCGGTTTATTGATTCTTTGGTTATCCTGTATTTTACAAGTTTGTTTTCAGGATTTGAAAATCTCCTTTCCTTTTCAGGGTCAATAGCGAGAACAGCTACTCCCTTTGTCTGAGTGCCACTCGAGGCAAGGGCAAATGATTCTATGTGGGGAGATACTGAAACTACTTTATTGACTCCGGAAACAGCAGCAGCAAGAGAGTCGCTATAATCGAAAGAATAATCAACTGACGGATTATCCTGGTATTTAACATGCTGTACCTGTAAATAACCCGAATAAGATTCAATGAAGTTAAATATCATGCGGTCATAACTGCCAAGCTGGTATGATCTCATTATCACGGCAAAAAACACCGCAAAGAAAACAGATGCTGAAGTAATTATAGTCCGGCGTTTATTTCTCCAGAGATTTCGCCATGCTATTTTAAGGTCTTCTTTCATGCCCATTAATTTTCAGTATACAATTTAATTCCTAATTTGATTTGTTTCTTTTCAGGGAGTTACCTTACTCTTTTCATATTCTGTTGAGAAAAGAAACTATCTTCAATAGAAACATTAAACCTGATATCTTTTATTTCGACTATAGTTTTGTTCCCTTTCTCATCAGCCGGAATCAGTTCCAGTCTGGAAGGAATAACCCGTCCATCCATTACTTTGATGTCTGAACCCGATTCTGTGCGAACTAAATACCCATCTTCGTCGTATAATTCTGCTTTTAATACTAACAGGTCTTTTTTGTCGATCCACCTTATCTGATGCCCCCAAACAACAGATGCATCTTCCTTTGCTACCATTTTAATCTTATAACAGAGCCGTCCATCGATGCTCTCTTCACCAACAATTTCATGATTATAATCTATTACTACAGATGATTCCTTTAGAATATCATCGTTGGTATAATCCGATCCCATCCAGCCCTGTGACATCATTGAAGGCGGGAGTTTGATCAGTCTGCTGATTGCAGGGTTCCAACTCCACATCTCTGCACCTCTTTTTAAAAATGTCTGACCCACATCCTTTGCTGGTGCGGTAATAAGAGTCAATGCATAGTCGCGTCCAAGTGACCAGTTTTTAAACTCAACTGCCCGTTGCCATGTTGGCCGGATAATGGTCATTGACATAACCATTATGCTTGACCTTTCCCCATTGAATTTTTCATCTGCTTTTCTTACGATATCTGTGGCAGAAACCGACTGGGCAGAAAGATTCAAAATGTTCACGACAGAAACAGAAATTATTGCTATGATAAATAATATTTTTTTCATCATAATATAATTGATTTTAATGGTATGATGCAACTCGCATGTATAGGATTCTTTTGCTAAAGAGTTTGTATTTGTAAAATATGCTCGGTTCATATAGTTGATTTTTTCAGTACCGAAATTAATTCTTTTTTTTATCCTACAGGCTCTCCGAATTCCTTTAAAACAAATATTTGAATAATCGTGATCAATTATTCTTGAAAGATTTTTTATCTTTATCAGTTGTACATAAACCAATTTTACAATGGCAAGTCTCAGGCTTTTACTGGGAAGGATCCCATCAACTTCTAAAATTGAGCAGGCTGAAAAGGCTTTGATTGCCGAATTTGAGAAACTCCATGTCTTTTCGGAATCTGATCAGCTGGCAAAATATAATGAGTTGAACGAATTGGTTAATTCTTCCGATTTCGTACAGAAAAAAAAAGAGATCGAATCCCTTCAGTTTAAGAATTCTGAAGAATATTCAAAAGAGAAAGCGTTTTTATTTCTTCGAAAAGCAAAGGATATTGTTCTCTATTTTAAAACTATTGCCGGGAGTACCCTGAAAAGATATAAAGAAATGGATGGTTCCCGGAAGATAAAGGATTTTGAGTCGCTGGAAAGTTTTATCAATTCTTTTGAATTCAAGCAAAAAGAAAAGATGAAACCAGTTACTTTCAAGGATACTGATGAGTACAGGAAGTTTTTAGAATATAAAACTTTGAAATCTGATCCGGAGATCAAATCACACTATAAGGCAGCCGCAAAGGGAGAGACCACAAAATCAAAGATCATTCTCAGGTTTGAAGAACTGGGTGCCTATATGAAGACTTCTGAATTCTTTGCAAAAAAGAACATGAAGCCCATAACCTTCAAAGATACTGAAGAATATAAAAAGCTTCTTGAGTACAAAAGGCTTAAAGGAAATTTGGAAATAAAGGAGTTTTATAAATTCAAGTCCTCGAAAGAGTATGCAAACTATCTCAATACAGATGGTTCATCACGGTTATCCAGATTTTATGAACTTAGAGAGTATGTAGCCTCAGCAGAGTTCAAAGAAAAGAAAGAGAATCTTCTCGATAAGAAGAGATTCGAAAAGACTGAAATGTTTAAAGAAGTTCTTGAGTATAATAAGCTGAAGAAGAGTGATGATATTCTATGGTATTTCAAAGTTAAGGATTCCAATAAATTTGATGTCCTTAAATACAGAGAGTTGTCATTCAGTGATGAGTTTGACGGAGAAAAGCTGGATACAAAAAAATGGCTCACAAACTACTACTGGGGGGAAAAGTTACTGAAAGACAGATACTCTGTTGAATCAGATCTTCAGGCATATACAGAAAAAGAAAATTTTGAACTCCGGAACAGCATACTTAAGATCAATACTAAACCCCGGAAAGTCACTGGTAAGGTATGGTCAGCTACTCATGGATTTTCGACAAAAGAGTTCAGTTATACCTCGGGGCTTATTAATTCCGGCAACAGTTTCAGGCAGAAATATGGCGTTTTCACAGCAAAAATCAAGCTTGGAGATCCCAATGCAAAAAGTGCTTTCTGGATGCTGGCTGATAAAATCACTCCTCACATCGACATCTGCCGGACATCAAAAGGGAAAGTCTTGTCCGACTTTTTCTCAGCTAAAGGAAATGCCTCTAAAACGTCCATTGGTTCACGTTATTCAAATGATTTCTTCATCTATACCCTTGAATGGACTTCCGACAAACTTGTCTGGAAAATAAACGATACATCAGTATTCAGGCAGACATCAGATGTGCCACAGGAGCCCATGTATGTTCTTCTTGCAGGTGGGTTGGATAAACCAATAAATGGAATGACATCAATGGAAATTGACTGGGTGAGGGTGTACCAGGTGAAGAATTAGCGATCAACATTCCTTCTTGCCAGCACGCGAACCATTATACCGTTATGGCGTTATGGGCAATAAGCGTTATAGGTGCCAGCCGTAATTAAATTGGGCACTCGACACAAGACGCACAACACAAGGAAGAAAAGAATTTGATTTCCCGTGAGTCGTGTGCCGTGAGTTGTGTGCCATTACCAAAAAAACAAAATGTGTTTTTACTAATTTTATCTGCCATGTAACTTTTCGTAATTTCATCCGTCTTTGCATTGGAATTCACTTTATGACAGTTAAAGAATATAACAGATCTGTTGAGGAGTATGCCGATTCAGTTTACCGCTTCATCAGGGGGAATCTCAAGGATGAGGACAGGGCAAATGATATCGTACAAGATAGCTATGAAAAGCTCTGGAGACATGTTGCTGAGATAGAGTGTTCTGTTGTGAAATCATGGTTGTTCTCAACTGCCTATCACACCATGATAGACGTAATACGTAAGGAAAAAAGAATGACAACACTTGAAGAATCTTATGAAAACAACCTTATTTATGAATCCCAGTACAGCGACCTTAACGAGATTCTTCATACAGCTATCGAACGACTACCTGACCAACAGAGAACTTCAGTCCTGCTGCGCGATTATGAAGGTTATAGTTATAAGGAGATCGGCGAGATTACAGGACAAACTGAAGTACAGGTGAAAATAAATATCTACAGGGGACGACTTGCATTGAAAAGCTTTATCAGGAAAATTGAAATTGTATTGTAGCTATGAAAATCGACAGATCAAACTATGAAATATGGCTTATTGATTGGCTCGACGGTAATCTCAGCGACCTACAGGTTGAGCAGCTCAAATTATTTCTGAACGAAGACCCTGAACTGAAGGAAGAATTTGATGGACTGACTGTGGTCAACCTTAAACCATCAGAAAGATCATTCCCGCATAAAGACCAGCTGAAAAAATCAATCGCTGTCCTTTCCGGATCCCAGTTCGAATACCTTTGTGTCGCTTATCTTGAAAATGATCTTTCGGCCGGTCAGCAAACAGAATTGATGGAGAGTATTGATCAGGATTATGAAAAGAAGAGGACTTTTGAATTAATTCAGAAAATCAGACTTGATCCTGCAGGTATCAGTTACAAACATAAGAGCCAACTCATCAAAAGAACGCCAGGGCAAAGAGTTATCCGGTTGTCGGTCATAGGATTAAGTGCCGCAGCAGTAATTGCCATCCTCATTATGACCTATTTTGTGATCCCACGGAACCTGCCAGATGAAACTAATATTACAACACAAAACATCGTGATTGACAGCACCCTTTTTAAACGAGCTGTTGACAAAGTTCCTGATAAAATAATAACAGACAAAAAGCCTGTCCTCTCGAAACTAAAAAGAGAAAATCTGTTTGCAGGAATTCAAAAAAACAATTCTGTTATAATCCAATCTGATCCGTCGGCACTCATGCCAAATGATTCATTACTTAGAAATCCTGACGATCCGGAAATACAGCTTACAAAAATTCCTTTTTATGCAGAGATCGATCTTAAAAAAAGAAGTGTTAGCAATACACTTGTTGCATCTAATTCCAATCTCATTATCCCCACGTATGATGATGAAAGAAGCAACCTAAGCAGGTTCATTGCAAAAACTTTCCGGCAAAAGATACTTAAAGTAAACATATCATTAAGCAGTCCACTTAAAGGATACGAAATTGCAGAAGCCGGAGTAATGGGACTCAATAAACTACTGGGTTGGGAAATGGCACTTGATAAGAATAATGACGAGAACGGAGAGCTTAGATCGGTATATTTCAGTTCAAAGATCCTGAAATTTAATGCCCCGGTTAAAAAAAATGAACCTCCTTCCGTAACTTTTTGAATACCCTTTTCGTCCCATCTCTGAAAACAATTAACATTTTAAATTTACTATCATGCAAAAGATTGGAATAATCATATTGCTCACAGCAGCAATAATAATGCAGGGATTCAGCCAGGAATCATCCGCGAAAAGCCAGGATGGCAAAAAACATGGAACCGCAGTTAACGCAGATGAAAACACTAAAGTTTCTATAGGAAAAAACCTCTTAAATATTGAGGAAGGTGATTCATCACTAAATGTAAGGGTTGGAAACCGGGGCCTTAATATCCTCGAATCACTTGAAGGACCAAAATTCAATTTTAAAAGATACTCTGAGAATGATGAATGGAATCAGGATGATACGGAGGACGACCGTGCCAGAAGAAGAAACAGGTTCAAAGGACATTGGTCCGGAGTAGAGTTCGGGTTCAATAATTTTTTAACATCCGACAGGAGTCTTGTTTTGCCTGCCGATATTGAATACATGACACTTCATTCAGGTAAATCATCAAATTTCAATATCAACTTTTCGCAATTAAGTCTTGGATTGACAAGACATATCGGCTTTGTTACAGGATTTGGACTTAACATGAATAACTATAAGTTTGATGGGAATAACAATATCCTTAAGGGAACTAACGGAATTATTGAGGAGCTCAATCCGGGAGCTTCACTCAAAAAATCAAAACTTGCCACAGTATATCTTAATCTCCCCTTTATGCTTGAGATACAGATCCCTGTCGATAATAACCACCTGAATATCGCAGCAGGACCAATCGGGGCAGTGAAAATAGGTTCGCACACCAAAATGGTATATCAGGATGGACAGAAGGTAAAAGCAAACGGAGATTTCAGTTTGAATATGCTTAGGTATGGCGCAACAGCCCGTATTGGTTATGAAAATTTCCAGCTTTATGGAACTTATTATATGACTCCATTATTCCGGACAGGAAAAGGACCGGAAGGCAATGACCTGTATCCTTTTGAAATAGGTGTCGCATTTACATTTAACGATTAATTTTTATATCATTCCTGATAAATCCTGTAGGGACATTCGATTCGAATGTCCCTATTTATTTATTCTTGTTTCTTGTGTGGCGGTACCGTATATTTGTATTAAACAGACAGATATTATAAATGAAAGACGATATATTATCTCCCCGAGAGATAAGACGATACAATAAGCAGATCATGATCCCGGAAATCGGGATCAAAGGCCAGGAAAAACTGAAACAGGCAAAAGTCCTTGTGGTTGGCGCCGGAGGACTTGGATGTCCTGTTCTTCAATATCTGACCGCTGCAGGCATCGGGAAGATATCCATCGCTGAATTTGACATGGTTGATGAGACAAATCTTCAGAGACAAGTATTGTATGGATCAGATGATGTGGGAAAACTCAAATCAATAATAGCAAAAAACCGCCTTGAACATTTTAATTCACTTGTAGAATTCGAAATATTCAATCTCAGGATTGATGCTTCAAATTCCATGAACATTTTGAAAAATTTCGATGTAATTGTTGATGCAACAGATAATCTTGAAACAAGATACATAATTAACGATTCATGCGTTATCCTCGACAAACCAATGGTTCATGGTTCCATATATAAATACGAAGGTGTGATCTCTGTTTTCAATTATAAAGGAGGACCAACTTACAGATGTTATAATCCTTCCGAAAAAGATAAAAAATTTAAAAACCCTCTGCCAGTCCAGGTTGGATTACTTGGTGCTCTTCCGGGGATTACCGGAACTTATATGGCTAATGAAGTGATTAAAATAATAACTGAAACAGGAGAGATTCTCAGTGGCAAAGTCCTGTTAATTAATGTTTTCAGTAATACCTTCAATACATTTTCTGTAAATAATGTTCCTGAAAATCATAATATCAAAGACTTAAAAGGTTCATTGTAGTTTCTTGAAGTTATAATTTATTCAAATGAATTAACTTTGCTCCACGGTTCTTCAAACGGTTGACATACTTTTCTTTTTAATACATGAAACTTATTTTGAAAATACTGAAACTGTTTGCAATACTGATTATCACAGTTTCAATTATCCTTTTCTCAGCCTCATTCCTTCTGCAGGATAAGGTTGCAGATATTATCCTTAAATCGCTAAATAAAAATCTTTCAACAAAATTGGATGTCGGATCTTTCAAACTTTCGTTTCTAAGAAAATTTCCTAACGCTTCTCTGGAGTTGAAAGATGTTCTTGTTCATTCTTCTTCCAATTTTAGTTCTGACGCATTCACGGGAATTAATACAGACACTCTTCTGGCAGCACGGTTTGTGTCAGTCAAGTTCAAAATAACAGATATCCTGAAAGGCATTTACAACATTGAAAGTGTAGGCGTAAGAGCCGGTAAAATGAACTTCTTTACTGATACAGCGGGCCTTGTTAATTATGACATATCGGTAAAAAACGAAAGCTCCGGTGGTGATGATTTCACTATTGATCTTGAAAGAATTAACCTGACTGATATTAAAACTTACTATAACAATCGAGCAACAAAACTGATTATTAACGGGTTAATTAAAGAAGGCCAGCTTAAAAGCAGAATATTAGGCGATGATGTCGATTTTGCTGCAGTGGCTGAAATGCAAATTGAAAGTTTTCAACTGTGCAATACTAAAATCACAAAAACAATAGAAGCCGATCTTGATTTAACCCTTCAAAGATCCAAAATTGGCATTATGTTCAAAAAAGGGACCTTAAGTATTGAAAATTACGATTTTGGATTAGATGGGTTTGTCTCTTCTGATAATATGCTTGATCTTAATATTACCGGCCATAATATTGATATCTCAAAAATCAGGAACTACTTACCTGAAAAATATCTCAAAATGGTCTCAGAATATGATCCAACAGGGATACTAGTTGTTAACAGCAAGATCAAAGGCATTTTAAGCCGGACATCTAATCCACATATTGAAATAAACTGCATCCTCAACAATGGTCATATTGCATACGGAAAATCAGATTTAACCATTAATGATCTTTCATTTGCCGGATATTTTTCAAACGGATCAAAAAACCACCCTGAAACCAGTTCTGTTTCAATCAAAGATCTTAAAGCAAAACTTGGGTCGGCAGAATATACCGGCTCATTTACATTGTACCGATTTGATAATCCCACGGCAGCACTTCTTCTGAAAGGGAAAGTTATCCCGGCAGAGCTGAAGGAGTTTTTCGACCTGCAAAATATTTCAACAGCAGCGGGTTCTGTAGATCTCGATCTTAAGATGGTAAGCAGTTTAAGCCATAAAGGGAAATATACTTTATCTGATATCATTGATATGAAACCTGAAGCAGATCTGGTTTTTAACTCTTTCAGCATCGGGCTTAAAAACGATAAAATGCTATTTAACCAGGTAAATGGCAATTTGTCAATTTCAAATTCTATCCAGGCAAGAAATTTCCCCGAATGGTTTGCAGGCAGGCCGGTTCAGATGATTGCATCAGCCGATGTTACATTCAGCAGATTAATCCCGGAACTGTTTATTAAAGATTCTCCAACATCAGATACATCAACCCTGAATAAATCCGCATTTACACTACCTGAAGATCTCATACTTGATATAAATTTTAAAATTGACAGCCTGAATTTTAAATCATTTTCTGCATCTAAAGTTGCGGGCAGCCTAAATTACAAACCAAGGTTGTTAACCTTTAAATCGCTGAATATGCAATCATTAAACGGGATGATCTCCGGTAATGGTTTCATTATTCAGAACAGCAATAAATCAGTTATAGCAAGGGGCAGTTTTAATGTCACTAAAATTGATGTAAATAAAGCCTTTACAACATTCCACAATTTCGGACAGGACTTTCTGAAAGCTGAAAATATTGCAGGTACTCTCTCCGGTTCACTGTCACTCCTTCTTCCGATGGACTCCATGCTGCATCCCCAGATAAAATCACTGACAGCTGAAGGCAAATACCTCGTGGTCAACGGAGCTCTCATAAATTTTGATCCGGTAAAACAACTCTCTACATTTATTGAACTTTCAGAACTGGAAAACATAAGTTTCGAGCAGTTGGAGAATGACTTTTTTAT
>JAUYBT010000203.1 GCA_030692905.1 Bacteroidales bacterium
GGGACAAATACCTCGCTGCACGAGACACAGTTTACTGTCTCCGTCGATTTACTTAACGAAGAAACGACTACAGGAGTATCAGCCAAAGACAGGTCCCTCACAATTAAGGCACTTGTTGATCCGGCAACAAAACCATCTGACCTGGGACGACCCGGACATATATTTCCTCTGAAAGCAAAAGCAAAAGGGGTACTTAGAAGGGCTGGCCATACCGAGGCTGTTGTTGATCTCACACGTTTTGCCGGTCTCCGGTCAGGAGGCGCCCTCGTTGAGATAATGAATGATGATGGGTCAATGGCAAGGTTAGAGGATCTGGGAAAGATCAGTAAAAAGTTTGGAATAAAGATAGTTGCTATTAAAGACCTTATCACATATACTCTTGAAAGAGATTCTATTATTGAGAAGGGAGAAAGGGTCAAACTACCAACCAGTAAAGGCGATTTTGAGTTTATTCCTTTCCGTCAGACAAGTAATGGCCTCGAGCATGCAGCACTCGTAAAAGGTGCATGGACAAAGGACGAACCGGTTCTGGTCAGACTTCATTCCTCCTGCTTCACAGGTGATATTTTCGGTTCAATGAGATGCGACTGTGGTTCTCAGTTAAAAAGAGCTATGGAGATGGTTGAAGCTGAGGGAAAAGGGGTAGTCATTTATCTAAGTCAGGAAGGAAGAGGAATTGGTCTTCTGAACAAGATAAGAGCTTACAGGCTTCAGGATGAAGGGATGGACACAGTGCAGGCTAACCTGAAACTTGGATTCGGTGAAGATGAAAGAGATTATGGTGTAGGCGCCAGCATTATGCGGGAACTTGGCCTTGGGAAAGTGCGTTTGATTTCCAATAACCCTGTCAAAAGAGCAGGATTGGAAGGTTACGGGATTAAAATTGTTGAAACAATCCCTCTTGTAATTGAACCAAATCCCCATAATAAATTTTATCTCGAGACTAAGGCAAATAAAATGGGGCATAACCTTACATGCTATAAAAATATTGTTAAGGATTGATATTTTTATCAGGTTTATATGATAACATACCATTTATGAAGAATTTCAGGATAGTATTTATGGGGACACCTGAGTTTGCGGTGGCAACACTTGGCTCACTGCTTATGAATGGTTTTAATGTCATCGGTGTTGTAACTGCCCCCGACAAACCCTCAGGAAGAGGCAGAAAAATAAGTAAATCCCCTGTTAAAGAATTTGCTGAATTCAGTTGCCTGCCTATCTTGCAACCAGACAACCTGAAAGATGCAGAATTTATTTCCGAACTGAAAAAGCTTAATGCCGACCTGTTTATTGTTGTCGCCTTCAGAATGCTCCCTGAAGTTGTATGGAAACTCCCTGCAATCGGTACAATTAATCTTCATGCGTCACTACTGCCAAACTACCGTGGAGCTGCTCCTATAAACCATGCTATCATCAATGGAGAGACCATGACAGGAGTGACAACATTCTTCATTGATGAAAAAATAGATACCGGGAACATTCTGGACAGGGAAGAGGTACATATATTTCCTTTTGAAAATGCCGGAGATCTTCACGACCGTCTTATGAAACATGGAGCCAGGCTTGTTATTAAAACACTTGCTGATATTGCTGAAAACACGATCAGACCTATACCTCAGACAGTTCTTTTGAAACCAGGAGAATCGCCTAAGCAGGCTCCCAAGATCCACCCGAATGACTGTATTATAGACTGGAATAATGACCCTGTAAAAATTCACAACTTCATCAGGGGTCTTGCCCCCTACCCATGCGCAAGATCATTCTTCAAAAACGATTCATCAACCCATTCATTTAAAGTCTTCGAAAGCCAACCTGAAATTGAGAAACACATGTTTAAACCCGGACTGATAATCTCCGACGAGAAACATTTTATAAGGGTTGCCTGTAAGGATGGATTTATAAGTATCTCCAGTCTGCAACTTGAAGGAAAGACCAGGATGAATACTGTCGAATTCCTCAGAGGATTCAGAATAACCGATTTTGCTATTCCGGCTGGTACACAGGTTTAATACTTCTTAACCAGATCTTTCTGCCGGCTTCAGGCTCGGTCCCCTCTGACATCCTGTTCATCTCATAAAGACTTTTCAGTTTTATCCCATAACGCTGTGAAATCAAGTACATTGTATCTCCTTCTACACTATTATGGTATTCTTTACCTGGTTCGGCCTTTTCCCTTTTATGTTGAAGATATAGTATCTGTCCTGGGACGAGTGGAAAATCACTGTTGAGATCATTATATTTTGGCAATTCCCATTTCAGCAGTTGGAACTCTTTTTCAAGTTTCTCTCTGGTATCTCCGTCTTTGACAATTATATATTGTATCCTGTTATTTTCCATAACTCTCGGAACACGTGCCCGAACTGCGGTGTTCCCATTTGCAAGAGTCACAGGCTTCTCATTACTATTCGTATTCTGAACAGGAACAGACTCTTGCACAGGAACTGTTGTTTGTGGAGGAAGGCTGGTGGATTTGTACCCGCGATCGAAATACCATAGGTTATTCTCTTCAATTTTTCTGATCAGCATATTTGCATAATCGGGGTTTGTGGCATACCCGGCTTTCTTCAGTCCCCTGGCCCATGCCTTATAATCCGTAGGGTCATTATCAAAAAGAAAACTATAGCGCGATCCTGATTTCAAAAAATCGGAATGATCATAAAACGACTCCTCCGGTTTACGGTATTTCCTGAAACATTCGTTTCTTCTGTCATCATTATGCCTGATCGTAGCTCCGATCCAGTCATCGTGACATTTAATGCCAAAATGGTTATTTGCTTCACTTGCCAGACGGCTTCGCCCGAAGTCCGATTCAATCATCCCCTGGGCAAGTGTAATGCTGGCAGGAATCCCTGTTCTCTTCATCTCACTGACAGCAAGATCTTTATAAGTAGTTATATAATCCTCTGCCGATAGGCCTGAACCGGAGGTTGAAACAACCGGTTTATATGCTGTGCATGAAAACAGACCTGAAATTAAAGCCAGTTGAAGAATCAAAAGTAACCTGTTGGGCATTTCAATTATGTTTATGACAAAAATAGAAAAAAATAAGTGCCTAAAATGCCTAAAGTACTTAAAGTGCCTAAAGTTAGGAGAACTTAGAGTTTTTTGTCTTCATAACTTTAGGCATTTTAGGCACTTTAGGCACTCCTAACTTTAATACGCTAAATACCAGAAAGCATCTAATCATAAAAAGAAATCTCATTTATAATCAATAATTACTACCTTTATCTTGAATAAGAGTGTTATGATAAGAACAAATAATATTTCATTTTCATACAAAGAATTTGAAAAACCTGAAGAATTAAATACTGATGATCTGGAACTTGTTTTCGCTGCAAGAGAAACAGCTATAAATGCTTATGCTCCCTATTCAAAATTCAAAGTCGGAGCAGCAGTAAGGCTCGAGAGCGGGATAATAGTTTGTGGAACAAATGTTGAAAATGCTGCATACCCCTCAAGTATATGCGCGGAGAGAAGCGCTTTTTCCAACTCCGTATCAAATCACCATAATGATAAACCCGTAGCGATTGCTATTGCGGCCATGACAGAAGATGGTCTGACCAACGAACCGGTTCCTCCATGCGGAAATTGCCGCCAGGTAATTGCTGAAGAGGAGTCAAGAACCGGAAATCAGATAAGGATAATTCTCTCGGGGAAAAACAAAACAATGGTTATTGACAGTATAAGCAGCCTTCTTCCATTGCAGTTCAATAAAAAAATATGAAGGTCAATCTTCCCTGACAATCAACTGGAAGCCTGCTCCATGGATATTTTTAATATTCAGAGCCTTATCGTCCGATAAAAACTTTCTTAATTTCGTTATATAAACATCCATGCTCCTGGCCGTAAAATAGTCATCAGATCCCCATATCTTTTTCAGAGCCACCTCCCTGCTGATCAATGCATTCGGATTAATTGCAAGTAATTCAAGCAACTGTGACTCTTTCGGTGAGAGTTTCTTTTCATCATCTCCAAAAGTAAGTGTCCTCAATTTGGAGTTGAAAACAAACTTTCCGATCTCATAGATATCTTTTGTACCGTTTTGAAAATCGCGTCTGGAAAGTATTGCTTTTATCTTTGCCAGAAGTATATCAGTATCAAATGGCTTAGTAATATAATCATCCCCTCCTACTCCATAGCCTTTAAGAACATCTTCTTTCAGTTTTTTTGCTGTAAGGAAAATGATCGGGACCTCATTGTTTATCTGCCTTATCTCATTCGCAATTGTAAATCCGTCAACATGCGGAAGCATAATATCGAGAATGCAGATATTAAAGAGCCCTCTTCTGAAATGATCAAGAGCATATTTGCCATCGTCAACCCACTCAACAGAGTAGTCGTTTATTTCGAGGTATGACTTCAGAACCGATCCAAAGCTCAGGTCATCCTCAACAAGAAAAATCTTAACGGGTTTATTGCTCATTTTTAGTTCTCCCAGTTAAATGGTAAAAATATATCGAACCGGCTTCCCTTACCGGGTTCGCTGAAAACAGTAATATTGCCCCTATGGGCATCAATAATAGCCCGTGCATAATTTAAGCCGAGGCCGAATCCCTTAACATCATGCACGTTTCCGGAACTCTGCCGGTAGAACCTTTCAAATATTTTGCTCTGAACTGCTTTTGTCATCCCGATACCTTTATCCTCAACAGATAAAATTAATCCTTTTTCGCTGTTTTTTGTATTAACCGTTATTTCCGGTGATTCAGGTGAATATTTTATTGAGTTGTCAAGAAGGTTATTAACAAGATTTGTCAGGTGCTCACTATCGCCATAAACCACAGGTTCAGAGGCTTCCAAATTAAGATTGATTTTTCCGTTTCGTTGCTGAACCTGTATATCAATGGTATCAATTGCATGTTCAATAATTGAATGCATTGAGACATTTTCAAATCTGAATTCAATCTCCTTTTTATCGAGTGAAGCTATCTGCAGAATTGTTTCAACTTTTTTATTCATCCGGCTGTTCTCTTTTTTGATCATGCTGATGAAATGCCTGATACTGACCTCATCTTTAATAACTTTAGGATTGGTTATAGTATCTGCAGCAAGCGAAATTGTGGCAATCGGGGTCTTAAACTCGTGCGTCATGTTGTTAATGAAATCTGATTTCATCTCCGAAATCTTTTTTTGCCTGATAATAAAATACAGACTAAGTGCAAAAGTCGCCAGAATGAATAGTGAGAAGAGCATCGAGCCTCCAAGAATCCAGGCCATTGATCCGAGTACATAATTGGCGCGCTCAGGAAAAATTACTGACAGAATAAGGTCCTGTCTTATAATATTATCGGGAAATAACCTGACCATATAATTGCTCTTCAGAAAATCATTTTTTTGCGATTTTTTAATTGCCCCATCCTGAACTATTCCGTCTTTGATTATTGCATATTCATATGGAGTCTGTACTCCCGCAAATGCCAGCGACCGCTTAAGTGTATATTCAATTTCCTTATTATCAAGCTCAAGAGTCTTTTCCCACTGATAAATCTCCGATATCATCTGGTCGCTTATGTTCTGAAATTCGTTTGATCTTTTTTTCACCCAGTCGAGAAATTCATTTTGCCGTATATATACAGCCCTTGAATTTGTATTCGAACCTTCACCTCTCCTCACAATACTCATTTTGCCCGATTCATCAGGGGCAGCGGTGATAAAAGTCACGGAGTCAGAAACAATGGAAGTATCGCCTGTAAAAACAAAAGACTTGTTTGCTGTTGTCACCTTTCCGGTATCAAAACTGCCGGATACTGACTGATTGGTAATCCTGACACTGAATTTATTTCCGGGTTCTGAAGAATAACTTCCAATGCTCATATAGCTGGTAATATCGCCGGATGAGTCATTGAATGAAAGGGAGTTGTCAAGGATAAAATTATTAAAGAAATTCATCTTCCTTGAAGATTCAATGGCATTTGCAGCATTATTAAGACTGACAATTACTGCGTTGTTGAAATTTTCATTCCTTATGCCTACTGCGTTCCGAATCCACACGGTCTGAACCCAGATAATGCCGATAATAGATAACAGCATCATAATGATTAGGCCGGTGAATTTCATCCTGTTCATGATACAAAATTAAATTATTAAGTCGTCACTCAGGCAGTATTTAACTTTTCATTAACTCTAATTAACCTAATATTAACTGCAAGTTGTTGGCGTTAAAGTAATTTTGAACTTTTTATCAGGTTTTCCGGCTCATTTTTTTTATGCAATAGAATCCATAAAAACCGACCAGATATCGCCTTCAGGAAAATGGGCAGTAATCGAAACCGGTTCTTTTTTGACAGGATGAATAAACTCCAGACTGCGTGCTAAAAGGCTTATGCCTCCATTTTCGTTTGACCGGGGAAAACCATATTTCAGGTCTCCTTTTATGGGACATCCGATTTTTGCCAGTTGTGCCCTTATCTGGTGGTGTCTGCCGGAATGAAGCTCAATTTCAAGCAGATAGAACCTTTCAGATCTTCCTTTCAATCTATAGGTTAAACTCGCCTCTTTTGACCCTTTAACCTCAGTATCATAAACATAACTTTTGTTTTGCGCCTCATTTTTTTTAAGAAAGTGGGTAATTGTAGCCTCATCTTCAGGAGGTCTCTCCTTTACAATAGCGAGATATGTCTTTTTAACCTGCTTCATTCTGAACATCTCATTAAGCCTTTCGAGGGCTTTTGATGTACGTGCATACAAAATGACCCCGTTTACCGGACGGTCGAGCCTGTGAATAACTCCCAGAAAAACTTCACCGGGTTTTTTATACTTCTCTCCAAGGTATTTTTTTACTTCAGTATCCAGGGAGATATCTCCTGTTTTATCACCCTGCGCCAGATCAGAAGATCTTTTATAAACAGCGATAATATGATTGTCTTCGTAAAGTATTTCAGCCATTTCAGATTCAATTAGTACTGCTCCTTTTCGTTCGGGAAGTCCTGTGATCTTACATCGGTAATGTAAGCCTGTACAGCACCTTTAATCTCTGCATGAAGATTATGATACCTTCGAAGGAATCGCGGAGAAAATTCTTGTGTAATACCCAGCATATCATGAAGAACCAACACCTGTCCATCAGTCTTTCCGCCTGCACCAATACCTATTAACGGTATTTTCAGACTATTTGTGACCTCTTCCGCCAGCTTAGCCGGTATTTTTTCGAGTACTATCGCAAAACAACCGGTCTCTTCAAGTAACCTGGCATCCTCCATCAGCCGGCGGGCCTCCTCTTCTTCCCTGGCCCTGACTACATAAGTTCCGAACTTATGAATAGCCTGAGGTATCAGACCAAGATGTCCCATTACTGGAATTCCGGCTGATAATATCCTTTCAATAGATTCAACTACCTGAAATCCACCTTCAAGCTTAACAGCATGCGCCCCTGTCTCTTTCATGATCCTTATCGATGAAGCCAGAGCTTCTTTTGAGTTGCCCTGATATGTTCCAAAAGGAAGATCCACCACAACAAGGGCTCTCTTAACAGCTCTTACAACAGAAGCAGCATGATAAATCATATTATCGAGTGTAATCGGCAGTGTAGTATCATAGCCTGCCATTACGTTTGAGGCAGAGTCTCCTACCAGAATAACATCTATTTCTGCTTCATCAAGAATCTTTGCAATGGAATAGTCGTAAGCAGTCAGCATTGCAATCTTCTCACCTTTGAGCTTCATCTCATTCAAAACATGAGTAGTAACCCTTTTAACAGATTTATGTATCGACATAATTATAAATGTGTTAATTACAGTTGCCAAAGTTACAGATTTGTATCGGATGATACATCCTGATAATTACATCTTTTTAATTTGGCAGCACTTATCACTTTCCCTGTCGTTTTGTCACATCGGAGTCTTAAAGGGAGTTAATTTTCTGCATGTTTCGTTAAAACCCCTAAATTCCCTAAAAGGGACTTGCCAATAACTAATTAACTATATGTCAGTTATAACCCCCCTTCAGGGGGGCAGGGGGGTAAAATTCCCGACAGAAAAGCCTGTTAAGGAACCTCTTGTAACTCACAAAAATATCTTCCATGGTGCCATATTTACATAAAAACAAGAAATAATTTTAATGGCATAATCATTGCTTAATCATAATATCAAATTGATTTTTTTTAAATTAATATAAAATGGGAAAAATAATTGGTATCGATCTGGGAACTACAAATTCATGCGTTGCAGTAATGGAAGGCAATGAGCCTGTTGTGATCCCTAACAGTGAGGGTAAAAGAACCACCCCTTCCATAGTTGCTTTTGTGGAGAATGGAGAACGTAAAGTAGGCGACCCTGCCAAACGACAGGCAATTATCAACGCAAAAAAAACCATTTACTCGATTAAAAGATTTATGGGGGAGACTTATGATAAGGTTACAAAAGAGATAAAAAGGGTAACCTACACCGTTGTTAAAGGTGATAATAATACTCCGAGGGTGAAAATCGATAACCGCATGTATTCTCCTCAGGAGATCTCTGCAATGGTTCTTCAGAAGATGAAGAAGACTGCCGAAGATTATCTGGGACAGGAGGTTACTGATGCAGTTATAACAGTTCCGGCATATTTCAGCGATTCGCAGCGTCAGGCAACAAAAGAGGCAGGTGAGATTGCAGGGTTGAATGTTAAAAGGATCATTAATGAGCCTACTGCTGCTGCCCTGGCTTATGGTCTCGATAAAAAGTCAAAGGACCTTAAAATAGCTGTATTTGACCTTGGTGGCGGAACATTCGATATTTCGATTCTTGAACTTGGCGATGGTGTCTTTGAAGTTAAATCCACTAACGGGGACACCCATCTTGGAGGCGACGATTTTGATCATATGATCATTGACTGGATAGCTGAAGAGTTTCTTAAAGAAGAAGGTGTAGATCTGAGAAAAGATCCGATGGCATTACAGCGTCTGAAAGAAGCTGCCGAAAAAGCCAAAATTGAACTTTCCAGTGCAACAACCACGGAGATTAATCTCCCTTACATTATGCCTGTTGATGGAATTCCAAAGCATCTTGTAAAAACACTTACACGTGCCAATTTTGAAAAGATTTGTGATAAACTGATTCAGGCTTGTATCGAGCCGTGCAGGATCGCTCTTAAGGATTCAGGTCTTGCTGTGTCTGAAATCGATGAGGTTCTGCTTGTTGGCGGTTCTACTCGTACACCTGCGATACAACAGCTTGTTGAAAAATTCTTTGGACGGGTGCCTTCAAAAGGAGTTAACCCCGATGAAGTTGTGGCAGTCGGAGCCGCAATTCAGGGAGGTGTACTTACCGGAGAGGTGAAAGATGTTCTCCTTCTTGATGTTACACCATTGTCGCTGGGTATCGAAACAATGGGTGGAGTTATGACTAAACTTATTGAGTCAAATACTACCATTCCTACCAAGAAAACAGAGGTGTTTACCACGGCTGCCGATAACCAGCCTTCTGTTGAGATCCATGTTCTCCAGGGAGAAAGACCGATGGCAACTGGTAATAAAACTATCGGACGATTCCATCTTGATGGTATTCCACCCTCCCCACGAGGTATTCCTCAGATTGAAGTAAGTTTTGATATCGATGCAAACGGCATTTTACATGCTTCAGCAAAAGACAGAGGTACCGGCAAAGAACAGAGAATAAGGATTGAAGCATCTTCCGGATTAAGTGATGATGAGATAAGAAGAATGAGAGAAGAAGCCAAGACCAACGCTGAGGCCGACAATAAGGCAAAAGAAAAAGTCGAGAAGATCAATACTGCCGACAGCATGATCTTTACAACCGAAAAACAGCTTAAGGAATTCGGCGACAAACTTCCTGCAGATAAAAAGCCGGCAATTGAAGATGCTCTCGCAAAGCTTAAGGAAGCTCACAAATCGCAGGATGTTGAGGCGATCGACAAAGCTTTGGCTGAATTGAATTCAGTATGGCAGGTTGCTTCTGAAGAGATGTACAAAACTGCACAGAACACCGGTCAGCCTACATCACAACCCGGTTCTGAACAACCCGGGGGTAACAACACCAAGTCGGGTAGTGAAGAGGTAACCGATGTTGACTTTGAAGAGGTAAAATAATATAAAACTTAGTACAAGATTTTAATAAAGTGAGGCTGAAGATATTTCAGCCTTTTTTTTTACGTTTTATTCTGATCCTGTATTACAGTTTTTTATGATCTGCAGGATAATTTTTTGTACTTTTATATAAAATTTCGCGTTTCCTTAATATGAATCTGAAAATAATTACAATAGCCTCTCTGTTAGCCATTTCAGCTACGGCTACATGCCAGACTGAAACAGAAATTAATAAAACTGATCAGCAGGGAAGGAAACAGGGACATTGGATTAAAAAATATCCCAATAAATCTGTTATGTATGATGGAGTTTTTAAGGACGATCATCCTGTTGGTGAGCTCAGAAGATATTATGAGAATAATACTTTAAAGTCCTTACTGATATATAATGATAATGGCACTGAGGCAGTAGCAGGTATTTATCACCCGAATGGCTATATCTCCTCAAAAGGCAAATACGTCAACCAGATGAAAGAGGGGAAATGGCAATTCTTTTCCATATCCATTAACGGGTACCTTATCTGTGAGGAACATTATTCCGGGAATTTCAAAAACGGTCCGTCAGTGAAATTCTATCCCGACAGTACAGTTGCTGAAAAACTCACTTATATCAATGATATCAAACAGGGGGAATGGATCCAATACTATCCCAATGGTGCCATCTGCCTGAAATCAAATTATCTGAACGACAAAATTAATGGCAGGTTTGAGGTCTGGTTTGAAAATGGGCAGATTGAATTTTCAGGACAATATAAAAATGATGCAAGGGATGGACTCTGGCATATCTATAATAATGACGGAATCCTGAAATATAAGTTAGAATACCTGGCAGGAGTTACAAAAGACCGCCAGTTGGATATTGATGAATCTGACTATTTGGACTTCCTTGAGAAAAACAAGGGAAAAATTGCCGATCCGGAAAAAACCGGAGTTATAAGGTAATGAAGGCTTTCAATCTTTTAACCTGAAAGGAAGTGATCATGACTGAAAAACTGTCTTTAACGGAATTACAGTTGATCATAAGAGATTCTTTATATCTGGCTTTACCTGATATGTATTGGGTAATTGCTGAAATCTCAGAGATTAAGGAAAACTATGCCGGCCATTGTTACCTTGAACTAATTGAAAAATATCCCGACGAGAAGAATGTCAGGGCACGGGCAAAAGCAATAATCTGGAGTAACCGTTACAGATTCCTTAAGTCATTTTTTGAAAATATTACCGGAGAATCGCTAATGGAGGGACTTAAGATACTGGTTAAAACAAAAGTTGAATATCATGAGTTATACGGATTGAGCCTGGTAATCACCGATATCGATCCTGTATTTACAATCGGCGAAATGGCAATGAAACGTCAGCTGGTTATAAAAAAGCTTGAGGAGGAAGGTGTATTTTCAATGAATAAGGAAATTGACTTTCCTGCTGTTCCTCAAAGAATTGCGATTATTTCTTCAAAGAATGCAGCAGGATATTCTGATTTTATCAATCAACTGACCGGAAATAGTTCCGGATATATTTTTTATACTGCATTGATCGAAACCGCAATGCAGGGGACAGAAACCGAACAGGGGGTAATAAGTGCTCTTGATAAGATTGCATTAAATTCCGATTTATTCGATCTTGTAGTAATTATAAGAGGTGGAGGCTCCCAGTCTGATCTCAGCTGGTTCGACAGTTACAACATTGCCTATCATGTTACCCAGTTCCCTTTACCTGTTATAACCGGCATAGGCCATGATAAGGATATGTCTGTCACCGATATGGTAGCAAACAGGGCACTAAAGACACCAACTGCAGTGGCCGATTTTCTCATCGATTGTGTAGCCGGGGCGGAAAACAACCTTATTGAGGTGAGTTCTGAAATTACTGATATTTCAAGGATAATCATCGAAAAGAACAGAAACCGTATTGAAACGTCCAGAATAAGACTGATACCTCTTTCCCGCATAATGATTTCGGAGATAAAAGACAGACTTTCCGGCAATATAATAGAAATCATAAATATTGGGAAAGAACATATAATAAGAGCAGGTCTTGCTCCGGCAAATCAGGAATCAAGACTGGTTTCAGCAGTAAAATCTTTTTCGTCAGGCAAAAAATCGGTGCTTGAAAGAACAATTCAAAACCTTACTGACTTTACAACCAATGCTCTGGACAGAAATAATATCAGAGTAGCAGGATTAGGGAACACCCTGAGTATTCTAAAACCTGAAAATGTACTTAAGCGAGGGTATACAATAACCTCGTTCAATGGCAGGATATTAAAAAAGAGCGATCAGGTAAAAACAGATGATCTTATTGATACACAATTCAGTGACGGAGCAGTAAAAAGCAGAATATTGGGAAAATTTGAAATGGGTATATAATATGAATAATTGTAGGGACAGATTGCAATCTGTCCCTACCAAAACCAAAATGATATGGCAAAAAAGGAATTTTCATTTAATGAAGCAGTAATTGAGATCGAGGATATCCTCAGGAACATCGAAAGCGGCGATCTTGATATTGATAAGTTATCTGTTGAGGTAAAACGAGCTTCTGAACTGATTAAACAGTGTCAGAAAAAGCTAAGATCAACTGAGGAGGAGATCAACAGCATATTTAAGGATATGGTATAAAAAATAAATCAGGACCGGAGTCCTGATTTACTACTTTACTACCCTAAACCTAAATCCATGAAAAAACTCTTGTAACATGATGTTACTACCTTCTATACAGTTAAACGATTGTTTAGATGAAATGTTTCATTTTTATAAAAATATTTTAAAACAAGAACGAAATTTTTGACGAACAGCCTATTTTTCTACACCAAGTACATCCTTGAATGCTTTAATAAATGTTGATTTAGGTAGCGCCCCCATTGCCATTTGTGGCTGACCCTCAGAGGGAACAAATAAAAAGGAAGGTATACTTCTTACACCAAAAGCCGATGCAAGTTCCTGCTCTTCCTCAGTATTAACCTTAAAAACATCAATCTTACCATCAAAATCTTTAGCCAGCTCTTCAAGTACCGGAGCTACCATTTTACATGGTCCGCACCAATCAGCATAAAAATCTATTATACAAGGCTTTTCGCCTTCAAATTTCCATTCTTTGTTTTTTTCGAAGTTGAATACTTTATTCAAAAACGTCTCTTTTGTCAGATGCTCTACCATTTTATTTTTATTTATTAAACATACGGAACTTCAGTTTGTTTAAATCCCTGACAATCTTTATGCCAATAAATCGTAAGAATCATAAGTTACAAAAAATTGAGTATTAATTGTAACTTTGTCATGAATATTTAACAAATTGTCATATCTATATATGAACATATGTCTTAATGACAAAATTTTCGATACACTTAGTGGTGTGGTTACATCTGAGAATGTGAAAGCATATGTTATTGGAGGTTGGGTAAGGGATTGTATTCTCAAAAGGGATCACCCCGATAAGGATATCGATATTGTTGTTATTGGAAGCGGTATTGAGATAGCCCGTAAAGCGGCCAGAAAGATAAATCCCGGGATAAAAGTCAGCATCTTCAAAAATTTTGGAACAGCAATGTTCAAAAATGAAGAATATAACATTGAGTTTGTAGGTGCACGTAAAGAGTCGTATGACAAAGGTTCAAGAAAACCCGTTGTGGAAGACGGAACACTTGAGGATGATCAGAAAAGAAGAGATTTCACCATCAATGCACTGGCTATAAGCATCAATAAGGAGACATTCGGGGAGTTTCTTGATCCATTTGGGGGTATTAATGACCTTAAGAAAAAAATTATAAGGACACCTCTTGACCCCGACAAGACTTTTTCAGATGATCCTTTAAGGATGATGAGAGCCATCAGGTTTGCTAACCAGCTTAATTTCAAAATTGAGGAGAATACATTTAATTCAATAAATGAAAATGCTGAAAGGATCAGGATTGTTTCGCCTGAAAGGATTGCCACTGAACTGAATAAAATAATAATGTGCGAGCGTCCTTCAAAAGGATTTATCCTTCTTGAAAAGGCAGGTCTTCTTAAAATTATTTTCCCTGAGCTTGATAATCTGAAAGGAGTGGAAACAAAAGAAGGAAAGGCGCATAAAGACAATTTTCATCATTCAATAAAAGTGCTTGACAATATAAGTAAGAACACTGATAATGTTTGGCTTAGATGGGCTGCTCTTCTTCACGATATTGCCAAACCTGTTACAAAGAAATACTCGCTTGATACCGGCTGGTCATTCCATGGACATGAATATGTAGGTTCTAAAATGATTCCCGATATATTCAGGGAGCTCAAGCTTCCTCTGAATGAGAAGATGAAATATGTTCAGAAAATAATTGATCTTCATCTCAGGCCAATTGCACTGTCGCAAGAGTTAGTAACCGATTCTGCAGTAAGAAGATTATTATTTGAAGCAGGCGATGATATTGACGATCTGATGATATTGTGCGAGGCTGATATAACGTCAAAGAATGAAGCAAAAAAAACGAAGCATCTTGAAAATTTCAGAATTGTCAGGAATAAACTGAAAGAGATTGAAGAAAAGGATGAAATAAGAAATTTTCAACCCCCGGTTGATGGAAGAGAGATTATCATGGCTTTTGGAATAAAACCCGGAAAAGAGGTTGGAATAATAAAAAATGCAATCAGGGAGGCCATACTTGATGGGATAATCCCGAACGAACATGAATCTGCCAGAAAATTAATGCTGGAAAAGGGAAAAGAGATTGGCCTGACTCCCACTGATGCAACTATCTGAACCTAAGATCGAGTAAAACCGGAAGGTGATCGCTGTATCCTCCCTGGTACCTGTATCCGCGATACGTTGAAAGAGGACTGAATCCAGGATATTTAGGGTCTTTCTTCAAAAGAAAATCAGGCTTGAAAATACTTAACATTTTTACATCGGTATACAGACCCGTATCAGAGGATAAAAGAATATCTGACACTATTACCTGGTCAATCATTTCCCATGTTCCCATATAACGATATGTTCCAAGGCCATTACCTGCCATGCTTTCTGACAGATTTACCAGGAAATTGCCTGAATAAGAAGGTTTAATAAGTGACTTAATCACCTGATCGTCAGGGGTACAGTTAAAATCTCCTAAAATAATAACTCTTGCCCCTGCAGAGCTTCTCGCATTTATTGAATCAACCTTCTCTCTGACCATGGCAGCAATTTTCAATCTTTGACTCTCTCCGGCAAGAACCCCGCCCCTTCTCGAAGGCCAATGATTTACAATAAGATGTACGGTATCTGTACTAATCACCAATTTAGTATAAAGGATACTTCTGGAGGTAAAGTCTTCCTTTTTAATATCTGATGGAATCCAATACCGGTAGTCAAGAACATTGGTACAATCTTTTCTGTAAATCAGGCAAACATCAATGCCTCTCTGATCGGGAGATTCCTCATGGATAATTCCATATTTATATTTTGACAAAAAGGTACCATAAACAAGATCCTCAAGCACTTTCCTGTTTTCCACTTCACAAAAGGCAACCACTGCAGGTGGGTTCCACTCACCTGCTGCAACAATTGTCTTATATA
>JAUYBT010000245.1 GCA_030692905.1 Bacteroidales bacterium
GCACTGGTCGTTGTATAGTATTTCGTTATCATACCCGGCACTTCCCATTCGGGAAGTTTACCATCTTTCAGATATTCAAGGAATTTTGCAGTAACCTGACCAAAATGGTCTTCATGGGTTACCCTGTACTTTTTAGGAATACTAATTTTAAGCATATTCTTGTTAACTGACTCTACCTGAATACTATCATAAGGCAAGGCTCCAACAACTTCTTTTAATTTTGTAGTGAAGTCATTCATTGTTATACCTTTTAAATTCTCAACATAAAGTGTAGGCAGAAATTTTTCCTCAGCGCCCTGCTTAATAACCAGATCACACTTTGTCCCATGCATAACTGAATAGTGTGTATCACTACCTCCGGGAGGAGCCTGGTATTTCCACTCAACGGATACTTTTGCAAAAATTCCTTTTATCTGATAAACCATCTCTCCGTTTGAGAAGACATTAAGCTTCCCGTCTTTTACATCTTTCTGCAGATAATCGGGGAAATTATCGAAACTTGTAACTCCTTTAAACTCTTCCTGTGAGATAAGTGTGGGCCACCTTTTTGCCGCAACCATGGTAATATCGGACTGATTCAGAATCTGTTCCGGAAAACATTCCCACTGAACAAGGTCAACCAGATGGGTTGTAACATCTACAATACCTTCTCCCTGCTGCTCAACATCGAAGAACCATGCCGGACGAAGCAATAGACTTCCTGAAACAATCTTTGAGAAATGATGAACACTCACCTTGGTTACAGCCGGGTCCTCTTTACTCCCGGTCATCAAAGTACCAAAGACCTCAGCTTTTTGTGAGAGGAGTTTCTGGAGAATAGTGGTCACCTCGTATCTCTCTGTCATTATATCATATAACAGGATTCCCTTTTCTTTAGCAGTTGCGAAGGCAGCTTCAAGTGCAGGAAAATCTTCAGGGGTTATTATCATTGGTTTATCAGCCAGAACATTGAGTCCGGCATTGATCGATTTTGTAATATATTCTGCTTTTTTCCTGTTGTTCCCTGATAATACAACAACATTCCCGGTTTTTTCGGCAAGCATCTTTTCAAAGAAATCAGAACCGGTATAAACTATCTCATTCCATGATGTCGGATTTACCGGTCTGGAGTTGTAAGAATTAATTCTGCCAATATGTTGCAGATAATCAGGTCCCTCCGGAGCATATACATGAACCTCGGGAGCTACCTGGTCATACATAATTTTCTGAACCAGAGCGGCATGAAAATGGCCCGGGTCGACTGTAATTAATTTTACCTGATTTATGTTTTCCATTGAAGCATCGGATTTACCTGATTGTTGTTTTGAGCCACCTGATCCGCAGGAAGACAAAACCAAAGAAACAGGTAGGATTAATAAGAAGGACTTTTTCATTATTTGGAGATTTAAGTTATTTTAGTTTAGGCACTCCCAACTTTAGGCACTTCTCTCTTATTTATTCAGAAGTCTGACTATTGGAGGGTATGCAAAATCATTCCATATCCTGTCAGCTATCGACTTGTCAATTTTGCCATCATAAACCAACATCCTGTATTTTAACCTGTAGACATTACCCGGATTCAGAACCCACTCTTTATGCCTGATGGGGCAAAACTCAAAATATACATCCCCCCTGCCCCTGTTTTCAGTTATCGGCCAAACCCTCATTGGTTCAGGATGTTCCCTGTTTGAAGGGTGAGAGAAAAAGACTATCCCGGAATTGCCGTTATTCTTAAATGCACCATTCAGATCGGTCCATCGTGCCCGTGTTCCGTCAGCATCAAGTCTTGTTTTACCTTCGGATGTAAGTACAGTGCTGTTGTCTTTGGTCCACTCCTCATTCGCTCTGATTCCAATTCCACCGCCATATCTGTAAGCTTCAAAAACTATGGTTGAATCACCTGCCACCGATAAAAAGGTAGTCAGATCAACGAGATATGCTTTTAATCCGGTCAGGGGTTCCACATTCCATGCTCTCACATCCCAGACTTCATTAATAGCCAGTTCCTCAGGCTTTTTCCCCTGGAAATCAATATGTTCCTGTCTCACAGAGAAACCTCCATATACAGGGCCATTAACTGTAGAGTTTATCCCGGCAAATCTTACTGTTCCCTGTTTCTCATATAAATTCCAGAAATCGGTTACATGGTTGCCTATCTTAACCCTTGTCCATGGATTCCAGATGCCCACATGATGGTAATGGTCAGGTGGACTTACCCTGGTTAATATATTTCCGGAGGGTGTCATTAAAGGATGAATAAAACCGCTTCTCTTATAAGATGTATCAACTTTGGCAGGCGGGTAAAGAACTGCAGTCTGATAATGAAGTATCTCCGAATTGCCATTTTTCAGCACTATTGCGTCATGAGTAACAACTGTAGTAATCTTGTTTTCAATATTTTGCCGCATATTTTTGTATAGAAAGTACTCCCTGGTTTTCCCCAAACCAGTGGTCCCATCCAGTACCCACCATAACTGAGGAATATAACCCGGTTCGATCTGAAATGTCTTTTCGATTAGCTTCCCATTAATTTTTTCAAATAGTAGAAAAGACAACGTGTCGCTGATTAAGACACCTTCCAGTCCAAAGCTGACCGGTGTGTTTATCCTCTGGTAATTACCAGATTCGACCATAAGATGGAGAATTTCAGCTTTCTGGGATTTTGCCGGAAAGCAATAAGAAACAAGGACAAGGCATGCCAGTAAAATACGGTTCATAATTATATTTTTTTTGATTGTTCTTTCACAGCATCAATAAAAGCTTTGATATTATTATTGTTAACATCGGGAGGCATTCCTCCTCCTGCCGACCAGATTATACGATTATAGTCACTTATCTCTCCAAACGCTTTATTTACAGCAGCCTTAACCTGTTCCGGAGTTCCACTTGCCAGAACATCCCTGGGGGGGATATTGCCGACAAGAATAACCTCGGGGCCTGCCAGTTTACGTATTTCACCAAGAGAGTGTTCAAAAGAGAAATTAAATATATTTACACCCATTTCCCTCAGGTATTTTGCTGTTATCAGTCCTTCTGCATCATTATGAAGAAAACGCACTTTTACACCTATGCTGCTGAATATTTTTTTTAAATATGGAAGAACAAATTCATTAAACTCCATCTCCCCTACAAAACCAATAATATCATCAAGTATCAAAACTCCGTCAATAGATGGGAAACACTCTTTCTGCCAGGCTAACCAGTCGCAGATAAAATCGGTGATTTTTTTAAGAAGCCTGTGTGTACCATCTGGATCCATCGCAATTGCCATCATAAATTCTGTTGTCCCCATCAGAAAACTGGCAATATTCAGAGGGCCCCTGGCTATAGCAAACCTTATCTGATGGTCGGCCTTGATGATTGCCTCCTGATTGTTTTTCAGGCGGTTGATCATAAATGGTAATAATCCATCAGTCTTGACATTTGGTTGCGGAAGCGAATCTGCCCCTTCAATGCCTGAAAGAATTTTTTCAGCATGAGGAAGACTTTTTTCAAGAAATATCATTCTTGAACCAAACGCCGAAGGCTCGGTGCACATCCCATATTCTGACCAGAATGCAGGCATAAACCAAACATCTGGAAATGTGTTAACAGCTTTCAGGTTCGATTTCAGCCAATGTTCATCGGATGAATAGAAATCGATATTTGATATCCCATACCAGTCGGGTATCCACGGGCTGTCAATAATAAAACCTACCGGCTGATAGTTCAGTTTTTCCCCGTCAATCAGAGCAACCAGATCATTCCATGAAGAATTGCGCATAATAATTCAATTGGTTAATTCAGGTTTTTAAGAGAATAAATTTGGTGATTTATTTTAAGAGAAAAAAATTTAAGTTTTACCCCCTATTTTTATTAATCTGCCTCATCCCCCTGCCCCCTTCTCCCAGAAGAGAAGGGGGTAATACACATATTATTAATCTTTTAAGCCCCTCCCTCTTGGGGGGGGGGTTGGGGAGAGGTGGATTTCATCGTCTCCATCCTGTATGAATCAATCGGATCGCATGTACAAACAAGATTACGATCACCATAGCCATCATCTATTCGACCTACTGTGGGCCAGAACTTGTTCTCAACGACCCATTTAAGCGGAAAAGCAGCTTTCTGGCGGTCATAAGCATGGTTCCATTCGTTGGCTGCTATAACCATAACAGTATGTGGTGCATTATGCAGA
>JAUYBT010000252.1 GCA_030692905.1 Bacteroidales bacterium
TAAAACCAGACTTTTGGACGGGGCTTACGAGCACCACGAAACGAGCGGGTCTTGACTGCAAAGAACAGCTGCAAATTTAATTGTTTCATGCCTTTTTTACCGGCTCAGTCGGATAATACTTTTGGACGAACAAAAGAACCGAAGCGAAGCGGAGCTCGGCGAAGCCAAATGAACAAAACATTAAATAGGAGAGACAAACTAACTATGTGAGCAAAACCGTCTATACATCTTTTTTATTTTTTCCGGACATCCTTCGGCTTAATAAAATCCGACTTCGGACGGGTATCTTTTTTATACCAGAAGAAATACTCCTTCTGTCGCCTCTTATCTTCAATACTTCTTGCCACATAAACCTTCTTCCCGGTATATGGATCAAATCCGGTATAATACATAAGGGTTGACAGGGTCATTGGTGTTGGAGTGAAATCCTGGACCTGTTCAGGTTTTATACCCAGACTTTTTACCTCTGAAGCAAGTTCTGCCATATCGGTATCTGTACAACCGGGGTGTGATGAAATGAAATATGGAATGATCTCATATCTAAGTTCATGCTTGGTTTTTATATTATCAAATCGCTTTTTAAGCTTTTTAAACAGGTCAAACGGAGCCTTACGCATATGTGACAAAACCCGAGGAGATGTATGCTCCGGAGCGACCTTCAACCGGCCTGATACATGGTTTGTAACAAGTTCTTCAAGATATTCTCCCTCTTCCCTTCCTGCACTCTTATTCCATTCAGGAAATAATAAATCATAACGCACACCACTGCCGATAAATGATTTTTTGATCCCTTCCATCCTATCAACTTTTCTATAAAGTTCAGTGAGCAGTTTGTGGCTGGTATTCAGATTCTTGCAGACAGCAGGCCAGATACAGGAGGGTCGTGAGCAGACCTGGCATAGTTTCATATCTTTGCCTTTCATCCTGTACATATTTGCGGATGGTCCACCCAGGTCGGACAAATAACCTTTAAAATCAGGCAGTTCTGAAATCTTGCCTACTTCATTCAGTATTGACCTTTCTGATCTGCTTATGATCTGTTTCCCCTGGTGTGCCGCTATTGCGCAAAAACTGCATCCTCCAAAACACCCTCGATGAATATTCACAGAGAATTTTATCATTTTATAAGCAGGGATATCACCCTTCTTATTATATCGCGGATGAGGCATATACATATAAGGAAGATCAAAAGAGCGGTCAGCTTCTTCCTCACTCATCGGCAAAAAAGGAGGATTGATTATTACTTTTAAGTCGCCTGATGCTTCATTCAGCCTGGCAGATTCAATCTTGTTCGATTCCTTCTCAAACTTCACAAAATTTTCTGCAAACATATTCTTGTCCTTCAGACATTTTTCAAATGAATGAAGGGAAATATCTTTCCAATTTTTCTGAACCGGCAGAGGGTCATCACTTCTAGTAACTATTGCTGTCTGTGGAATTGTTTTAAGAGATGAAAATGGGACTCCTTTTGATAACAGTCTTAAAAGCTCTCTCAAAGGTTGTTCTCCCATACCATATATTAACATATCAGCACCGCTGCTTAAGAGGATGGAAGGTTCCAGTTTATCTTTCCAGTAGTCGTAGTGTGTCAGCCGGCGCATCGAAGCTTCAATGCCTCCGATAACGACAGGAACATCGGGGAATATCTCCTTAAGAATCTTAGTGTAAACTATTGTCGGATAATCAGGTCTGAAGCCGGCTTTACCACCTGGAGTATATGCATCGTCGGATCGTAAACGGCGGGCAGCTGTATAATGGTTAACCATCGAATCCATATTACCTGCTGAAACTCCAAAGAAGTATTTTGGCCTTCCCAGTTTTCGGAAATCCCGCAAATCGTCTTTCCAGTTTGGCTGCGGCACAATTGCAACACGGAATCCCTCATCTTCAATAACCCTTCCGATAACTGCCGGACCGAAGGAGGGATGGTCAACATAGGCATCGCCGCTGAAAATGATAATATCAACCTCATCCCATTCGCGGAGTTCCATCTCCTTTCTGCCGGATGGCAGCCAATTCAGAATATTGCTTTTATCTTTCAAATCAGACTACTTCAATTACTTCTCAAAAGTAAGTAATGTTTCAGACACCTGCTCAACGATCAGGTTTTTAAAAGTTACGGCCTGATTGTTGCAGATATGATATTTACAAAATGAAATGATTTTTTGTCATATATCAAACCCCGAAGGGCTCGCCGAAGGCAAACTCGCCCCGACGCGTTGGGGCTCGGTTCCAAAGAAGTGAAAAGATGGATGTAGCAAAAGTGATACAACAACATAAAAGGCTTTGCAATTTTGTATCCGAAAAGAGAATAAAACAAAGTCTTGATATACTGGCTGATATGATTGCCAGTTCGTCATCCGGTGATTTGCGTGATGAGTACGAGAATATTGTTATGACCTACAGGAATATGCTCACCTATACCATTGAAGGAATAAAGGATCCCGAGCGCAATAAAATATATCTCAAACTCATCCAGTCAATTCTTGGTCTTTCCGACCGGGTCAGACAGGACATATTGTCACATTATTCCGGATGGCATACATACTGGGTAAAGCAGCAAGCCGAAAAAGAGATGAAGTTGAGTGGCAAAACGATAGTGGAAACTGTTGATGACCTGATGTTTAAATCGGAGCTTGATGAGTGGTTAAAATTGAGTAACGAGATAAATCCCAACCCTGATTCAGAAATTTCAAGAAAGCATAAGCATCTTATTAAAAATATTTTCAATCATCTCTGGTTAACGGATTACTATGGTGAAGCTGAAAACAGCCTTATAAACATTATTCTGAAGTCCGGCAAGTTCAGATGGTATGAAGCAAGCATTTTTACAACAGCTGTTACATTGAGTTCGCTCAGGACATGGCAATCGGATAAACTTCTACATCTGATCCGAATCTATGAAGCTGGGCAGGAACAGGTTATGGAGAGGGCGCTTTCAGGTCTGATTCTGAATCTGCATTATTATAACGGAAGAATATTGTTGTATCCGGACTTAACTGACAGGATAGGAAAAATGAGCCGGAACAGCAGGTTCAGGGAGCATTGCAGAATTATTGTTTTGCAGACTATCAGGTCGCGGGAGACAGAAAAGCTGAGCAGAAAACTTCAGGATGAGATTTTGCCGCAGGTTGCAAAACTTAAACCCAGGATTGAGGAAAAGCTGGATCTGGATAACATTCTTCCGAAAGATAAAAATGAGGAGAAGAATCCTGACTGGTCAGAGATGTTCAGCGACTCGGAAGAGATATTCAAGACCATGGAAGAGCTGACAAAACTCCAGATGGAAGGAGCAGATGTTTATATGTCGGCTTTTGCCAATATGAAGCATTTTGACTTCTTCAAGGACTTCCAGAACTGGTTTGTTCCGTTTTATCCTGACCATGAAACAGTGGATGAGATTTACAGGGATGAGATCCTTGGTCCGGGAACCAATGAGCTCGCAGAGGCATTGTACAAGACTCCTTTTATCTGTAACTCCGACAAATATTCATTGCTTCTGAACCTTAAATATCTTCCATCGACTCAAAAAAGCATGATGTTAAAGGTTTTCCGCATGGAACTTGAAGGACTGCAACAATTAAATGATGATGAATCCGGTACCGATCCGTATAAAAGTTTCAGAACTAATGTTACACAGTATCTTCAGGATATTTATAGGTTTTTCAAACTATCGCCTTATAAGAAAGAATTTGAGGACCTTTTTATCGGTAAGCTGGATATTTATAATTCGGAGTTTTTCAGGATGACATGTAATGCAACGGATGCTGAAGCCGGACTTGCAGACTATTTTTTCAGTAAAAACTTTTACGAAGATGCTCTTTTTATGTTCCTTAAACAGGTCAGCGAGAGGCCGGCAGATGTTCAGCTTTATGAAAAAATCGGATATTGTTACCAGGAGAGTGCCGATTATGAAGAGGCACTTAAATTTTACAGAAGAGCGGAGCTGATTGACAGAAAAGCCTGGACTATAAAGAAGATAGGGTTATGCCTGCGGAGACTTGGTAAGAATGAGGAAGCTCTTGAATATTACCTGCAGGCATGTGATATGGAACCTGAAAATATCCATGCGGTTATCATGACTGCACACTGCTATCTCGATCTTAAGGATTATGAGCAGGCATTAAAATACTATTTCAGGGTTGAGTATAAAGAACCTGGTAACCTTAAGATATTAAGGCCGATAGCATATTGCTATTTTGCACTGGGAAGGTTTGATGATTCCGAAAAATACTATGATCGTTTATCAGAAGGGAGACTAAACGCACATGATCAGATAAACAAAGGTCATCTGGCGCTTTGTAAAGGTAATAAGAGGGAAGCCATTGACTTTTACCGGCAGAGTATTATCAGCGGCGAATTATCGAAAGAGCGGTTCATGTCAATTTTTGCAGAAGACAGAGTGTTGCTGATCTCTCTCGGGGTTAATCCTGATGATTTGCCAATTCTTCTGGACTATCTGTTATTTATTATCGGGTAGCCGGGTTGTATCGTGTTCCGGGAACGGAGGAGGTGATGGCCTGTTGGGTGATGGTCTTCCATCGGAATTATGCCGTCTTTCATTTCTATAGTCAGAAGTATCGTTTTCACGGTTTTTCCTGTTTTGTCTTACCATCTCCTGACGCCGTTCATCCATATTTTTTAACCGGGCCAATTGCTCTTTTGTCAGATTCGAATCAAGTTCTTTCCTGAAATCTTTCATACTGGCATCAAGCTCCTTGCGGAAATTGTTCTGCAGATCACTGTTAATTCTGGCATATTTATCGAGGACCAGATCAATTTTTGCTTTTTGTTGTTCATTGGGCTGTATGGCGTGGTAAAATCCATCCCTGAATCTCTCTTCGGAAAAATAGACCCTTACCGGCTTAAGCTTATGATATCTGATCTGTGCTGAGGTAAGCATACCCAGCACGAATCCTATAATCAGAGTTATAATAACGACTATTATTGGTTTTGCTTTCATCTTACATTAATTTCCGGTTAAAAGACATACAATACTTTCATCATAACTATCGCTCAATCCGAGGAATGAGTTAAATGAAAGAGAGCCTTGCATAAGAAAGATAGAGATGAGTAGTACAACAATTGCAGCCACTCCTGTAAGCGCAATGCGGTAGAATGCAAAATTCATTGATCTCACAAACTCCACTTCGCGGTTTATGGTTAATCCTGCTGAAAATAATTTATCGAGGATCTTATCGCCAAAACCTTTGCTAAAATCGTAAGAGATACCCTCCTCTTCCAGTCTCATGGAAGCCTCTTTAGGATCAGCATCCGCACTGAGCGAGCTGATTATCAATTTTTTAATCTCTGAAGGTTTCATTGTATTTATAGTTTTTCCAAAATATTCCTTAATTGTTCCTGTGCTCTTGATAACCTTGAAAGAACAGTACCGAGTGGCAGATCGAGTATTTCTGCTGTTTCTTTAGTGGAATAGCCCTGCAGCATTCTCATTGTCACTATTATCCGAAACTTAGGATCCATTGCCATTAATGCCTTATTAACTATTTCCGAGGCCTCTTTTCTTTCTTCTGTATCATGATCAGCAACTTCAAATTCGTACATTTCGTTATTTCCTTTTTGCGAAAACATTGAAAAAAATCTCTTTCTTCTTTTTATCTCATTAAGTGTCAGGTTCACTGCAATCTTCTGAATATAGGTTGACAGTTTTGCTTCTCCTCTGAACTCTGATAATGAATAATAAAGTTTAATAAACACCTCCTGTCCAATGTCTTCTGCAAAAACAGAATCGCCAAGCATACCTTTAACAGTACGTGCAACCATCTTCTGGTAACGGGTCACTATTTCTCCAAATGCCTTTTTATCGCCATCCAGCGCTGCCTTTAACAGTTGGTTTTCCTCGGTTACACTGTACGATTCTTTAATCATACTACAACATATAGACAATTAATAATATGTTTATATTCCCGATTGTTAATTTTTATTAACATAAGGGTTATCCCGCAAATCCCGGGAAATTTTTATAAATTCACTTTTGCTGAATAAGTTTATTCTCTTCAACCAGTTTTACCTCATAATCTTTTGTATATCTGACAAGAAAGAGCTTCTGGTTTTCAAATCCATCACCAGCCTTTTTGCGTATAAAATCATATTCAGTCTGCAAGAGGTCAGGATAATGAATCTCCGGATGTGCGATAAAATCCTTTCCATACATTGCCATCCCGCTTAAAAAGTAATAGGCAATATCGTATCCCTGCCATGCATAACTCTTCGGAAGAGGTTCTGTCAGAAATTTTTGCCTGAAATCTGAATTAAATTGTTTCACATCACTCTTTGTATAATCAATCCAATAAGGTGAATAGACCATAATATCCAGATCGAAGAAATACTTAGGGTCAAGATTTTTAATATCTCTCATCGCCTGGTATCCGAAAACTTTTATATCAAATTTTTTTGAGAGGCCATGGATGTCCTGTATTGTTTCGCTAATAACCGGATCTTCCTCAGAAGCAATAATTACTATGTTTTTTAACTGTCCTGAAAGTGCATGACTCAACCTGGTTATCGAGTCATTATTAAACATCGACCTGCTGTAGAACGGAATTTCTTTAAACTTAATCTCATCGAAGGGCAACTTATAACTCAACTCTGTAAAGATCAGATTTTTAAACCTTTTAATGTCTTCATCCACTCCTAAAGTACCGGAATGAATAAATACAATATTATGATCGTAGTACTCACTTATTTTTTTTGATAGTGTTTCCTGGGCAATTTCGAGTGAAGAACCGGCCATAAAGAGAGTCGGGTTGCTTGAAAGGGCAGAATTATTAATAAGGGTAACCGGCGATATAACGGGTATGCCAAGGTCTCTTGCATAAGCAGCAACTGCGGTAAGATTATATGAATATACAGGCCCGATTATAAGATCCATTTCTGCTAATTTCCCCGAATTAATAAGCTTTGTTATCGCAATTGTATCGCTTTTAATATCGTATGGATAAAGATTAATATCCAATCCTAAAGAACGCAGTGTGTCTGCGGCTAGCAAAATTCCCTCATACATCTCAACGAAATCGAGGCTCCACGGGTAGATCCAGTCTTCAGCTCTCTTAATTACTGTGTATATTTTCTTACCCTTTATTGATTTGCTTGAATCAATTTCAATCCGTTCAGAATTTTCCCTGAGATAGAATGGAAGCAGAACAGCAACATCCAATGATCCTCTGAGCTCTTTTACAGGTGTAAAGCCAGCAGGTCTTTCCATCTTAATCACCGGTTCTTCAACAATTGCAGCAACAATATCGGTTTTGACCTTTTCAATCTCCTGAATTTCTGCTGTATTAACGCCCGGAACTCTGACAAAATCCCCCACCTGCGGGAACCTTAAATCCCTGTTTTCCCTCCTTAATTCCCTGACAGTAAGTCCATATTTTTCGGCAATTGAAGAGAGGGATTCACCTTTAAGTACTTTATGATAAATGTATTTCTTTTCCTGGTCGTCAAATTTCTGCCTGTCACTCATGAACTCCCTGCGCGGGACAGCTATTTCAGCACCAACAGGCAGTTTATTAATATCAATTCCCGGGTTGCTCAAAATTATCTCTTTTGTTAATTCTTCAACAGTTATACCATAAGCTTTTGAAATTGAATAAGCGGTTTCTCCCTTTTTAACCAGGTGAATATAATATGGAATACCGGAAATAACTACTTTGTCTTTTGATCTTTCTACAACAACCTGTGAAAAGACAGTACTATTAAATAATAACAGAATTACTACTATCGGCAGAACCTTTATACAGCTTGTGATTTTCATTCTTAATTTTTTTGTTAGTGACCACTCGTCCTGTATTAAAATGATTTAAGAAATGTTCTGCAGTTTTTTTCAATCCTTTCAGGAACATTAGTTATATCCCCCCTGATGAATTTTTCGCCTGTTATCTTTTCATAAAGTTCTATATAGCGGTCTGACACTTCATTGACAAAAAAATCAGTCATTTCCGGGATCTGCTGACCCTCTTTCCCCTGGAACCCGTTGGCCATGAGCCATTCCCTGACAAACTCTTTTGACAACTGCTTCTGTGGAAGCCCCTTGTCGAACCGTTTCTGATACTCATCTGCATAAAAATAACGTGATGAATCAGGAGTATTAATCTCATCTATCAGGTAAATTTTCGCATCTTTTTTACCAAATTCATACTTGGTGTCAACAAGAATCAGGCCATGTTCTGCAGCTATTTCAGAGCCCTTCAGGAAAACCTCCATCGTATATTTTTCGATCAGATTGTACTCTTTTTCGGAAATAAGACCACGGCTTATTATTTCAGAACGGGAGATATCTTCATCATGTTTGCCCTGTTCAGCTTTGGTTGTCGGAGTGATTATAGGAGTTGCAAACCGTTGATGCTCTTTCATTCCATCAGGTATTTTAATCCCGCATATCTCTTTTGCTCCTTCTTTATAAGTTCGCCACGAACTACCTGTAAGATAAGCTCTTACAATCATTTCTACGGGATATGGCTCACATTTATGGCCAAAGGTAACCGTTGGATCGGGGGTGGCAATTTTCCAGTTTGGAACAATGTCGTTTGTTGCATCAAGGAATTTTGCTGCTATCTGATTAAGGACTTGCCCTTTATAGGGTATCCCTTTGGGAAGTACTACATCGAAGGCTGAAATCCTGTCTGATACGATCATCAGAAGGTAATCGTCGTTAATATTATATACATCTCTGACCTTTCCCTTATAAATGCTCTTCTGACCCGGGAAGTTGTAATTTGAACTTAAAATTGTCTTGACCATAATGTTCTATTAATTAGCTTTTTTTTTCTTCTCTGCGAAAATGGTAATCTCACCCTCCTCTCCCATGCATTTTATCTCATTGCCTCTGGCCATGATCTTAATTTTAGGAAAGAAACTACGGATTTTATCAAGCAGCGAGTTGTTTGTGCCGAACAAAAATTGATGATCTGGCCTGCCATTTGCCAAAATTATTTTGAAGCAGATTAAATAGTTTATAAAAAAATTCAATGAACAGTACAAAGTAAGGTTATTTTTTCCTTAGAAGATTATCTTTGTTATAAGTTTTTTCATATGCCGGTAATTACATTAACAACAGAATGGAAGCCAGATGATATCTATTACGGAATCATTAAAGGAAAGCTTAGCAGCATGTCTCCCGGAGCAATCATTATTGATAATGCCGGAAGCATCCCTGCTTTTAATATCTCCCATGCCTCTTTTATAATAAGAAATACATATAATAATTACCCGAAAGGTACAGTTCATATAATATGTGTGCATTCCGAAGCTCATAAGGATCAGGATCATCTGATTGTGAAGGCTAAAGATCATTTTTTCATCGGAACCGACAACGGAATCTTTAACCTCATCCTAAATTCCGAACCTGACGAGGTTGTAATAATAGATCATCAGGGAACTTCTGATGAACTTGATATTTTTGCAAAAGCTGCTGCAGATCTTTTATCAGGGAAAAAACCAACTGATCTTGGAAAATCTGTAAAAACCATTAGCGAAAGAGTCCCTCTGAGGGCAACCATCGATAAAGATGTAATAATTGGCAGTATAATTTTTATTGACTCCTACGGAAACGCAATATCGAATGTTACGAGGGAAGTGTTTTACAGGGTATTTGAGAATAAAGATTACAGGATTCTTATTCAAAGCAATAAAAATTATACTGACCAGATTTCACACAAGTACAGTGATGTGCCGGTTGGTGAGATGCTCGCAAGATTTAACCAGTTCGATCTTCTCGAAATTTCGATAAATGGAGCCAACGTATCCGAATTGCTCAGTATTACAGTTGGCTCTGTTGTTCGCATCGATCTTGCAAATAAAGCTGCATCGCCTAACCGCCTGTTCTAAAACAAGTTTCTAATGAATGATAAAAACAAAAGTCTCGAAGAGTTTAACAGGCTTCTAAGGATAATAGATGAACTCAGGGTAAAATGCCCGTGGGATATGAAACAGACAAACGAAAGTCTGCGGAAGTTAACAATTGAAGAAACATATGAATTAGCTGATGCTATATTCGCAGGAAGTGATGAAGGTATAAAAAATGAGCTGGGCGATCTCATGCTGCATATAGTCTTTTATGCAAGGATTGGTTCTGAAAAAGGATCTTTCACGATGGCCGATGTTCTGGAGGGTATTAATACCAAGCTCATCTACAGGCATCCACATGTTTTTAGTGATGTTAATGTTACCGGAGCGTCAGAGGTTGAGGAAAACTGGGAACAACTCAAGATAAAAGAGAATAATGGTTATAAACCTGTGCTTTCAGGGGTACCCTCTTCTCTTCCTGCCATTGTGAAATCCAACAGGATACAGGAAAAGGTAAGGAGCGTCGGATTTGACTGGGAAAATCGTGAACAAATCTGGGACAAGGTGCTTGAGGAGATCACTGAGCTGAAAGAAGAGATAAAAAACCGGAATACCAACACTATTGAATCGGAACTTGGGGATGTACTGTTTTCAATTATTAATGCATCGCGATTGTATGGTATTGATCCGGAGGCAGCCCTTGAAAAAACCAACAGGAAATTTATTAAGCGGTTTAATTATCTTGAAAAAGAGACACTTACTAAAGGTATTTCTCTTCACAATATGAGTCTCGATGAGATGAATGTTATATGGGAAGAGGCAAAGAAAGAGGATT
>JAUYBT010000010.1 GCA_030692905.1 Bacteroidales bacterium
CCCATTTTACATCCGGCCTGTGATGAGACACAAATTGTAGCACGCTCATTATCAGGAATATATGCAGTTTCTATATATTTATCATTCAGTACTTTATAAAGGTACTTCTTAGTTCCGTCCGTACTTTCAGAAAATTTTTCGGGGGCATAAAGGCCGATTTCATAATCATTGGCTAGCAGCTCACGTGTCTTTTTTGAGAGGTTTGTCATCTCCTCAATCGACTGGATCTCCTTTTTATAGAGCCAGTCAGCAATCTGTTTTGCAGCAAAACCGGGCAACCCGATACGCTTGGCTACTGCTATCAGCTCATTTAATGTCTTTCCGTAGAGTTTTTCTTTCAGCATTTCATATTAGCTCATAGCTCGTATTTATTTATTATAAGAAAGTAAAAATTTCTAATTTCTAATTTCTAATTTCTAATTCTCCCCTTCATCCTGTTGCCCGCTGCCCGTTGCCCGAAGCCTTAGTTAAACCCATACCCTGCCTTCTGGAGATCTTTTAGAGATTTAAACGGCTTTGGTGGTATCAGGTATTTATTTAAATGGTCGTATATTTTCATCCTGATCTCTTTTGCCTCCATATAATCCATCCTGTCGAAGGAATGTCCTCCCGGCATATTATTAAAGATCTCATATTCAAAATTCTTCTTGCCATCTGCCTTAAGCGACTTAATGAGATGTTCTACCTCAAGGACATTGACATCCTCATCATTGGTATTGGTATGGATCAGGAGAGGTGTGTTCTGATATTTTTGTGTCTGCCATGCAGGTGATCTTTTACGGTATTCAGCAACATTCTGATCGGCAGGTTTGCCGATAGGAGGCTGTTCTGAAAAGAGATCCCGATACTCCTGATCTTTATATCCCATGCGGGCTATCAGATCGCTAACAGGAACCCCGGTAAATGCAACTTTGTAGTTCTGAGGATATTCAAAAATGTTGAAGAGAGCAATATACCCCCCATGGCTCCAGCCTATTATTCCGACCCTTTCTTTGTCCACAATTGAGTAATTATCAATCATATACTGACGACTGGCATCAACATCCTGAACTTCAAGTCCGCCGTAATCAATATTATTATACATACCTGCTCCATAACCGGTCGATCCGCGGTATTCGGCAGCCGTAACAATATACCCCTGTGACACCATCTCCCTGATTATATGTGTGTAATAGGTATCGAAGTTCGCATGTACCCCACCATGAGGAAAGACCAGAAGAGGATATTTCTTTGAAGGATCAGCATCTTTCGGGATGAAAATGTAATTCCAGAATTTAACCGGGTTACCGGCTCCCTGACCAGTAGGATTTTTCTCTTTTGCCACTGCGGGACCGGTAATATATACCTTATCAATATATGCGATATCACCGACCTTGTTGTACCACTGAACATCATCTATCTTTTTTTCAAGAACATCGAACCTGTGACCAAGGTCTTCAAAATTTGAGTTGACCTTATTAATTGCATTCATCAATTCGGTTGTTCCCGGCTGTCCAAACGAATAGTCTGATGACTCTGCGAACAGAGCCAGAATTAATGTAAGATTCAGAATAACTTTTTTCATATTTTTTAGAATAATTAAATTGCAATTTCCCCTTCAAACACAAAAGTGGCCGGACCAGAAAGCCATATATCGGAGATGTTTTTTCCTGAGATATTGAATGAAACCGATAGATTGCCCCCCTTAGTCTTCACACTGACAGTCTCTGTGTCAAAATGTCCTGAAAGCGCTGAAGCAATGGCAGATGCTGTGACACCTGTACCACACGACAGGGTTTCCTCTTCAACACCTCTCTCAAAGGTTCTTACATAAATCCCGTTATTTTCCAATTCAACGAAATTTACATTGGTTCCTCCGGGTGCAAATTCCGCTGACCACCTGATTTTTTTACCTTCTGTATTGACATCAATATCTTTTACATCCTTTTTGAAAATGACATAATGTGGTGATCCGGTATTGATGAAATAACTGCCATTAATAAGCTGGGGTACCTTTACATCATTCATTTGCAGGCGGATGATACCTTTCTCCGATACTGCTTTGTGCACACCGTCAACAGCCTTGAAGGTAAGCTTCTTTCCTGCTATTCCTGCCCTTATAGCAAAGTCTGCTGAACACCTGCCTCCATTCCCGCACATGGTGCCCTCAAAGCCATCGGAGTTGAAATACTTCATCTCAAAATCATACTGAGGACTTCCGGAAATGAGAATCAATCCATCAGCGCCAATACCAAATCTGCGATCGCATAATTTATTAATAATGTTGGAATCACCCGGATTAAAAATGCCTTCCCGGTTGTCTATAATTATAAAGTCATTACCGGCTCCCTGATATTTGTTAAATACTGTTATCATCATTGTTAAAGTGTTGTTAAATCTTTGTAAATTATTGAAGATCATCCGAAAAATGCATGATCTTTGTAAAACATAATTACGATAAAATGGTTATAAAGATATGAATCTTTTGTGAAGGCATGAAAATTGAATAATAAAGCATGCCCAAAAGGACAGTTAAATTAAAAAAGAAAAGTTATGAAAGGAAAGTATTTATTAGGAGGGTTATTTATGGCTCTTTTAGGAGCAACAATTGCTCTATTTGCTTACACCAGGATAATGGGAAAGCCCTCGGTGGTTATTTCAAAGGATAGTTCAAGTGTTGAAGTCCAGGGCGCAAAGGCGTTTCTGACATCGATGCAAATGCAAGAAGGACAGATAGATTTTACTTATGCTGCGGAACAGACTGTTCATGGGGTAGTACACGTACATACAAAAGCAATGATGGGACAACCCGATAATCCTATAATGGAGTGGTTTTACGGTGACCGCTATTCCAGACCCAGGGAGGTCAGCGGTTATGGTTCAGGGGTTATTATTTCAGGCGATGGTTACATTATTACCAATAACCATGTTGTTGAAAATGCTGAATCAGTTGATGTTACATTAAATGATAAGAGAACCTTCACAGCCCAGGTAATAGGGAGGGATCCAAGCAGCGATATCGCACTTATTAAAATCAAAGCAGACAATCTGCCATATATAAAATATGGTAATTCTGAACAGTTAAGACTCGGGGAATGGGTACTGGCGGTAGGAAATCCTTTTAATCTTACCTCTACTGTAACGGCAGGGATTATAAGTGCCAAGGGAAGAAGCTTTACATTACCAGATGGTACCTATCGTATAGAGTCATTCATTCAGACTGATGCAGCACTTAATATGGGAAACAGCGGGGGAGCTCTCGTCAATACAAAAGGGTTGCTTGTTGGTATCACATCTGCAATTATTTCACCTAATGGTGCTTATGCCGGAAATTCGTTTGCTATTCCTGTGACAATTGTAAAAAAAGTTGTTGACGATCTTAAGGAGTTTGGAGAGGTTCAAAGAGCTCTTATTGGCGTGAACATTAGAGATGTTGTATCAGATGATGCTGATAAACAAAAACTTAGTCAAATTAAAGGTGTGCTGGTTACCGGGATTATCGAAGACGGTTCAGCTGAAGCAGCCGGTCTGAAGGAGAATGATGTGATAGTAAAATTTGATGGTCTCGATGTCAGCACAACCTCTGAATTGCAGGAACAGGTCGGAAAACGTCGTCCGGGTGATAAAGCAACTGTAACATATATAAGAAACGGGAAGGAAACTACTGTGCCAATTATTATGAAGAATGTAGCAGGAAATACAGGTGTTGTTACAGCTGGAATGGGAGAAAATGCAGTCTATGGTGCTAAGTTTGAAACACTCGGACCAGATGATATGAGGTCATTAAATGTTGATTACGGTGTAAGAGTGACAGAAGTTAACGATGGAAAATTTAAGGATTACGGAATTAAAAGAGGATATGTTATCCTGAGTGTTAATGGTAAAAAAGTGAAAAAACCATCAGATGTCAGACAATTTACAAACAATGGGAGTACCCTTAAATCTATTGCATTAGTTCAATCTGATGGTTCTTTCCTGACTATACAGTTTGGTAATTAATTCATTGAATTATATAAGTTGTTGTAATACAGGGGATTTTTAAAAATAAATCCCTTTCTCACAACAATAGTGAATAATTTTTGTTATTACGTAATAAAGCAATATCTTTGCAAAAAATTTTTGGGGAGGCAGAATGAGACAACTAAAGATTACCAAGTCCATAACCAACAGGGAGAGTGCATCACTCGACAAATATTTGCA
>JAUYBT010000022.1 GCA_030692905.1 Bacteroidales bacterium
TACCGGTACACCTTTAGTTTGAGGTGCTCAAGGTAGTCGTTCACCTGTTTTGATGAGTTGGAGACACCCTTAACAGTCCCCCTTTCCTGATTCCACAGGCTGAGTTCAATGCTTTGATGCGTTGAAACTTCAGCTCTTTCACCGTCAACAGTGATTCTCATAAAAATCGTTAACTCACCGTTATTCAAGGTTTTCGTTCTTTTTAAATAGAATAAGATTCTGAAAGTTGATTTTTCTGTTTTCATCGCCACCGATTTATGTTAAAAAATTCGTGATAAAGGTACTATATCCTTAAGAATAAAATAACTGCAAAACACTGCATATCACTGCATTATAATTCATTCGGTGGAGTTGGGATTCAAAAATTCATATCCACCGAATAAGACACCTAGGAGATGCTTTATTCTGCATTAGGTTACACGGTGGTAAAATAAAAACGTCCTGTAAATCAATCATTTTACAGAACGTTGCTTTTATCTGCTTTCAGCTTTGCGGAGAGAGGGGGATTCGAACCCCCGGTACAGTTACCCATACGGCAGTTTAGCAAACTGCTGGTTTAAGCCACTCACCCATCTCTCCATGATGAGTCGATCTGACTTGCAGAGCGCGACAAAAGTAGGAAAACAAGTATAAAGTGCAAAATTAATTATCTTTTTATTTCAAAACCTGTTTCCTTTTCAGAAGGACAACATTTTCAACATGATGAGTATGCGGAAACATATCAACCGGCTGGACTCTGACAACTTTGTAATCTTCTGACAATAATAAGATATCACGTGCCTGCGTAGAAGGGTTACAGCTGACATAGACAATTTTATCCGGAGCCGCTGCAACTATTGTCTTTACTACATCTTCATGCATTCCTGCTCTGGGAGGATCTGTGATAATAACATCAGGCTTCCCGTTGGATTTTAAAAATTGTTCAGAAAGTACATCTTTCATGTCACCTGCAAAGAAGAAAGTATTCCGGATGTTATTTATTTCTGAATTAAGAATAGCATCCTTTACAGCTTCATCAACATATTCAATACCAACTACTTTGCTGACTGAACCTGCAATAAAATTTGCAATTGTCCCTGTTCCGGTATAAAGATCATATACTATTTCTTTTCCCGACAGTCCTGCAAAGTCCTTTGCTACGCGGTAAAGCTCCAGAGCCTGCTTTGTGTTTGTCTGATAAAATGATTTTGGCCCGATCCTGAACTTCAAACCATCCATCTCCTCAACTAAATGATTGTCACCCTTGTATAGAATTGGATTCTGATCATTCAGAGAGTCATTTCTTTTAGAATTTATAACATACATCAGGGAGGTGATCTGAGGGAATTCCGAAGCAAGAAAATCAAGTAACCCTTCTCTTTTCTCAACATCTTCATGAAAGAAGACCACAATAACCATTACTTTGCCTTCCAGAGAGTTTCGGATTACCAGATTCCGGAGAAGCCCTTTTTGTTCCCTGAGATCGAAAAATTGCAGATTATTCCTGCGGGCATATTCCCTGACACCATTTTTTATCGAATTGGAAGGCTCCGGCTGAAGATGACACTCACTGATATCTATCACTTTATCAAACAGGCCGGGAATATGAAATCCCAGGGCATCTTCTTTTTCGTATTGATGACCCGAATCCACCTCTTCTTTTGTGAGCCACCGTTTATCGGAAAATGTGTATTCGAGTTTATTTCTATACATAAATTCTTCAGACGATCCGATGATGGGATTAATTTCAGGCAACTCAATCTTTCCAATTCTGGTCAGATTATCCCTGACTTGTTTTTCCTTGTACTTAAGCTGAAGATGATATGGAAGATGTTGCCACTTGCAACCTCCGCAAACTCCGAAATGGCTGCAACGGGGTTCGATCCTGTCAGCGGAGTATTCATGAAACTTAACAACTTTCCCTTCAAGATATTTTTTTCTTTTTTTTATAATCCGGATATCAACGACATCGCCCGGTATGAGCATTGGCGCAAATACAACCAGGTTATCTACCCTTGCTATCGCATTCCCTTCGGCACCGATGTCAGTTATCCTGACCTTTTCCAACAAAGGCAGCTCTTTTCTTCTTCTCACTTATTTTACCTTTCAAATTATTATAAACATATTTTAAAACCTGCTTCCCCTATTTTTAATTTGAATCATTCAGGTTCATCAGGAACAGAATACCCTGAACCATGCAGGGAACCACCCCATCACCATGGTCAACACCAGGAACAATTACCTTTTTACATAAATCAGGAGATGTTCCTGCCTGAATCATTTGAGTGTACATATTTTCTGTTGAGACCGGATTCACCTGTGTATCTTTTCCTCCGTGAATCAATAAAAGAGGCTTATAACTATGCCATGCTGAAACACTATTATTATTCAGAGCATCCCTGACAGAAGCATACTTTGGAGAAGTAGTAAACCCGGATAAAAAATCCGGAGTAATCAGCCCCGGTATCGAAGATGTAAGCTGACTGTTGATCTGATCTGAAGTCAATAAACCTGTGTATAAGGAACTAAGCCTTGAGGCATAGGGCTCATTAAATATATCAGAAACAGGATTGGTAAACTGATCGTACGCTTTATAAGCATTTAAAATATAGCCCAGATAAACAGGCATTGGATAAGTTGTTACATTTACCATACCCTGCAGAAGAAGAAAAAGATCGTAAGGCCCGGCTCCACAGGCACTTCCCTTCAGATTAAATTCATCTTTATAACCCAGTTCAAGTGCTTTATGTAAAGCAAGAGTGGCCCAGCCGCCCTGTGAATAACCCAGAAGAGAGTATTCATTCTTTAATGTTATACCCGGAAGTTCTGAATTGGTAAGTTCTTTAACAGCATACAGCATGTCGATCAACGACTGTACAGTGGGTTCTTTAACCAGGTAAGGGTGAGTAACCTGGGCAGATTCTCCAAATCCCGGATAATCGGCAATCACCACAATATATCCCATAGAGGCAATAATCTCAACAAACTGGTAAGAATAGTTAATCGCAAATTCACTCGGGGCATACGCATTGACCGTATTTGTTCCATTCTGGAAAGAGAGAACCGGATAATCCCCTGGAATTGCCGGAACACAAACCAACCCCGATGCGTTAATCTGATGCCCGTTAACTGTGGTCTTATAAACCATCCTGTAAATATTAATATCACCGGCTACAAGTGTTTTAAGATTGTTGACTTCGGGAAAAGATCCGGAAACAGTATTAATCAGATTGGTTATATACGTCTTTGTATATGTAACAGAAAACTCCTTTGACACAAAGTATGAATAGACTGGCCCATGATCATCCTTTGTGCAGGAGGTTACGACTGCGAAAAAGATTAAAATAATGACTGAAAACTTCAATAAGAACCTGTTAATCTTCATGATATCATGAATTTATGATAATCCCTGAAATGGTTGATTTGAACTTATAATCCTGTTGCAAATATAACTTTTTGTAACTAATCAGTGTTAACGGTATAAGAGTCGGAAGTTGGAAGTCGGAAGTCGGAAGACAAAAACTTCGGACCTCGGACTTCGGACTTCGGACATACTTTTCCTATATTTGCAAACATTTTATTTTACTCTATGGTTTCTGTTCAGGATATTTCAGTATCGTTTGGCAGTTTTGACTTGTTGACAAATATCTCCTTCCTTATAAATGACCAGGACCGGATTGGTCTGGCAGGGAAAAACGGTGCAGGCAAATCAACTCTTCTTAAGATTATTTCAGGCCTTCAGAGTGCTGCTTCAGGTCAGATAGACATGTCAAAAGACGTTACAATCGGGTATCTCCCACAGCAGATGAAGGTGGATGATACAACAACAGTAATGAATGAAACAATAACGGCATTTTCTGAGCTTATCGGCCTTTCTGAGGAGATAGAACATTGCAGTTTTGAAATTGCCAGAAGAGAGGATTATGAGTCGTCCGATTATCTTAAACTCTGCGATCACCTGACGGTAGTTGAAGAGAGGTACAGGATGCTTGGCGGAACCAACTATATGGCTGAAGCGGAGCAAACCCTCCTTGGACTGGGATTCGAACGAAAAGACTTTGAAAGATCAACAAAAGAGTTAAGCGGTGGCTGGAGGATGCGTATTGAGCTTGCCAAGATACTTTTGAAAAAACCTTCTCTCTTCCTTCTTGATGAACCGACGAACCACCTTGATATTGAGTCTATCCAGTGGCTGGAATCATTTCTTGCCGGTTATCCCGGGGCAGTGGTGCTTGTTTCGCACGACAGGGCATTTCTTGATAATGTAACCAGAAGGACAATCGAGATCTCCCTGGGGAAAATTTACGATTACAAAGCCTCATGGTCGAAATATCTTGTGCTGAGAGAGGAAAGAAGAGAACAGCAGATCGCTGCATTCAGGAACCAACAGAAGAAAATCGAAGATACAGAAAAATTCATCGAACGGTTCAGGGCTAAGGCAACAAAAGCCGTACAGGTTCAGTCGAAGATCAAACAACTCGACAAAGTTGAAAGGCTTGAGGTTGATGAGGAAGATAAAAGCACTATCAACTTAAGATTTCCACCTGCACCCCGTTCAGGCACTGTCGTTGTTGAAGCAGAAGAACTCTCAAAAAATTACGGATCGTTAAATGTCCTCAATAAGATTGATATCAAAATCTCGAGGGGAGAGAAAGTTGCATTCGTGGGCCGTAACGGAGAAGGAAAAACCACACTTTCAAAGATCATTACCGGAGAGCTTGATTATGTTGGGAATCTGAAGTTAGGACATAACGTTAAAATCGGATATTTTGCCCAGAATCAGGATGAACTGCTGGATGAGAACAGAACAGTACTTCAGACAATCGATGATGTAGCAAAAGGAGATATAAGAGCAAAGATTCGCGATATGCTCGGAGCATTTCTTTTCAGGGGAGATGATGTTGAAAAAAAGGTTAAAGTTCTTTCCGGAGGCGAACGGTCGAGACTCGCCCTGATAAAACTGCTGCTGGAACCAAGTAACCTTCTTGTGCTTGATGAACCCACAAATCATCTCGATATGCGTTCAAAAGATATTCTTAAACAGGCCCTGATCAAATACAATGGCACATTAATTGTGGTATCGCATGACAGGGATTTTCTGGACGGAATAGTTGGAAAGGTATTTGAATTCAAACATAACAGGATAAAGGAAAATATCGGTGGAATTTATGATTTCCTCAGAAAGAAAAAGATTGAAAACCTGAAAGATATTGAGAGAAAAGACAAAGCCAAAAATGACACCGTACAGGTAAATGTCTCCTCGAATAAGCAAAAATATCTTGAAAAGAAGGAGTTTGACCGTAATCTGAGAAAGCTGAGGAAGAGACTTGAGGAATCGGAGACGGTGATTGAGAAGATAGAAGCGGAAATTATGGCCGTGGACAAAGCATTCATGGAGCCGGGAAATTCTTCAGAAGCTCATGAAATTGATTATAAAAAATATCAGGATTTAAAGGAACAACTTAACGAAGAGATGAACAAATGGGCTCTTTATAGCCAGGAGGTCGAAGAGTTTTTACGAAATAACAGTTGAGAATCAGCATGGAAAGAGGGTAATATCAAATAAGATAATTAATTTTGGATATGAAGAATAGAATTTCCACCAGGGCCATTTGTTCACTGTTTACCATTACTCTGTTTATTGCATCTTTCAGTTCCTGTAAAACGACTCAACAAACAGTTGACTCCAAAGATCTGTCCTATCTATATAATCCCATAAAGAATCCAATCAGCCCTCGATATAATGTTATTAATCAATCTGATGAGCTGTCAGTATTGTCTGTTAAGTTCTTCGCTAATGATCTTTTTTTCTCTGAAGCAAACCCTCAGGGCATTCCTACAGCCATGGTACTCGTTACTGTCAAACTCTTTAATATCAGTCAGGGAAAACTCCTGGCTGACACCGCGGTATATAATATCAGCATAGTCAAAGAAACAGGGAAACCGGAATATGTTTATAATGTCCCTCTGAAAGTTGAAAAGGGAATTGAATACCTGGCTGAAATAAAAATTCTGGACAGGCTCCGCCTTCAGGTTGTGCAGGCTTTTGTACCTTTTAATACTCTGTCGTACAACAATAAATATAATTTCAGAGCTCAGGGTCATTTTGAGAAAAATGAGCTTTTTAACCCGGTTCTGAGAGTTAACGAATATATCAACCTTGTTTATACCAGGGGGCCTGTTGACAGCCTCTTCATTTCATTTTACAAACCCTTCCGGGAAGTTCCTGATCCACCATCGATGCTCCTGCCTGAGAAGACTCTCGACTACGAACCGGAGCAGGTTGTCGCGATACCTTATTCTGATACAATGCCAATGATGTTCCCGAGGGAAGGCATCTATCTTTGTTCTGCAGGAAGGAATATCAAAGAGGGATTCACCTTTTTAAATCTGGGTGTTTCCTATCCGGCCATGGCTACCCCTGAAGTTATGATTGAGCCTCTTGTCTACCTTGCATCCCAGGTTGAAGTTGCTACTTTAAGGTCTGCCGTAAAACCGAAGGCAGCTATTGACGATTTCTGGATTAATTGCGGAGGGAATGTTGACAAAGCACGGGAACTCATAAGGATATACTATACCCGGGTACTTTATTCGAACTATTATTTCACATCATACAAAGAAGGGTGGAGGAGCGAGAGGGGAATGATCTATATAATTTACGGACCACCTGACAAAGTTTATAAAACATCCGAAGGAGAGAGATGGGGTTACAGGAAGCCTGTGATCAAATCCTCCTGGGGTGGAAGATACAGGGTCAGTGAAGAGTATCTTTTCTTTAATTTCAAAAAGAAAGAAAATCTCTTTTCCGATAATGACTATTACCTGAGCCGTAGCGAAACTCTTGTCACATACTGGGATCAGGCTGTTTCCATCTGGAGAAAAGGAATTGTTTTCCGTCTCGATAATCCGGAAGATATTTAGTATTAAGAAGTACTTAAAGTGAGCTAAAGTTTGGAGTACTTAAAGTTAAAAAAGATGAAATTTGACTAATTGATAATAACTCTAAATACTTTAAGCACTTTAGGCACTCATTATTTAAAGGATTAAAAAATTAAAAAAAGATATGCAGAAAGAAACAGATTGCATTTTTGGATTAAGAGCTGTGATTGAGGCTATTAAAGCAGGAAAACAGATCGACAGGCTGCTGGTAAAGCAAGGTCTTCAGGGTGCTCTTTATCATGAGCTTATGACCGAAGTTAAAACTCATAATATTGTTTACCAGATAGTACCTGTTGAGAGAATTGAACTGGTGACGAAGAAAAATCACCAGGGGGTATTGGCATGGTTGTCTGTAATTGAATATCAATATATTGCCAACCTTCTTCCAATGGTTTTCGAAAAGGGGGAAGATCCTTTGATAATTGCCCTGGATGGTGTTTCGGATGTAAGGAACTTTGGTGCAATAGTACGTACAGCAGAATGTCTTGGAGCCCATGCAATAATAATCCCCGAAAAAGGGTCAGCCAGGATAACGGCCGATGCAGTTAAAACATCTGCAGGGGCTTTGCATTCGTTTCCGGTTTGCAGGGAAAAAAGTATTGTCAGGGCCATTGAGTATCTGAAAGAATCGGGGCTCAAGGTATTTTGTGCTGCAGAAAAATCGGGTAAAATAGCTTCAGAAACTCCATTAACAGGTCCTTCCGTATTGATACTTGGTTCAGAAGATAAAGGGATCAGCCGTGAACTTATAGCACTGTCCGATCACCAGATTAAGATTCCGATGACCGGCACAATTGGTTCTCTGAATGTTTCAGTGGCAGCTGGTATTCTTCTGTATGAGATGGTAAGGCAGCGGTCAGTCTGAACTATTCAATAATACTCCTGATTCTTTGATCGAGCATCTCCTGATCAGCAGTAAACGATGCCAGCCCGGCCAGTGTAAGCAATGTGTCGGGAGCAATCTTACCTTCGCTTATCTTTTTCTCCCATCTTGAATGTACTGGTATTTTTCCGTCGGAAGCGATGAAACTTTTCTCCTCTTTTGTCAGTGAAGGGAACATATCTTCGCAACCTTCTTCATGAGCTATGTGAATCAGTTCGGAACCAGTGGAAGGCACTTTAGAGGCGAGTCTTTCTGCAAGACTAAGTACGTTGTTATCAACTTCCCAGAATTTTTCAATATGAACCCCTTTTGCTGAATCGTAGAGACTTACGTCATAGTTTTCATGAGTACGGGAAGTGAATTTTCCACTTAACTCTTTTCTTCCGGCAGCTGCTACTTTTGGAGGCATGGTATAAACATCTGTTCCAGCCAGGAGTTCCAGCTGGTTGTAATTTCTCAAACTTGCTGCAATAAGTTTTGTTCGCCATGGATTCTCAGCGGATAGGCCTGTCACCCAGTTCTGTGATGAGATAACAGCCATCTCTCCTGCCCCGGAGCCGTCGCCAAGTTTATTGTTAATCATATAAGCGCCAATCCTCCCAAGGAAAACATTAAGGTAGTC
>JAUYBT010000153.1 GCA_030692905.1 Bacteroidales bacterium
TTGTATGTCAAGGCTTTATTTGTTTTAAAAAGTACCCGGAGCCGGGATCGAACCGGCACAGCATTGCTGCCACTGGTGTTTGAGACCAGCGCGTCTACCAATTCCGCCATCCGGGCTTATTAAGATAGGACTGCGAAAATAGAAAAAATTTTAAACTTTTATCTTTAAACTTTTGTCTTTTCACTTTTGTCTTTTGTCTTCTTTTCTCACAAGCATCTCCCTTATCGCAATTTCAATACCTTCCGCATCAAATCCACACTCCCTGTACAGTTCTTCCTGTGTTCCGTGTTCCACAAAATAATCGGGAATACCGAGCCGTCTTACTTCTGAACTGTATCCGTTGTCAGACATGAACTCGATTATTGCGCTTCCGAATCCTCCTTTAAGAACTCCGTCTTCAACAGTAATTATATGGGTGAAATTTTTGAAAACTGTATGGAGTACATTCTTATCAAGAGGAGTAACGAACCTCATGTCGTAGTGGGCAATTGATCTGTTTTCTTTAGTAAGTTTTCTGACAACAGAAGCAACAGCATTGCCGGGATGACCCATAGTTAAAACTGCAAGCTCATTACCTTCACTTATCTGACGTGATTTTCCGATTTCTATCTCCTGAAATGGCTTTTTCCAGTCAGTAAACATACCACGCCCTCTTGGATAACGGATTGAGAACGGAGATCTGTTTTTCTCAAGCTGAGCTGTATACATCAGATTTCTAAGTTCAATTTCATCCATAGGAGCAGTGACAATCATATTAGGGATACTGCGCATAAATGCCATGTCGAAAAACCCATGGTGTGTTGCACCATCGGCACCGACAAGTCCCCCTCTGTCAACACAGAACACCACATGAAGATTTTGCAGGGCAACATCGTGTATTATCTGGTCATATGCCCTCTGGATGAACGATGAATAGATATTGCAATATGGTATCATACCCTGTGTAGCAAGACCGGCAGAGAATGTGACAGCGTGTTGTTCTGCTATGCCGACATCGAATGTTCTTTCGGGCATCTCATTCATCATAATGGATAAACAGCTGCCTGTCGGCATTGCCGGAGTGATACCTGTTATCTTATTATTCAACTTTGCAAGCTCAAGAATTGTTCTTCCGAAAACCTCCTGATAAGTAAGTATTGTATCGCCTTTTGAAGTATCGATTATCTCTCCTGTTTCCTTGTCGAACTTTCCGGGAGCATGGAAGGTAGTCTGGTTTTCTTCAGCCTGCTTAAAACCTTTGCCTTTAATCGTAACGCAATGAAGAAGTTTTGGTCCGGGGATCCTCTTCAGGTCTTCAAGTACTTTGGTCATGTGCAGGACATCATGCCCGTCAATCGGTCCAAAATACCTGAAATTCAGCCCTTCAAAAAGATTGCTTCTGTCGAGGATGGTGCTTTTGAGTCCTGCTTCAAGTTGGGCAGCAAGTGTCCGTGCATTTGGTCCGAATTTCCCAAATTTTCCGAGCATATTCCAGACCTTGTCCTTGAACCTGTTATATGTTTTACTGGTTGTAATGTCCAGCAGATATTCCTTCAAAGCACCTACGTTGGCATCGATCGCTATATTGTTATCGTTAAGTATCACAAGGATATCTGACTTTCCGCTTCCTGCATTATTGAGACCTTCGAAAGCCTGACCTGCCGTCATGGCCCCATCGCCGATAACCGCAACAATATGCCTGTTTTCTCCTTTACTCCGGGCAGCAAAAGCCATGCCCAGGGCTGCTGATATAGATGTGGATGAATGGCCTGTTCCAAACGCGTCATACTCACTTTCAGCCATTTTCGGGAAACCGCTTATCCCTTTATATTTTCTGTTTGTGGAAAAGTTTTCGCGTCTTCCGGTAAGAATCTTGTGACCATAGGCCTGGTGCCCAACATCCCAGATGATCTTATCGTAAGGTGTATTAAACACGTAATGGAGAGCAACTGTCAGTTCAACAACACCAAGGCTGGCTCCGAAATGTCCGGGGTTGTTGCAAACGACATCAATAATGAATTGACGGAGTTCCGAACTGACCTGAATAAGGTCGGACGGATCGAGCTTCCTGAGATCTTCAGGAGTTGATATTTTAAAGAGTAAGTTCTTTTCCTTGTCCATCAGGAAATGGTTGAAAAAAATAATCAGCAAATATAACAATTATTATTCCCGGGTGTTTGATGAAGCTTACCCGGGATTTTCTTATTTTTGTTTCGGAATTCACCCTTCAGATAACAATTTTTTAAGCAATCAGGTGTTATATTATAAATCAAATTGAGACCATGAATAAATCAATTGTTTACATTTTGGGAATTATCGCTATAGTAATGTTTTCTGTATCGTGTGTTTCCAGCAAGAAGTTCCGTAGTTTGCAGGATACAAGCAAGCAATTCATGAATGAAAGAGATGCTTTCAAGACCGACAACATCGGACTGGAAATGGCAAACAAAGAGCTTGAAGCAAAGCTTGCTACTATTGAAAAGGAAATGGGTACTGTGAAGCAGGATATTACAACTGTACAGAGTGCGCGAGATAAAGCTGTTGAAGATTATAATAAAATCTCAGCCAGGTACAGCGAATTGCAAAATGCACAGGAAGATCTTATAAAGGGAAATGTTAAGGAGACCCAAAAGCTGCTTACAGAACTACAGGCAGCCCAGGAAAACCTTCAGAAGAAGGAAGATCTTCTTCGTAAGCTTGAACAGACCCTTGATACCAAAAAAGCGTCGCTTGATGAACTTACCTTCGAACTTGAAAAAAGGAACGCAAGGATGGCTGAACTTGAAAAGATACTTGATGCGCAGAAAAAAATTGTTCAGGATCTGAAGAATAAAGTATCAGAAGCTCTTCTGGGATTTGAAAACAACGGACTGACTGTCACGATGAAGAATAGTAAGGTATATGTCTCTCTGGATGAAAAATTACTGTTTAAATCGGGTAGCTGGGATATTGATGACAACGGAAAAAATGCCCTTAAGAAACTGGCAGAAGTGCTGGAGAAAAATCCTGATATTCAGATTACAATCGAAGGGCATACCGATAATGTTCCATATAATCCGGGAAGCGGACAGCTGGAGGGAAACTGGGATTTGAGTGTTAAAAGGGCAACCACAGTTGTAAGGGTGCTGCTCGAAGGATCAAAGATAAATGCCAAACGGTTAACTGCATCAGGAAGAAGTGAATATTTGCCTGTTGATGACCGTAATACCGCAGATGCCCGGCAGAAAAACAGAAGGACCGAGATCGTTCTTACACCGGATCTGACTGTGCTATATCAGCTTATTGATAAGTATTAGGGATCTATTTTGAGAATTCCTGCAGCCTCACATTCATGTTCTTAAGAGCCTGGAGCAAGTTGTCTTCAGGCCGGAGAAAGTCCTGATTTCCCCAGAACAGAGGATCGTAATTGGTTATAGTCTTTGAGAATATTGAATGAATAGGGGCAAGTTCTTCCCTCTCAAACCGTGCAACATTTTTTAAATCAATTTCAGTAATTGCCAGTTCAAAGAAAACCCTGAACTGGGTATTGAAGAGTTTTTTCTTCTGATTTGAGGAAAATACAAGGTCGCCCCTGACATGGCTTAAAAAATATCTGTCATTCACTTTCCGGTAACTGACGGAATACTTTACCAAAACAGGCCAGGTATTAAATCCACGTGACGAATTCGAAACAAATGAATCCTTCATCTTATGGATTAATGACTGATTGAGTTCAAATTCAGCATGAAGAATACCGTAGTCAACAGTATTTATATATATTATTCCTTTATAAAGTGGCATATCAACATTTTCGCGCTGCTCAAACTCAATTGAGTAAGCTGCCTCATCATCATAAGTAACTATATCTGTCATCCTGTAACTGTAATCAGGAATGCTTTCCCTGGTGAGGAAATCGAAAATGTTTTTTGCCCCGTCAAGTTCCAGACATGTGCTCAGTCCGGCCTTAAGTCTGACTGCCAGAGTGTCGCTAAGGTCAGTGTTTTCAATTTTCCTGCTTTTATAAACTTTAATCTGATCACCGAGAAGAAAGCCGGAATATGAACTTTTATAGATTTGCAATATTGCTTCAGAATAGGTCTGAAGTTCAGATTTTTTCAAAACGCCTTCTCTGTAAAAACCTGTCATTAAAGCAGGAGTGTTACCATAATTGTGAGGTATTGCCAACCGTGCCCTGGAAATGATCTCCTGCGGAATCTGATTTCTGATTATGATCTCAGGGATGGAAATGAATTCTCTTTTCATCGAAATTGTGAAGTTATTACCAAGGGCTTGCTTCACAGCCATTTCTCTTCCAAAATATCCGAGATATGAAACAGAAAGAGTGTCATTGACGAGTTCGGAATTGATTTTTAATCCGAATTCCCCGTTATTATTCGAGACAGTGCCTCTTCCCTTATTCTTCAATGCTATTGTGGCAAATGGCAGGGGTTCGAGAGTCTCATCATCAACAATAATTCCGGTAATATAATTTACTATTCCCGGAAATAATGAATCTGCCGGTGGTGAAGAAGGTTTCTCCGCACGCGAAATAATGATATATTTATCTATTACTGAAAAAACAAGGGAATCGTTAAGCAGGATACTATCGAGAATCACTCCCAGTTTTACATTCCTGAAAGTCATCTCTGTTTTCTTCTCTGTATCAATAAGGCGGCTGTCGTATGTAAAATTATACCCGGTTTGCCTGCTTATAATGTCAAGAGCATTGCCTGTTTTTACTGAACCTGCCCTGAAGGTAAATGTAGAATCAAGAATGCTTACCTGGCAATCTGCTTTCTGTGGCAGGAGCAGTAGAATAAACAATGCAATGGCCGGGAATCTTATAAATATAAAGCCATTGAGCGACAACATTTTTCAGCGTGTGAGCTATTTTTTTGCAAGATGGTAAACGCTGCCATCTTTTGTGTAACTCAGGATAAAGCTAGCACAAATTAAACGAATTATTTTTTCCTGAGATAGATTATCAATCGGGATTGTCCATGTATTTTCGAGTATCTCCGGATCGTCGGCAACAATATCCATATTATAAACTCTTTTAAGATCGTTGAATACAATGTCAAGCTTTTGACCATTGTAAACAAGGGTATCAGTGTTCCATGAAAGGTAGTTTGGATTACTATTCAGCGTTTTTCCTGATATTTTTGAATCCAGTGTTCCCACAAATCCGGGATCGAGAAGCACGGATTGTGATCCTGAATTATCGGAAAGCATCACTTTCCCCGTTTTTACATAGACCTCAACTGCAGATTCAGAATTTTTTGTAATGACATTGAATGATGTTCCGACAACTTTTACCTTAGCATTACCGGCATCTATAATAAATTGTTTTGGAGCATCAGCGGATATCTCAAAGAAGGCTTCTCCCGTAAGTCTTACGTCTCTTCTGTGTTTTCCGAAATTTGCACGGTAGATGAATTCAGTATTGCGGTTCAGAAATATTTTACTTCCATCGGGAAGTGCAATAAGGAGATTCTTTTGATCATTACCGGTAGCTACAGTGATTTTTTTACTGAAGGTGCCGGTATAATTCAGGTAAACCGTTGTTGTCCCGAGTGTTAATAAAATAACAGCCGCAGCTGCAACTCTCATAAAGGTACTTCTCATAAAACTGATCCTGACGGGACCATTGTTTGGTTTGAGTTTATTCTCATTCAACCTTGAATAAACACTATTCCAGGCTTTGTCAACATTTATTTCCTTTTCACTACTCATATCCCTTAACTCTTTCCATTGTTTTCCGGTATTATAGGTGTCTTCAACCATAAACCGGCTGAGGAGATCTGTCTCTTCACTCTTTTCATCTGAAAGGAGGGAGGCAAGTTCCTCCCACTCTTTATCAGTAAATCTCTCTGTTTTATTCATCTTTTTCATTATTCTGTTAATTCTTTCCGGAATTCTTTAAGGGCTCTGCCCATATTCGATTCAACTGTTTTTACCGAGACAGACAATTTTTCGGCAATCTCGGAATATTTAAGCCCTTCAAACCGGCTCATGTAAAAAATCTTCCCGCATCTTTCGGGTAGTCTTTCCAGTATCCTGACTATTCTTGCCTGAAGCTCCTTGTAATGAAGGATATCTGAAGGATTCTCCTGAGTGTCTGTCTGCCGGTATGACATCTCTTCAGCATGTCGTGCAACAACCCTGTTATGCTCGATGTAATGCAGGCATCTGTTGTGAACCGACCTGAAGAGATAACCATTTAAAGAACTTTCAATCTTCATTTTTTCCCTATCATTCCAGAGTCTGAAAAACAAATCCTGTACTATTTCTTCAGCAGTATCGTGATCTTTTATCAGAGTCTTGGCATATCGTACCAGAGAAACATAAGAGGATCTGAAAAGCGACTCAAACTGTCCCACATCGCCTTGTCTGATCCTCCAGATTATCTCAGTATCCCTGATCATAGATCTAACCTTGTTTATTTATTCTCTTCCCTGTCGCTGAATTTAAGCTTTCTGCTAAGTCTGCGAATTGCTGATTCAATACTCTGGTCGGGTTCAATTACGTTATATTCTCCCCAGAATTCCGGATCAGTAAATGAACTTACTTTTTCAGAAAACACATCCGTGTACCTGATCTTATCTTTCCCTGCAAATTTAATAACTTCCTGGTCAGTACGGTCAGTTACGGCTATTTCTGACATGGTAGTATAATAAGTGTTGAAGAGTTTTTTCTTCCAGTCAACCTTAAATCTGACTTCAGCCCTTGAGTAGGCAAAATACCATTTACCATCCTGTTCACGGTATTTGGTCCTGTATGTTGCAACTTCCGGAGTTACTTCCATTCCAAGCGGCTTTTTCCTGATAAAAATTGATTTTGCTGCTTCTTTGTCTGAAAGGTTAAATCCAAACTCCACCTCAGTAATGGCATATGAATCAATTTCAATATACAGGCTACCCATAAACAACGGCATGTCTACCGAGGGTTTCTGAATGAAGTCAATAACATAATGAGGTTTGTTATCGATTTCAATAACACTTGTAAGAGAATAGTTGTAATACTCCATTGCTTCATTAGTCAGAACGGATTCGGAGTTTTTAGCAATATCAAGCTGCAAAACGCTTACCGGTCCCCCCTGAAGTTTAAACAATACTGTGTCCATTTTTTCAACATCAGAGCTTTTTCTTCCTTTATATATCCTGGCGCCGTCAAAGCGGATATCATTGGCATATGGTGCTTTGAATATCTCAACAACAGCTTCTCCAATAGATACATAGGTGCGGTTCTTTCTGATAGTCTCTCTGTAGAATGCTGTCATAAGGTTTGGTACCTCCGCATAGTTTTTTCCTATGTTATTGATAGCTTTTTTGACGATATCAACAGGATCCAGAGGCTTTACAATAATCTCTTTGATAGGAATGGGCGCAGATTCCAGCGAAATAACATTTTTGTAACCATTATCCTTCATGTCACTAATCAGGATAGTCTTATTTTTATATCCCAGAAAAGAGATTTCAAGATTTTTTGCAGTTACAGGTTCCCCGATTTTAAGAGTGAATTCTCCATCTATGTTTGTTACAATTGCGACATTGGATTCCTTTACGGCAACTGTTGCAAACACCAGAGGCGTTCCATTTTCAGCATCAACGACTTTTCCTTTAATTGTGATAAAATTCTGCTGATCGTTTTTCTTTTTGCTGAAAATATTCCCGGCAGATGCATTCTGGGCAGTGAAGGCCAACAGAAGCACTGCTGCAATAAGAGAAATGTGTTTAATAGTTTTCATGGCATTGATTTATTTAAGTTAATAATACTCTTCATTTAGTTTTCGAATACCGTATTCTTCTCATTTCAACACTATGACCATTAAGTTGATATTTTACCCTATTATTGTTGTGATAAATATTAATATTTTCAGGAAAATTGTAAATTGTAACAAATTTAATCAGTAACAAAATGAAGGCATTAAAAACCATTTTAATCTCATTACTTGCAGTGGTAATAGTTGTTGTGATTGTTGGCTTGGTAATAGTTTCCGGAATAAAGCGCGGAGCCATACCTCAGTATAAAGGTGATCTGGTCGTACAAGGACTTGGTTCTGATGTTACTGTTTACAGAGATGAAAGAGGGATGCCTCATATTTATGCCGCCAATGAGCACGACCTCTACCTTTCCACAGGTTATGTGATGGCGCAGGAAAGGCTCTGGCAGATGGATCTTATCCGCCGTGCAACTACAGGACGATTATCTGAAATATTCGGAGAGACATATGTTAAGACCGATTTGTTCTTGCGTAGTCTCGATATGACAACAAAATCAAAAATAATTCTCAGTAACGAGGATACTTCAACACTGAAATGTTTGAAGGCTTATGCAGATGGTGTAAATGCTTATATTTCTGTTACAGGCAAAAAACTTCCTCCCGAGTTCAGGATACTTGGTTACAAACCTGACCCATGGAAACTTGAAGACATGGTTAATATTATCGGTTATATGGGTTGGGATCTTGCTTCGGGGAATTTATCTGCCGATATTTTCAATTACAGACTTTTTCAGAAATTTGGATATAAAAGGGCTAGTTCTTTAATTCCTGACAACAAGGCGGTAACCACAACTGCTTTTCCCGATTTCAAACTCAGTGATACAGCACTTAAAGATGCTCAGGACTTTATTTCTTCAACAGAAAAATTAGAAGCATTAGGGATAGTTGCATTTTCAGGAAGTAACAACTGGGCTGTCAGTGGAAAAAGAACTGAAACCGGTAAACCTCTTTTTTCAAATGACATGCATCTTGGACTCAATGCTCCGGGTATATGGATTCAGATGCATCAGGTAATACCGGGGAAACTTAATGTAACCGGTGTTGCTGTTCCGGGAGAACCTTTTATTGTTGCGGGGCATAATGAAAAAATTGCCTGGGGACTGGCAAACCTGATGGTCGATGACATAGATCTTTTTACTGAAAAAATAAATCCTGACAACGAAAACCAGTATTATTTCAATAATGGATGGAAGAACATGGTAGTGAGGGAAGAGATTATAAAAATAAAAGGAGGTAAGGCGGATACCCTTAAGATCAGTTTTACCCACAGGGGGCCCGTAGTTTCAGAATTCAGAGGGATTAATGATGCCAATTTGAGCATGAGATGGTCGGGCTATGATCAGAGTGATGAGTTAAAAGGAGCTTATAAAAGTATCAGAGCTTCAAATTGGGATGAGATCAGAACAGCTATAAGTTTTTTCAGGTCTATAAGACAGAAATTTGCCTATGCTGATGTCGAGGGGAATATCGGCCTGAATACAGGTGGAGGAATACCTGTCCGGAAAGGCTATGGTTCATTTATCAGAAATGGTGATACCGATGAATTTGACTGGAAAGGGTATGTGCCTTTTGATCAGCTCCCATCAAGCTATAATCCTGAAAATGGATATATTTCCTCTGCCAACAACAAAACTGTCAGCAACGACTACCCTTATTATATTTCAGTCCGCTTTTACCCTCCTTTCAGGATTCGCAGGATAAGGCAGCTGCTGGATTAGAAGGAAAAATTCGGAATTGAGGATTTTAAAAGGATGGT
>JAUYBT010000254.1 GCA_030692905.1 Bacteroidales bacterium
CTGAAGATATAATTGGGAAATACAATGGCACGTCCCGGATTGGGCTGGCTTATAGTCTTGATGGATATCATTTTATTCGACAGGATAAACCGGTTCTTTTCCCCGCTGAAGATAAGTATCTGGAGTATGAATGGGAAGGTGGTTGCGAAGATCCACGTATAGTTGAAGATATTAATGGAACCTATTATATGACCTACACAGCTTATGATGGCGATAAAGCACGTTTATTTATTGCAACATCGGAAGATTTAAGGAATTGGACTAAGTATGGATCAGTATTTCAAAAAGCTGGCAATGAGTATGTAAATATGTGGTCCAAATCGGGATCTGTTGTTTGTAGTGAGGAAAAAGGAAAACTTATTGCAACAAAAATTAATGGGGAATACTGGATGTACTGGGGAGAGTCAAACATATATATGGCTACCTCAAAAAATCTTATTGATTGGACTCCTTTGCTGGAAAAGGATCCAGATAAGCAGCAAATAGATACTATGAGAAACTACACGAAGTCATTTCAGATTTTGTTTTCAACCAGAAACGGCAAGTTTGATAGTGAATTAGTAGAACCAGGTCCTCCGGCAATTATGACAAAACAAGGAATTCTTTTTATTTATAATAGTAAAAACAGTCCATCAAAAGGCGATAAAAATTTGACGGCAGGGACCTATGCTGCCGGGCAAATAATAACTGATAAAAATGATCCGGCAAAAGTGTTATATAGAATGGATAAATGCTTTATCACTCCCGATCAGCCATTTGAAATAACAAGCCAGGTGAATAATGTTTGTTTTGTTGAGGGATTAGCTTTTTTCAAAAATAAATGGCTACTATATTATGGCACGGCAGATTCTAAAATAGCGGTTGCAGAATCAGGTAAGAAGAAATAAACAGTTACTATTTAATTTTTCGGAGGAATTATTTAATCACGGGATGGTTCCGGGATATTTAGGAATCGCATGTACATTTATCCCGACTAATTATTTTCTGATTCAGGTTCATTGCTATTAACCGATTGGTTCTCTGATCAATACATTTTCTGCAGCTGGAAAACAGGCCTAAATCCCATACATCGGCAAATACTCGACCTGCATTTAGTCCAATACCATATTCCAAAACTATTTCCAGGGAGTGGATATCTGGCGGATTAAAGTCGCCTTTTTCCAATAATATATCCATTGCTCCGTTGCCTGCCCTTACAGGAATAACCGTACAGCATTCAACACCAGTACTGAAGGCAAAGTCGAGTGACCGTTCCGCCCAATATATTCCTTCGGATTCCGAGAGGAAGGGAGGCCTGAGTAGAACAAATGCCCTTGACAGGATTCCATATTGTGTAAGATAGCTGACCGAATTCCTGAAATCCTCAAGGGTCATTTGCTTATTGAGTTTCCTGAATATCTCAGGATGGACAGTTTCCAGTCCAAGTGCAATTTGTAAATCAGGTTTAAGCATGTCCCTGAAAATCAGGCATTTTTCATTGATCAGCCTGGGATGACTTTCAACGATAACTGTTTCGAAACTATTTAACAATGATGCAATTCTTTTATAGTCTTCTTCAGGGATAGCCCTTCCATCAAAGAAACTTCCACTATTATAGAGTTTCAGATGTTTAACATCAGGCAAATGATTCAAAGCCCATTCAATCTGGTTTGGGATAGCACCAGCCGGGACAGATTCATCGGTCGTGTTTTTCCACAGATCACACATCAGACAACGAAAAGGGCATTCCCGATTCGTCAGAAAAATGATAGCAATATCTTCAATTTCTCCCGAAATGATGCGTTCTTTTTCAACCAGCCATGCATAGGGCTTTTGGGGATCAACAGAATTTTTCCTTCCCCGGTTGGACACTATCCACCGGTCATTGAGCACGAGATCAGGATTTTTACTCATATATTGAAAGAAACTCCTTCCGGTAAGCTATATCTCTCACAGGAAAATGTCTGCTAAAGGCCTTGGGAGAGGCTGCACCATGCTGAAAGCGTCTTTTCGGGAAAACCGGCATCTCCATTCCTGTAATGGCCTTAATTCCATGAGAAACTATTTGTCCCTTCAGATCATAAAGCTTCTGATGATCCCAATTAGTCATATCAATATAAGGAATACCCTCAGAAATTTCGATCACATTGGGCAATGTATAGGGACTAAACACTTCAAAGCCCAGCCAATCTCCAGGAGCATATGTACGCATATATCCTCTGCTTAATCCTCCGGAATATGTCAATGAATGTTTTATTGATTCTACTCCCCAGCCTTCATGATAAAGCATCATGTTATTGAGGACACTGCGTATTGTCAACTCAGGATTTTCTTCAATCGGATAATCTTTTAAGTTTTCATCACCACCATCTCCATCAAATATGTATTTCCAATCGGGATAACGCGACCGGATTCCCTGCAGAAGTGACAAATTCATTGTTGCTGATTGTATATCAAGAGGTTTATAGTCTTCGACAACTTTTACAGCCTTCTTCCAATCCAATGCTGAATAATCCATTTCAATGGGTTCCAGAAATAATTCCAGATTCAGTGCTTCCAGAAATTTCCTGGCCTGGATTAAATCAGCCCCGTCTCCGTCAATCGAAAGTGTAAAGGCTTTTAGTCTGGATGGACTTTCGCCAAGTTCTTTCAGAGCATGATATGTAAGTAAGAAAACCGAACCACTGTCAATTCCGGCAGAAAAAGTAACCCCGACAGGGCCTGTTTTTGCACGGAACTGCAACCACTTTTTTATTTCCTTGTACAATACCCCGATATAATTTTCACCTATTCGTGCCGGATTATCATGGGAAAATTTGTTGCGTTCAGGAGTGAAAAACCGATTATAAACAGGATTTGGATCAGGACAACCTAACAGTTCAATTTTTGTAATATAGTGGGCCGGAGCCATCCTTGTATAGGAGGGATGGAACTGGTCATCAAGGCCTTCCTTTTTAAGATAATCATAGATGGCATCAATACGTTCAGCAATAATCAGGTTGGGACCGGCTGGACGTTTTGCAATAAAATAACGGATCGGACGACCAATTGATCTTGCCATTCGAATGGTTTTGCCGTCAACAGAAATAAGAGAAAACTGTCCGTCAATCTTGCGAACAGCTTCAACATCCCCTGATCTGACAATATTAACAGCTTCTTCGTGCGTCATATTATAAATGACATTCTTCTCTGGATTGGTGAGATCCACTACATTACTTACATATAGACTATTCATATTCTTGGTTTTTATACTGTTATCAACTATTATTTTGTTATTATTCCTTTACCCTGTAAAATGGTGAGATAACGATCGGAGGCAATGTTCTTATAAACCTCTTTTTCCCTATCTGACCAGGTTATCTCAAGCAGGTCGATCTGCTTTTGCTGGCCCAGTCCGATATGAAGACGGGGATCATTGTTAGAGAGGTAGCTTGTTGCCCATTGATTGACCAGAACCTGTTTCTTCCCCCCAGCTGTTACAGTTACTTTAGCTCCTATTGCTGAAATAGGCCCGTCTTTCCCTTTCAGTGTCAATCCCAGCCAATGGTTGGTGTTGCCTCCGTCATTTCTGAGCAATGCGGCAGTTGCCTGCATGTCAACATGAGAAACAATAATATCCAGGTCACCGTCATTATCAAAATCCCAGATAGCTAAACCCCGGCCGGAGCGTTTGGTTGAAAAATAGGCACCGTGCTCCTGTCCGACATTCTTAAAATGTCCTTTCCCGTCATTCTCCAGCAACAATGGATATTGCAGAACAAGTTCTTCTGCTGTTCCATTTGCGGCCAATACATCAAGATCACCATCATTATCATAATCAAATAGTGCAGCCCCCCAGCTGCCTTTACCGGCCATAGGTCCGGCAATACCACTTGTCTCTGTTATATCCACAAAAACACCATTCCCAACATTGCGGTAAAGGGCTCCGTATTCAAGATCCGTAACGAGCATATCAATCAATCCATCACCATCAATATCACCGATTGACCCATGCATTGAACCAGTTGGGTTTCCCCTACTGTTCGCTGCCACACCGCTTGCCACTCCAACTTCCTTAAATACCCCGTCATCATTTCTGAACAGAAAATTCAACTGATGATCATTGGCCTGAAAGATATCCAGATAGCCATCCTCATCGTAATCAAATACGGTCAATCCCATACATTTTGAGTCAGGAAAATAAAGACCGCTTTTCCGGGTAACATCAACAAATTTTCCGTCTGGTTGCTGCTCATACAGCATCGACGCCTGACCCTTGTATTCAGAAGGATGAGGCATCATACCTGGTGTCGCAGACGAAACATAAGCCGGGTCAAAGGCCAGAAAGTTGCCCACCATCGCATCCAGTCTCCCGTCCAGATTATAATCCCAGAATGCAACCCCCACACTCCATTTTGTAAATCCGTTTAATTTATCCGGTCCCCTGAGTCCCAGGGAATTTGTAATGTCAGTAAAGGTACCGTTGCTATTGTTGCGATAAAAAACATTGGGACCATAATTCAATAAATATAGATCCTGATCGCCATCCTTGTCATAATCAATTGCACCGGCAGCCATACTCCAGTTGCGATCATCCACCCCGGCAATCTCAGAAACCTCTGAAAAAGTTCCGTTACCGTTGTTCTTATATAACATGTTGTGTATATTCTTAAACACCTTCCCTTCGGGATCAGAAATGCCTTCAAGATAAGTCCCGTTCATCAAGTAAAGATCCATTAACTGATCGTTGTTGTAATCAAACACAGTAATCCCCGACCCGCTGCTTTCCAGGATATTCACGTAGGAATAATCACCAATAGTATACTTAAAATCAATTCCGGCCTGCCTTGTTACATCTTTAAAAATGACGCTATTTTTCTGTGCTGACAACACAACCGGGATACACATCAGAAAAAGCCAATAAAAAAAACCAGAAAACTTCTCTCTCATTATGGGTCTCTTTGTTTAATTGCATTACGATAATCCTCTGATGTTACAATTCTTGTATTATATTCCCGAAGGTATTTTTGAAGTTCAGGATTATTCGGATAAGTATCCTTCTCAGAGGGAGGATAACTTGTCATTCCATGAAAAGGAAGCGGTAATACAGTATTGCCATGTGCCGTGTTTATATCTCCATCCTTTACCCAGCCCACACTATGGATAAGAAAATCTCTTCCCCATCCTTTTTTTAATTCCGGTAATCCTTTGGCATCAAACTCAATCGAGGTTTCATCTCCTGCATTGGAAATAATATATTTGTTATCTGACTCAGTAAGGAGAGGCAATACATTACCATAGCGTGTATAGTTACCTGACAAATCCCGCCATTTCGTATTTTTATCAACCTCGGAATAATCAAACCAATGAGGTCCATAACGGCCTCCTTTTCTAAAGCTGCGGGAAAAACCCCTGTAATGCAGGTCAGCAGAAACGGGATTTATAACGGTTGAAATGATCGGAGCGCTTGAAAGACAATCAGAAAAGAAGATATAATCCCAGTAAATCTCCATATTTGTCCTGATCCTGATCCTGTGATCCCCTGAAAGGAATTTACCGGAAAGATCAGCAATTACTGTTTTATCCTTTCCCATCGGAAAGCCCAGCTTATCAATTACCGTCTCCCATTCACCGTCCTTATTAATAACCTGGATGATGGGCGGAATGACTTTCATATCGTGGGATTGTGAAATGGCTACATTAATACTGGCATCCGTCGGAAAAATCCAGCCATTAAGAAAAAGGTACAAATTCCCGGTTTTATCCATTTCACCCGGATCAAGAATCAGGTCTTTCATCTCTGTCACTCCCTGATATTTATCAGGTTTGAAATCGGACAGGTACCTGTCATCTTTTTCAGCAATATATGGAAGTACATCGTTTCCCTGCGAATCCTTTGCCGAAACGGGGATATGCTTTTCCTTAACCTGGAAAACCCGATAGCCAGGGAAAGGTGGTGGGGAAAACTGTTCAGCAACGAAAACGTCCACTGAATCGGGATGGTCAACTGCAACCAACTGTATTTTGTCGAAATATATTGTCTCCCATAGTTCTGATGTCACCTGAATCGAATATACTCCTTTCCTTGGCTTTAATAATTCACCCGGTATTTTTATATAATCATCCGATGCATCAGGAAAAGCATAGGCAGTGCTACCTCCCATAATACCGAGGGGCATACCGAGTGCACTTCGCCACATGATATCCTTTGTAAATACATATTCGTCACCATTCCATGTATAGAGAAAAGGACAAGAACCTTTCAGGGTCTGTGCCTCAATAAGCGACTGGTCGGTACCCGGGAAAAATATGTTTTGTGGTACGCCATTTGTCCATGTAATTCTTATCACATCAGCTTTTGAGCGGTTTCCTAACCCGAAATGAACATTAGGATCGGTCACAACCATGGATTGGTAAAGATCACCCGATCGTATTTCCACTTTTGCCCCAATTCCAAAATGATTATTTTTGGCACTGCCTGCTCTTAAGCCTACAAGTTTCATCTTTATAAAATGGTTATTGTTCCCGCCATCATTTCGCAACAGGAATACTCTACCATTCAAACCGGCAATCACGATATCGAGATCACCGTCCTCATTATAATCAAATACTGCTATCTGTCTGCCGGATTTCACCTCTTCAGGTAACAAGTCAGAAACATCGGTGAAATTCCCTTTCCCGTCGTTATGATAAAGAAACAGCCCACGTCCGTCTTTTTCTTCTGATTCTCCGGCAATAAAAAGATCGAGAAATCCATCATTGTCAAAATCTAAAAAGGAGGCATCATAAGCTTTAACATTCTTAAGTGAAAGAAACATTTCCTTTGTATTTTTCTCCCGTTCAAAACTGCCATTGCTCAGATTCCTGAATAATTCATGACTGCCTCCATTAACTGAAGTAATGAACATGTCCAAATATCCGTCATTATTATAGTCTCCAACCGTAATTGCACCTGACCCCCCTTCACTTGCTAAACCACTATTCGCGGTTATATCCTTAAAAATGCCCTGTCTTTGATTAGAATACAAAATATTACTGGCATTCTCATTCACAACAATAAGATCGATGTCTCCATCTTCATCAAAATCGCCAAAGGCTGCATCGCGACTAATAACATCGCCCCCTGATAAACCCATTTTTGCGGCCTGCTCCTGAAATGTACCATCCGCATTATTCCTAAACAGCAGGTTTGAATTTGGTTTCGTTTCAAATAAATCAAGATCTCCATCATGATCCAAGTCGAAGAACAAAGCCATATTTCCTCCGGTTTTGCTACCGATTTCAGCTTTACCTGTAACCTCTTCAAAAGTTCCTTTCCCGGTGTTTCTATATAAAATATCACCCCCTTCTCTCACGATATACAGGTCAGGAAACCCGTCGTTGTCATAATCGGCAAATGCAGCCGAGGATTCCTTCCCTGAATGTCTGATGCCGGCGTCATCTGAAACATCTTTAAACCGCCCCATTTCATTATTGAAAAGGTAATGCTTATAGGATGAAGATACCGGATCATAGCTGCCAACATAAATATCTACATCTCCGTCACCATCATAATCAACTGCTTCCACATGTGTGGAATTTCTGAATTCAGTATTTTCGCCTTCCCCTAAGGCCGTAACAATATCCAAACCAGCTGATGATGTAACATCGGTGTATTTAATCACATCCAGCAGAGATTCATTTTCAATGATCTGGGATGAAGATTGCTGGTCAAAAGTAATCAGCGGAAAACCGATCAGGGACCCCCCCGGACCTTTCAACTCCATAATACCTGCCTGATATGGAGAGGTAACCTTTAGATAATTATGGAAAATAGTAAAATGCATAATCGCATTTTCCTTATCCGGTTTTTTCAGGGATGAAAGTGTTTTATCATAATAATCAATTGCTTCCTTCGGAAATTCGGGAAATTGTTTTTGGATTATTTCCAATTGTTCCAATGCCTTATCTGTTTCTCCTTTCCTGATATAAATATCGGTCAGGTTAAGACGGGGAACGATATTTCCGGGAGCTTTTTCAACAAGCATAAGGATATAATTCTCACGTTGTTTCTGAGAATCCTCATCTGACTCTACCGAATACATTTCAGAAAGATCATAAAGTATTTTAATATGGTCAGGGGAGAATTTAAGCGCCTCTTTAAGTTCCGAAATCGAACGATTACGTTCATCATTCATCTTATAGACTGTAGCCAATATCAATCTTATATCAGGATCTTTGAGATCAATTTTAATCCCTTTTAAAAGTTGCTTTTCAGCTTCCGGATACTTACCCATTCTTAAATACGCCAATCCCAGATTTGCATACCCCAGTTTTTCTTTTGGTGCCAGATCGATAAACTTCAGAAATTCCTTTTCGGCCTCGTCAAGTTTAAACTCTTCTAAATAGGCAAGACCCAGAGTTTGGGTAGTCATCAATTCTATAGATTTTTGTTTGCTATCTTCCGCAGTACTCTTACAACTGAAAAGACAGAAGGAGAAAAGCACAAACAATAAAGAATATTTAATGTTTTTCATAGCATCAAAATTAAGAAATAAAAAGAATTAATAGTTGAGTTAATTGGGAGTATATTAAAGATGATAGCTACTGCGAAAATGCTAATCCTTTCCGACAGCAACCGGAATTCCATTTTTTATTTCCATCAGTCCGGCAGCACCCAGCCGATTTCCTTTATCATCAAATTGAATTACCCCGGTGACACCATCGTAATGTAATTTTGCCATGGACTTTTGAATATTGTCACGGTCAAGCCCTGCTCTTCTGATGGCTTCAATGACCAGGTTTATGCCGTCATAAGCATAAGCTGCAACGGAACCAGGCCGGGATCCATACAATTTCCGGAACTCTTCCTGAAAGACCAGGCCGCTTGATTTAAACCAATGTTCAGAAGAAATTAAAACAACATTCTCAAAAATTTTCAATTCCTGATCTGATAATTCCTTTTCATCCAGCACAGATAATGTACCAAAAACAGGCTGGTTCATTTTTCTTTGTCGCATTTGCTGAATTAATTTCAATGAAGCTGAAGGTTGTCCAAATAGAATAATACAATTGACATCTGCTTTATTAATCTGATCAAGCAGATCATTAAAATCCTGACTGGAATTATCATAAAAAAAATGCAATGGATCTGCTTTGTCAGCTATTTTCGTTTTTTTCACAAAGCTTTTTAAGGCCAGTTTTGAATCATAGCCATTATCCGAGACTGCTGCGATTTTATTGATTTTCCTTTTATTATATATTTCTTCAATCAATACATCTGCCTGCTGAAGGTCGTTTGGAACACAACTAAAATACCATGGTACAAAAGCCTGAGATAGCGTTGGATCACTTGCCCAGGCGGATAAAAAAACAATACGGGCTTTTGTGATAACCTGTTCTACAAGGTGAGCATTTCGCCCATCGTGAGAACCCATGATGGCCCAGACCTCATCTTCAAAGATCAGATTGACTGCTTCTTTGGAACCTGTTCCCCATGGTCCTTCCATTGAACGGACAACTAATTGGAAAGGCCGGCCATTAAAACCTCCCTTTTCGTTTGCTTTCCGAATGGCCAATTCAGCGCCATATTTGGTTGCCAGGGATTTATTATCAGGGATTAACAGTCCTATTTTTACAGTCTTATCCGGCCCTTCCTGATTTTGCGAGGCCTGCACATTTGGAACAATAAGAGCCGGCATAGCGAACAATAAGCAAGCCGGAAATAATAATTTCAATATCCTCATTTAATGATCCCATTAAATCCTCAACAGTCAGAAGGTTTCGGCAATGAAATTTCCCTACCAACGGCCTGGGCTATTTTCTTCAGATCGGTCATCAATTGGGCAAATTCATTCAGGTTAAGCGATTGATGACCATCACATATTGCTTCCTCAGGTTTATAATGTACTTCCATGATGAGGCCATCAGCTCCAACAGCCACTGCCGCTTTTGCCATTGCGGGTACCATCCACCTGAGCCCTGTACCGTGACTTGGATCTACGATTACAGGAAGATGACTTAGTCGTTTTAACATGGGAACGGCACTCAGGTCGAGCGTATTCCTGGTGGAAGTTTCGAAAGTACGGATACCACGTTCGCAGAGTATAACCTGTTCATTACCCTGATTGAGTATATATTCGGCTGCCATTAAGAATTCTTCAATGGTTGCCATCATACCCCGCTTTAGCAAAACCGGCTTTCGGCACATCCCTGCTTCCTTTAATAGAGGGTAGTTTTGCATATTACGTGAACCGATCTGTATCATATCGGCATACCCTGCCACCAGTTCAACCTGCCGGGTATCCATCACTTCTGTGACCACCGGCAAACCTGTTTCCTTTCTGATAGAGCCGAGCAGTTTCAATCCATCTTCTCCCAAACCCTGGAAGTTGTATGGTGAAGAGCGTGGTTTGAAAGCGCCACCTCTTAATATCCTTGCCCCACCAGTCTTTACTGCCCTGGCAGTTTCAAAGAGTTGTTCCTGACTCTCCACGGCACATGGTCCTGCGATTACAACTACCTCAGAACCACCTACCTCAACTCCATCAATATTTACGATCGTTCCATCCGGTTTTGTCTTGCGACTCACCCTGAACGAAATGGAAAATCCAACATTTTCCGGATTATAGTATGGATTTGTCTCCATTGTGCCTTTTTCCATATGATTAATATCCAGTTTTACTATTTATTTTTCTTTCCCTGCTCCATAGGTAGTGTCGGAGAAAATTCGAACTTGTCCTGACGGACTTCAGCCATCCAGATGTCTCCGATATCATTCCAGGTTTGATCAAATACAATCTTCCCGGTGACCCCCTCATAGCCCTGAAAAGTCTTCAGATCAAGTAATACATCACGGATTAAAACCCGGTTAAGCCCCGCTTTACGAATGGCTTCGATAATAATATTCATACCATCATAAGCATGTGC
>JAUYBT010000105.1 GCA_030692905.1 Bacteroidales bacterium
GTCCGTAGGGATGCCTCGAATCGGGTGGATTATCAGACACCTTAACCGACAGGAATGCAATAATAGCTGCAATAAGGTCCATCGAAGAATGGATTGCTTCAGAAATTATGCTAACCGACCCGCTGATAAGTCCAACAGCTATCTTCATTATAATCAATAAAGTGTTGGAGATTATTGAAAGGCGGGCAATACTTACTTTAGCATTCATGAGTTTTTCAGGATACATTTATCAATTCATATTCAGTTTTGCCTAACCCTATTTTTGCCCCATGTTCGAGCCCTGCCTGCCAGAAAGTATCAGGATGTGCCTTCTTGAACTTGTCTTCTCCCTTCATGTCACTATGCTTATGGTCATCACAGATCCTGCTTCCCGGTAGTGCAGGAGCTGCTTTAACCAGATCAGCGCAAGCCTGGTCGAGAGCAACCGGATCGAATGATGCAGCCATGCCAATATCGGGCACCAAAGGATAATCATTGAAACCATTACAGTCGCAATCGGGTGAGACATTCATTATAAAATTAATATGGAAAGAGGGTTTGTCTTTTACAACGGCTAATGCATATTCTGCAACTCTTTTACATACTGTTTCAGAGGCATTCTGCCACACTACCCTTGCCGAATCGTACTGGCATACTGCAACACACTGTCCGCAACCAACGCACTTAACATAATCAATATGTGCTATCTTATCTTTACCTACCTCAATAGCATCATGAGCACAGTATTTCTCACACATCCTGCAACCTGTGCAGTTCTCTTCATATATTTCCGGTGAAGAGCCGGAATGCAGAAACAACTTTCCACCTACCGATGCACAACCCATGCCAAGGTTTTTCAGAGCCCCTCCAAAACCTGTCATTTCGTGCCCTTTGAAATGGTTCATTGAAATGATAATATCTGAATCGGCAATTGCACTGCCAATTTTGGCGGTGGTGCAATATTCCATATTTAGATCAATCTCACGATAATCGGTACCCTTTATCCCGTCACCGATAATAACCGGACAATCCGTTGCAAGAGGGTTATATCCGTTCTCAAAAGCTGCTTCAAGATGGGAGGGAGCATTGGAGCGACTTCCGTAATAAAGGGTATTACAATCGGTAAGGAATGGGATTGCCTCTTTTGCTTTTAACAGTTTTACTATGCGTGCAGCATAGTTAGGCCTCAGGTAGGCCAGGTTTCCAGGTTCTCCGAAATGTATTTTAATGGCTACTATTTTTTTCTGAAAATCAATTTTATCGATACCGGCTTTAACAACAAGTGTCTCAAGCTTTTTCAAGAGATTTTGTGATGGTTTTGCCCTGAGGTTGGTAAAATAGACTTTTGATGCAGACATATCCTGTGTTTTTCTATACTGACAATATCTTCGCTAATTCCACAAGGTCGTGGTTAATATCTTTATGAAGTTTAACGGCTCTGCGGAAAGGAACCAGAGTGATCTCACCATTCATTATTCCAACCATAACACTTTTCTGGTCATCAATAAGGGCTTCAACTGCAGCATGGCCAAGACGGCTTGCATTAACCCTGTCGATTGCCGATGGAGATCCTCCACGTTGCAGATGCCCTAGTACTGAAACTCTGACGTCATACTCTTTAAAATCGTCCTTCACCTTTTTGGCTATTGCAAAAGCGCCTCCTTCTTCATCACCTTCTGCAACAATGATGATATTGCTTGATTTCTTGCGCGTGTTGCCGCCCTCGATCATCTGTTTCAGGTTATGGGCTTTTCCTTTAATTTCAGGAATGATAATTGCTTCGGCGCCTGTAGCTATTCCGCTGTAAAGGGCGATGAACCCTGCCTCTGCACCCATCACTTCAACAAAAAACATCCTGTTATGAGCACTGGCTGTGTCCCTGATCTTATCAACAGCCTCTACAACAGTGTTAAGAGCTGTGTCATATCCAATTGTGTAATCAGTGCCGTATATGTCATTATCAATTGTTCCGGGTATCCCGACAAAAGGGATTTCATACTCTTCGTTGAATATTCTTGCACCGGTAAATGATCCATCTCCACCAATTACCACAACTCCATCAATTTGAGCTTCCTTCAGATTATTATATGCTTTAAGTCTTCCTTCCGTTGTCTTAAACTCCTCACATCTCGCAGTCTTCAGTATTGTTCCTCCTCTCTGGATAATATCGCTAACACTCTGTGACTGAAGCGGTTTGAAGTTTGCATCAATCATCCCCTGGTATCCCTGGCAAATGCCAATAACTTCCAATCCATTATAAACTGCTGTACGCACAACTGCACGTATAGCTGCATTCATACCGGGGGCATCTCCTCCTGATGTCAGTACCCCGATTCTCTTAACTTTTCCCATAAATAATAATTGTAAAATAAGCCCACAAAGGTAATGTATTTTTTTTGCCTTACAAATGACGGAACTTTGCTATAGTCAGATATTTGAAATGATATCCCGTATATTTTCGATGAGCCATTTTGGTGTTGAGGTTGCTCCACAGATCCCTACCGATTTTTTCCCTTTGAACCATGATTTGTCAATCTCTTCAGGTGATGAGACAAAATGTGTATCAGGATTGATGTTTTTGCAAACGGAAAAGAGTATTTTACCATTGGAACTTTCCCTTCCGCTGACGAAAATTATGGTGTCATGTTTTCGGGCGAATGCCTTAAGATGAGGCTCCCGGTTTGAGACCTGACCACATATCGTTTTATTGATAATCAGATTCATGTCAGGATCCGATATCCCATTTTCTTCCATCTTAAAACGCAGGATGTCTGTAAAATTACGGTACTCTTTAACACTCATTGTCGTTTGAGCAAAAAGATATACAGGCCTGGTAATATCAACCTTCTGGAAATCGTCAGGCCCGGAAACGAGGATACCTTCATTATTTATCTGGCCAAGCAAACCAACTACTTCCGCATGACCAGGTTTGCCGAATATCACAACCTGCCCGTTGCCCTCTTTTGTTTTAAGCCAGGTCTCTTTAATTTTTGACTGTAACCTTTTTACAATCGGACAGGTAGCCTCAATTATCGTAATATTATTTTTCTCGGCTGTGATATATGTTTCAGGCGGTTCCCCGTGAGCCCTGATAAGCACTTTGCAATTCTTAAGCTTTCTGAACTCATCATGATCAATGGAGGCAAGTCCCAGTGTTGAAAGTCTCTCTACTTCCTTATCATTATGAACGATAGGGCCAAGTGAAAAAATCTTCTCACCCCTTAAAAGAGCTTTTTCTGCAATCTCAACTGCATTTTGCACGCCAAAACAGAAACCGGACTGTTTATCAATTTCAACTACCATTTATCTTCTTTTCAATTATCTGTCTGATCCACGACATTTGCTCTTCAACAGTCTTCCTGCTGTTATCGAGGATTATCGCGTCATCTGCTCTTCTTAATGGACTTATATCCCTGTTTTCATCAGCAATATCGCGGGCTATTATATTTCTTTTAATCTCTTCAAAGTCAATAACTATGCCTCTTCCCGTCATCTCATCGTGCCTTCTTTTGGCCCTGATATCCACGGATGCTGTCATGAAAATCTTAATATCAGCATCAGGGAATACCACCGTTCCAATATCCCTCCCATCCATTACAATTCCCTTATTAACACCTATCTGCCTTTGTAACTCAACCATTCGTGCACGTACTTCCGGTATCTGGCTTATCCGGCTTACATGAGCCGATACTTCAATACTTCTTATCTCCGTCTCAACATTTTCGGAGTTAAGGAATGTCTCATATTCGTTAATATCAGGATTATAAATAAATCCGATATTAATATCCTTAATTTCCCATAGAACACCCCCGGTATTCAATCCACCTTTCCCAATAAAATTTTTCCTCATGCAATAGAGCGTAACTGCACGGTACATCGCACCACTGTCGATAAATATATAGTTCAACTCTTTTGCAATAGATCTTGCAAAAGTGCTCTTTCCACACGATGAATACCCGTCAATTGCTATTATAAGTCGTTTCTCCATGCCTGAATATTATTGAAACAAATTCAAAAGTTTAAAGTTTAATCATGATATTTTTTATAAATTTTATCCGGTCTTATTATCAACGATACATGGTTCGATGATCCTGCAAGATGGTAGGTTGCCCTGCCAAACTCAATATCCAGCCACGAGGTGTTAATACCGAATCCCCACGAAAACCCGACTGTTGACACTCTCGAGTCCACCTGTAACTCTCTTCTCCTCTGATAGTTGTATCCACCACAGAAATAAAAATTCTTATGTGGGATCAATTCAGCCCCCAGAATAATATGTCTCATGAGGTTCTCAACGAATTCTGATGAAACAGGAACGCTATTTCCGGTTGATGCAGGCTCCGTGTATTGATGAGTAAGGTCAAATTTTTCCAGATGTTTCAGGGTTAAGGAGAAACGCAGAGGTGCATAGGCCAGCCTCTGCGATACGCCTGCCTGTATCTCAAAAGGCAGTTTCTGATGTGGTTCTCCGGCATAGGTAGTAACCTGGTAACCTGCATTTTTAATCACCAAACCGGCTGAAAAAAGGTTACTGCGATTGTGCCATGATGCTCCGATATCAAATGCGAATCCGAAAGAGGTATATTTTTCAAGATGCGATAATACAGGTTTAAAGTTCACACCTACTGTGAAAAGTGAATCAATCTCACGTGAATATATCATTGAAAAGGCATATTCCGCAGCACTGAAGTTGCCGGTTATGATCCCCGAAGCATCAGTTTCGGTAAACGAACCATAATTCAGGTAGGTCAGACCGACTGCAAAATTTCCTGTACCCTGGTATGATCGCGAGTACATGGCCAGTCCATAATTGATACCGGCAAAATAGTTTACATAATTTAACGCCAGAGTTTTATTCATGCCGGAATTGAGCAGAGCCGGATTATGATATGCAAGGTTCAGGTTATTCCCCTGTAAGGAAACATTCGAACCACCAAGAGAGGAAACAAGCCCGGAATGGGTCAGGTTTAAGAATTCATAGATATTATCGCCCCCGGTTTGTGAAAAAGAAGATGACATTATAATGCTGAAGAAGAAAATAATCAGAGCCTTTTTTCCCATAGCTGTTAATCCATGCCAAATATAGCATGATTTATTTAAACGGATTAGCTATGTAAATTAGTATTAATGAACAGAATATAAGCAATTGGTGCAGATCAGGCAGTTTTACCCGTTAGAGCAAGCGCTTCGTCAAAACTCTTTTTCCTGCCATCCATCTGCGACATCAACAGGCCGGCAATTACAATGACCATCCCGATAATGTTCTGTACAGTCAGTTTATCACCAAGTAAAATAAAAGAAAAGAGAGCTGTGAAAACAGGAATGCAATTTGAAAAAACATTTGCTTTTGTTATTCCCATATTTTTAACAGAATAAGCAAAAAGTATGAAAGCGCCGCACGATGCAAAAACGGCAAGTTCTATTATCGGTTTAAACATATTAAAGGTGAACGGAGTATTAATGAAATCGTTGAAATCAAGTATTAAAAAGAGGGGGAAAAAAAGTACAGCGCCGATGATGTTCTGAACATTTACGATGTAAACCGGACTATAATTTCCAACAAGTCGGCTGAGGGTCAGGTTATATCCGACAGCTGAAAGAACCGCAATTAGGAGAAGGCCCAAACCTTTAGTGTTGAAGGAAATACTTCCATCTTTATTAAGTATGAACACCAGAACTCCAATAAATGAGAAGATAATTCCTGCATAATTTATCACCTTCAGTTTCTCTTTGAAAATTAACCATGCGCCGAGGGTAGCGAAAACAGGTATTGTTGATATCAGTACTGAGCATACTGTTGCCGAAACATAAGTAAGTCCGAAACTCTCACCCAGAAAATAAAAGAAAGGTTCAAACAGGGCCAGCATCAGAAATAGCTTCCAGTCTCCCTTCTTTATCTTCATATAGTTTTTTGTAATGATCAGATAAATTGTCATGAGAATTGATGCAAACAGAAGCCTTATGAAGACTATTGTGATAGGGTGGAATGTTTCATTTGCTACCTTGAACCATATGAATGAAAAGGACCAGAAGATCATTGACAAAATTACCGCACCATATGTCTTTACTTTGCTATTCAATGTTTTAACTTTTGATTTTATTGCTATTTGCAGAAGGGCGAATTTAATTTTAATATTTCTAATTTTAGTGCAGTTGTAAAAAAAACTTAATTGGTTTAAATCATCTATTCCGGAATATTTCGACCATCTTATTTATTTTGAATATGTAATGTGAATAAAGATCAGTTAAATAAATAGTTAGCAAATAAAATGATTTCGAATACGTAATATGATTGATATTTTTCAGATTTGATTGTGAAGCATAAATTATTATATTTGCCGCCTTAAAGGTTGAAAAACGCAACATTGATTCTTTTAACATGTTTAGGATAAATTAAATAACTAATATCAAAGTTTAAATGAAAATTCTGGTTTGTATCAGTAATGTTCCCGACACAACGACAAAAATTAAATTTGCCGAAGGAAATACTTTAATTGACACTACCGGTATCCAGTGGGTTATTAACCCATGGGACGAATTGTCTCTTACCCGCGCACTTGAACTTAAAGATGATGCAGCAAGTGGAATAAAATCAGTCACTGTCCTTCACGTAGGTACTGCAACCTCCGAACCAACAATCCGTAAAGCCCTGGCTATCGGAGCCGATGATGCTATCAGGGTAAATGCTGAATCGTCTGATTCATGGTTTGTTGCATTCCAGATTGCTGAAGTGGTGAAAAAAGAACAGTTTGATATAATCATGTGTGGTATTGAATCGAGCGATTATAATGGATCTGTAGTAGGAGGCATGATCTCTGAATTTCTTGGGATTCCTTCAGTTTCAGCCGTTTCAGGGATAAGAATTGAAAACGGTCAACCTGTTATGACCCGCGAAATAGACGGAGGAAAAGAGGTTGTAACAGTACCTGTTCCATTTGTAGCGATTGTTCAGAAGGGCATTGCCAAAGAGCCACGAATCGCCGCAATGCGCGGTATTATGATGGCAAGGTCAAAACCTGTTAAACTGGTTGAACCGGTTGCAGTTGAACCACTGACCGAAATCGTGGTATTTGAAAAGCCAACACCCCGTGCAGCATGTAAATATATTGACGCTGATAACCCTGCACAGCTTATTGATCTTTTGCAAAACGAAGCAAAAGTTATCTGATAAATAGTTAAAAAACAGTAAATCACTACGATATGTCAATATTAGTATATACCGAGAATTGGGACGGAAAATTCAAGAAGCTATCCTTTGAACTGGTCTCTTATGCAACAGGAATTGCTGAAATGCTTAATACAACTGTGACAGCAGTATCAATTGGGAAGGTGGATGAGAACGAATTAAGAAAACTTGGGAATTTTGGTGCAAATAAGATCATTAGTATTAATAATGACCAACTTATTGCACTTGACAGTCAGTCTTATACAAGTGTTATTTCTGAAATAACCCAAAAGGAAGGAGCCGAAGTCATTATTATCTCAAATAATAATACCGGGAAAGCTCTCGCACCCCGTTTATCGGTCAGGTTGAAAGCCGGGATTGGATCGGGTGTGAGCAGGCTTCCTTTGAACCTGAATCCCTTCACTGTATATAAAAAGGTGTTTTCAGGGAATGGCTATGCACATGTAGTGCTCAAATCGGATGTAAAAATCATAACGCTTGCCCAGAATTCATTTGACCTTGTTGAAACATTAAATAATACTGTTATAGAAAATGTTGAATTAACAATTGATGGGTCTTCATTGAAAACTGCAGTTAAGGATGTGCAGAAACAGACAGGGAAGATATTACTAACAGATGCAGAGATTGTCGTATCAGGTGGAAGAGGGATGAAATCACCTGATAACTGGGGCCCTATTGAAGAGCTTGCAGGACTTCTTGGTGCTGCTACTGCCTGCTCACGTCCGGTATCTGATGAAGGATGGAGGCCAATTGGTGAGCATACTGGTCAGACAGGCAAGGTAATTGCTCCCAACCTGTATATCGCAGTTGGTATTTCCGGTGCAATACAGCATTTAGCAGGGATAAGTGGATCTAAATGTATTGTTGCAATTAATACTGACAAGGATGCTCCCATATTTGAGGCTGCAGACTACGGAATCGTTGGAGATGCATTCAAGGTGTTACCGAAATTGATTGAAGCAGTTAAGGAGATGAAATCCTGATTCATCCCTGATAAGCAGGTTAATTCATATAACCCGAAAAGAACTTGATATGATCCCTACCCTGATTTTTATTTTGGTACTTTTGTTAGCTGTTGGATTATTCTACTTCAAGGTAAGGACTATCTCCCAGGAAATAAAACTTGGAAAACCAATTGAAATTAATGACAATAAGCTTCGAAGGTGGAAGTTGATGGCGAAAGTTGCAATAGGCCAATCAAAAATGGTAACACGTCCCGTAGCTGCAATTATGCATATTTTCGTATATGTTGGATTTGTCATAGTGAATATTGAGATGCTGGAGATCCTTATTGACGGGATATTCGGAACACACAGGTTTTTTTCTTTTACTGGAGGTTTGTATCCGGTATTAATATCCTCTTTTGAAATCTTTGGAATTGCAGTTATGCTTGGGTGCATCGTATTCCTTTCAAGGAGGAATATTATCAGGGTTAAGAGGTTTTGGAGCAGTGAGATGAAATTGTGGCCTCGTTCTGATGCCAATATTATCCTTATCACAGAGCTTTTCCTTATGAGTGCAATCCTTATCATGAACGCAAGCGATGGGATTCTTCAGATGCGTCATAATTTCCATTATGCAGCTGTTGGATCTTTTCTCCTCAGTGGATTAATTCAGCCACTGTTTTCAGGGCTCTCAGATGGAACACTTGTTTCCCTGGAGAGATTTTGCTGGTGGTTTCACATCGTTGGTGTGCTTGCATTCCTCAATTATATTCCTTATTCAAAACATTTTCATGTTTTTCTCTCATTTCTGAATGTTTATTATTCCAAGCTTGATCCGCAGGGAAAGATGGCTCATATGCCCTCTATTACAAAGGAAATAAAAATGATGCTTTCAGGGAATGTTAAATATAATGCAGCAGGGGGAGATGAAGATATTGGACAGTTTGGTTCCAGGGATTGCAGGGACTTCACCTGGAAAGTCCTTATGGATGCATATACCTGCACCGAATGCGGTCGATGCACTTCGAGTTGTCCGGCTAACCTTACTGGTAAAAAGTTATCTCCGAGGAAGATAGTGATGGATATGCGCGACAGGCTCGAGTATATTGGCAAAAATGTAAGGAAACATGGGATTGAATTCACCGATGATAAATCATTACTTGACGTTGTAACGGCAGAAGAGTTGTGGGCTTGCACAACATGCAATGCCTGTGCCACCGAATGCCCTGTTACCATTGATCCGGTGGCAATGATAATTGAAATGCGCAGGTACATGGTGATGGAAAAAGCTGCAGCACCGGCAGAGCTGAATGCAATTTTTTCAAATATCGAAAATAATGGAGCTCCCTGGCAATACTCTAATGAAGACAGGCTCCTTTGGGCCAAGGATTTGGAAGTAAACATTCATTAATCTCTGTGAACCTCAGTGTCTTCTCTGTGTGACTCTGTGTAACTAAAAAAGTATAATAAAAATATGGAACCCCGGAAAATAGAAGTACCAGTAATGGCAAACCTTTTTGCAAGGGGAGAGAAGCCGGAATACCTGTTCTGGGTAGGTTGTGCCGGAGCTTTTGATGACCGGTATAAAAAAGTTGTCAGGGCATTTGCAAAAATCCTCAGCCATCTCAATGTGAGCTATGCTGTACTTGGTAAGGAAGAGACGTGTACAGGAGATCCTGCCAGGCGCGCGGGCAACGAAATGCTTTATCAGATGCAGGCACTGCAGGTAATAGAGATTTTCAAGATGTATGAAGTGAATAAGATCATTACCATCTGCCCGCATTGTTTCAACATCTTTAAAAATGAATATCCCGATCTCGACGGTAAATATGAAGTGATCAGCTACTTACAGTTCCTTAATAAGTATATCGAAGAGGGGAAATTGAAACTTGATTCCGGATTATTTAAAAATGTGACAATTACTTATCACGATCCTTGTTATCTTGGCAGAGCAAACAATATCTATAGTGAACCACGTTCAATTCTGAAAAAGCTTACTGCCGGTTTTGTGGAAATGGATAGAAACAAAAGTTTTGCATTATGTTGTGGAGCCGGTGGAGCACAGATGTTTAAAGAAGCTGAAAAAGGTGATAAGGAGGTTTTTATTAAAAGAACTGAAGATGCGCTTAAAACAAGTGCTGAAATAATTGCAACTGCCTGCCCTTTTTGTATGACCATGCTGACTGATGGCCTGAAATACAAAAACAGGGAGGAAGAGATTAAAAACCTTGATATTGCCGAACTTATTGCACAATCACTTGAATTATAGATTAATCCAAATAATGAACTGACACAATGGAAAACAATAAAGTCTTGAAAAGCGGTGAATTTCTTGTTAGCGAAGTCGAATCGAAAGACATTTTCATTCCGGAGGAATTCAACGAGGAACAGAGGATGATAGCTCAGACATGCAGCGACTTTCTTGAAGCTGAAGTTTATCCCAACCTTGAAAAAGTTGAAAAAGGTGACAGGGAACTGATGAAAAGTATCCTGAAGAAGTCTGGGGAACTTGGATTAATGGGCATCTCAATTCCTGAAGAGTTTGGTGGATTCGGACAGTCATTTGTGACACAAATGCTTGTTGCCGAAACAACAGGTGCAGGGTATTCATTTGCAGTGGCATATATGGCACATTGCGGTATAGGTACCTTACCTATTATGTACTATGGAAACAAAGATCAAAGGCAACGATATGTGACAAAACTTGCTTCCGGCGAATTTATCGGAGCCTACTGTCTCACTGAACCCGGTGCAGGAAGTGACGCAAACTCAGGGAAAACCAATGCAAAGTTAAGCGAAGACGGCAAACATTATATCCTTAACGGACAGAAGATGTGGATCACAAACGCCGGATTTGCTGATACACTGGTGGTATTTGCAAAAATTGATACCGACAGGGTACTCAGCGCTTTTATCGTTGAGAGTAAATACCCGGGCATTGTTATCGGTCCCGATGAGCACAAAATGGGGATCAAAGGATCGTCAACAGCACAGATATTTTTTAATGATGTTAAAGTACCGGTTGAAAACCTGCTCGGTAAAAGAGGAGAAGGCTTCAGGATTGCTCTCAGTATCCTTCACATGGGACGTCTTAAGCTTGGAGCTAATGTTATAGGAGCTGCTAAAAAAGCGATTAATGATTCGGTTAAATATGCAAACGAAAGAAAACAGTTCGGAGTGCTTATCTCAACCTTTGGTGCGATAAAATATAAAATGGCTGAACAGGTTATTCGTCTTTTTGCTTCAGAATCAGCTGTCTACAGAGTAAGTAAAGATATTGACACACTGATGGGGAAGATGACAGTTGACTGTGGAGATTATGGAAGAGCTTCGATTGAAGCTATCAGCCACTACGCTGTTGAGGCTGCCATTTTGAAAGTTGTAGGCTCCGAAATGCTTGATTATGTTTCTGATGAGGCAGTGCAGATACACGGAGGTATGGGTTATTCAGCAGAGATGGCTGTTGAAAGAGGTTATCGCGATTCGAGGATAAACAGGATTTTCGAAGGCACAAATGAAATAAACCGTCTTCTCGTTGTTGACACAGCAATGAAACGGGCTATGAAAGGCGAATTTGACCTCTTCGGGGAAGCTGAAAAACTCTATTCCGGTTTGGATAACATCACCGATGGCAAAACAGCAGGTGAAAGCTATTACCAGGAGAAAACAAGATATATCAAAAACTTTAAAAAAGTTATTTTGATTTGTATTCATGGTGCAACAAAGCGATTCGAGAAGAACCTTATTAACGAACAGGAAGTTCTCAACAATATTGCCGAAATGATGATGGAGACTTATGTTTCGGAATCATTGGCATTAAGAGTCCAGAAGATGGAATCGCTTAAGGGAAATGTATCCCTTTATAAAGATATGCTTGATGTTAATATTTTCGACACTGCCGGTATTGTCAGAAAATCTGCTCTTGAGGCAATAGGCTCATTCTCTTCACCCGAATCCTGCCCTATACTGATTAAGGCAATTGAAAATCTTTCAAGAGTGGAATGTGTAAATGTAAAAGATGCCAGAAGGCGGATCGCTGATAAACTGATTGAAGATAATGTCTATAAATTCTGATTGTATTGCATTATATTGACGATCCTCGCATAAAATACTATTATGAACCGGGCCTCGACGCATCGGGGCGAGTTACATCAT
>JAUYBT010000147.1 GCA_030692905.1 Bacteroidales bacterium
TTGGAATTCTTGCTGCTTACAACTACTATAAAGCAGGACAGGTAAATATTAAGTTTGCAATAATTCTTGCGGTTGCGTTCCTCATTGGTTCCTACTTTGGATCGAAGTTTGCATTGACACTTCCACAGCCGTTACTGAAAATAATATTTGGGATTCTTTTGCTTCTGGTTGCTGCGAAAATGCTTTTATCAAAATAGACTTTAAAATTCCTTATTGAAAAAAAACTCTCCTTTTCGGGGAGAGTTTTAATTTCAATCATAATTTATCCTAGAACATCAGGCCAAGGCTGAACAACACCGTAGGCTGACGGCTGTCAAGTTTAAAGGTCTGGCTTCCTATAGTAGCAGCATCACCAAATTCGCCACTCAGGCTTCCTTCATATCTGACATCAAATGTAAGTGTCTTGAACAGATCAAATCCGGCACCAGCCTGGTAGCCGAAAGTTGCTCCCTTGTACATTTCTTTAAAGTCAGGATCATCAATAAGAGCCTTGGGGGTACCGATCTGGAGTGTTGCAACAGGTCCGGCGTTGATCCTTAACGGGCCAAGCTTTAACCCTAACAGAACAGGTATATCAAGCTTGTTGAAAGTTTGCTTTGTCAGAACTGCGGGATTAGTTCCCATTTTTACATTGTACTCATATGAATTCGTAGCTAGCAATACCTCAGGTTGGAGATATATTCCCAACAGTGAAAGACGTAGGAAAACACCACCATGAAAACCGTAGGATGCGGTTTTAAGAGCGTCAATGGTATTTGCTCCTGTATCAAAATTATACGTAGGAACCGTTGTTGTGCCAATTCCTGCTTTTATCCCAAATTTAATCTGGGAGAAAACCGGAATTGCTATAAGAACTACTAAGATAATCACAAATAATTTTTTCATAATTTTATGTTTTAAGTCTTCTAAATCAATATATTAACAACAATTCATTGTTATTACATATTATAATAACGTAAACATATACCAAAATGTTACATTTGATGACCTCTTTTTATGATCCGTCACTTTATAAACGGCAGAAAAGTTTAATTATTTTGCAGCCAGTTCAGTAAAGATCACCCTTTTCATCTGGTCAAATTCCTCCCGTTCATACAATCGTGTAAGAAAAATTATTTTACCTGACCGGTCAATAATCACATTTTTTGTTACGCCTGCTTCTTTCTCAGCAAAAAGCCCGAAAATATCAGCTCCCGGATCAAGAGCCAGCGGATAGGAAACTGCAATATCTTTTTGGAATTGGAGAACTTTCTCAACAGGTTCGTCCCGGTCAATACCAATAACAACCAGGCCGGCAGCCTTTTTTCCCTGACCGATTTAGCTTGAACTGATTAAAACCGTTATTAATAAAAACATCCAATTCTTTTTCATAGCTATACAATTTTTTTGATTTTTTTTCAAAGATAGAATAGTAAAACAAATTGCAATAAATAATTACCTTAGTAAATTCAACAGTGAAACATTCAATGCAAAATCCTGAACTCAATGAAGAAGATTTTATTTTCAATATTAACCTTAAGTTTTATCACAATATCACTGAATTACGGCCAGCTGGCACCTGTGGAAAAAGGGCTTCAGGCAATTACTCCGGATGCAATAAAAGCCCAACTGGGTTTTTTAGCATCCGACTGGACCGAAGGCAGAATGGCCGGAGAGAAAGGGGAATCTCTTTCAGCCGATTATATTGCCAGCATTCTTCAGCTATATGGTGTTAAACCAGGTGGTGATCAATCACAGGTGAGAGCCCTGGCAAATAACTTATCGGGAAATGAAAGATCCTATTTTCAGAATTTCATTCTTTTAAAAACTATGCCCGGTGATGAACAGATACTTAAAGTAAAATCCGCGGATGGTAAAATGACTAAAACAACAAATTTTACCTATAATGTTGATTTTACCATCAGACCTTCAGACCCTGGTATTGAAATAGAGGCACCTGTGGTTTTTGCAGGTTATGGATTTATTAATAACAAGCTTAAATACAACGATTTCAATAAACTCGATGTAAAGGGAAAATTCATACTGAGAATTTCAGATATTCCAAAATTTATCAGGGAGTCCCTTAATCCGACAGAAATAGAATCTTATTCATCGGAGATGGAATCGACATTAAACTCAATGGGTGCAATAGGTATAATAGAGTTTAATCCTGTGGCAACCGTTGCTGGCAATCCGGATAGAAGTGAATTTCTGAATATGTCTCCCTCAGAGGGGAATCCCCGTTCAGGAAAACCTTATGCAACCTACTCAATACCAGGGAAAAAGAATCCCGACAACCTTATCAGAATTGTAGTTTCGGTAAAAACAGCTAATGAAATATTGAAGGGAACAGGGATCGATATAGATGATTACGTTAAAAAAGCCAATGCCAATGAGCCATTTTTGATACCTGCTATGACCGATAAGTCTATATATATCAGAACATCGGTAAAAACTACCCAGGTTGCTGTAAAAAATGTTATCGGGATTATTGAAGGGAATAATCCTGAACAGGTCATTGTTCTCGGCGCGCATTACGATCATATGGGAATGAATAACGGATATATATGGAATGGCACTGATGATAATGGATCGGGAACCGTAGGAGTTATGACACTGGCAAAAGCAATAATGGAAACAGGGAAAAAACCTGAAAAAACCATTATTATAGCGTTATGGACAGCGGAAGAAGAGGGACTATTAGGATCTCGATATTACGTTCAAAATCTTATATACCCGTTGAAGAATCTCAGACTGAATGTGAACTTTGATATGATCTCAAGATATATTTCTGATAATGAACCTAAGAAAGTCACAATGACTTATACCAGCTCATATCCCGGCTTTAAGGATATGACAACAGCCAATCTTAAAAAGTACGGGATTGATCTTTTGATTGACTATCAGCCTTCAGCCGATCCTCCGGGAGGAAGTGACCACAAGTCATTTGTGGCGGTTGGCGTACCGATAATGAGATTCAAACCAGGTCACCGGGAAGAGTATCATAAGCCAGGTGACGAACTTAATACTGTTGACTGGGATATTATGGAAAAAATAATCAGGATCAGTTTTGCCAATGTGTGGGAATTAGCTAATACAAACTGGTAAATTTAAGGCAAAAGAGAAAAGTAAGTAGTAAGATGTAGGAAGTAGGAAGTAAAAACGCGAAACAATAAACGATAAACGCGAAACGCGAAACTAATTAATTATCTAAAACTGATTAAAATATGAAAACATTTTTTGCTTTTTTTCTGATCGCTTTACCGGTTGTATTTTTACCAAAAGCAGAAGCTCAGGTTAAACCGGATCAAAAACTTCACATTATTATTATTGGGGCTCATCCTGATGATCCTGATAAAGTCGGGGGAACAGCTTTTAAATGGGCACAGATGGGTCATGATGTACTGATGGTTTCCGTTACAAATGGTGATGCCGGCCATCAGAAAATCAAGGCTAAGGAACTGGCAAAAATCCGCAGAGAAGAAGCACGGAAGGCCGGTGAAGTCATTGGAGTAAGGTACATAACATTGGACAATCACGACGGACAATTAATGCCAACTTATGAGAACCGATTACAGATTATAAAGATTATCAGGGAGCAAAAGGCTGATATCGTTATCTTTCCGCGGCCATACGATTATCATCCTGATCACAGATATACGGGTGTTCTGGTGCTTGATGCCGCCTATATGGTGACAGTACCAACAATACTACCCAAGGTTCCTCACCTTCAGAAGAATCCTCTGTTTCTCTTTATGAGTGACGGGTTTATTCATCCTGAACCTTTTAAAGCTGATGTCTGCATCGACATAGATGATGTAATTGAAAAGAAAATTGATATGTATCATCAGCACAAGTCGCAGATGTACGAATGGCTACCATTTAACAGGGGGGGCCTTGATCAGGTCCCTGTTTCAGATTCTGATCGGAGGACATGGCTTGGGGAAACGAGAAAAGGCGGATCAAACGCTGCTCCTTTCCGCGATAAGCTGATTGAACTTTATGGTAATGAAAAAGGGAGTAAAATAAAGTATTGCGAAGCATTCCAGGATTCAGGATACGGAACAAGACTGACCAAAGAAAACATCAGTTATTACTTTCCTTTCTTAATTACTGAAAAACAATAACTCTCAGTCAGACATCCAATATATTACTGATATTCAATATATTGACTATTCTGTCTTAATTCCATGAAATCATCACCGGTTTCGCGATAACCGTATTCAAAGCAATAATGAAACTTCTGGCCCTGTGTTGTTTCAATAATATGAGTAAAGAAACTGAAGTTATAACCCAGGGCAAAAAGGGCATCTTTATGAACTTTCACTTTACCCTCAGAATAGAGATCTGAAAGGATTCTTCTGTTCTTTCTCAACAAACCGTGAACATTTCTGACAAAATTGTTTGAATCACGGTTCTGCCTGTTGTTATAATTATTCCGGCACTGATCAGAACAGAATTTTTTATCGGTACGACCACGCAAGGCGTCGCCGCAATCGAGACATTTCTTTTCCACAGCACTAATGTTTTGATAAAGATATAAAAAAACATTTTCAAACGGATACAAACGACTATAAATGATTGCAAACCGAATATAAATGCTTAATAACCGGGACAGTATCTGAGGGTGGCTTAAGTTTGCTAAGAAATTAAATTAATGTCAAATTAAAACTTAAAGTCATGAATTCATTAAAAAACAGAGTCACCCTGATCGGAAACCTTGGTCAGGATCCGGAAACAAAAACCACCGAGACCGGAAAAAAAGTAACCCATTTCACACTTGCCACCGATGATGGGTATAAAAACTCTGATGGTCAGAAGGTTAACGAAACTACATGGCATAACATCGTTGCATGGAACGGACTGGCTGATATCGCCGGGAAGTATCTGAAAAAAGGCCGACAGGTAGCAGTTGAAGGCAGGATCGTCTATCGTACTTATGAGGATAAGAAGGGTGCCACAAAGAACATTACTGAGATTGTTCTTAATGATCTTATCCTGCTCAGATCAGGAAAGGACCAGGGAAAAGAGGAACCGGACAAGGGTGAATAAGCCGGGGTACCGGAAAATGTTCGCTGCATTTTCTGTGAAGAGAGGCTGTTCCATTTTAAGAAACAGCCTCTATTTTTTGTATTATATTAAAAATCAGTGATATCGACAAAGTATTTGTTTGATTTCGACATTGTGAACGAATGATTGGCACCCTCTTTTGTAATACGGGTATACTCATTATTAAAATAGGGCCATGTTTGCTCGCTAAAGAGAACAGAAAGAACTCCGGTTTCAGCATTAACAAGGCACACATCAAGGTTTTTCTGCTGCCTTGAAATCAGCCTTTTGGGCGGTTGAAAAAAGAGTGATACTGAAAAGGATAAGAAAAAACAACAGACGTTTCATATGTATTAAATTTGGGTTATTATCTTTAGGGTGTGTAATATAAACTTAATTATTATTAGTATAAAAATTATTGATTATTAAATTAATAATTCATTATTATTGTGCATTTTTTTTTATTACACACCTTTATCAAATAAAATAAAAATTATTCTGATAATAATAATTAATGAAAAAGATACTGCCTGTTTTGCTTGTCTCTCTCTCTTTTTATGCCAGGTTATTAATTCTCAATCTACAGAAAATACGGGGAAACCGATTGCTGAAATTTTTACAGATTTTCACTACAATCTTAATGATACGGCAAAAACAACAGGTTTCGGATTGAACAGGGCTTACCTTGGTTACAATTATCTCCCCGGGGGTAATTTTTCTGCTACAATAATTGTTAATATCGGGAGTCCGGAAGAACTTACGTTGGGATCAAAGCACCGCAGGTACGCTTATTTCAGGGAAGCATCCATCTCCTGGTCAAAAGACAATCTCAATATCTACTTTGGGATTACAGGCACACGACTTTTTGATTTTCAGCAAAAATTCTGGGGAAAAAGATATATCGCAAACACATATCAATCAATTAACGGATATGGTTTTGTAGCAGATCTTGGCCTCGTAATGGATTATAAATTCAATGATATTTTAAGAGCTGATTTTACATTAATGAACGGAGAGGGTTATTCGGAACTTCAACTAGATAATAGCGTAAAGACCTCTGCAGGTTTAACAATTACACCTGTTAAACAGTTCGCAATAAGACTATATGGGGATGTAACCAGACCACAAGAGATATTGCAATACACTCTGATTGGATTTGCCGGATTTAAAAATGAGCTTGTAACGATCGGAGCTGAAGCAAGTTACAAATCAAATCTTGATATGATCGGAGGACATCATGCCTGGGGCTTATCAGGAACCGGTGCAATCAGTATTTCCAAAAAGGCAGAAATCTTCGTACGATATGATTATTCCTCTTCAGTAATAGTACCAGGTGATATTATTCAATGGAATTACCAAATGGATGGAAGCTTTGCAATAATTGGCGTTCAGTACACGTTCAGCCAGAATGTAAAAATGGCTCTGAATTACCAGGGCACGTATCCTTATAATCCTGGCAGACAGATTAATGATGCAATTTTCCTGAATGCCCTATTCAAGTTTTGAAAACGAATTCTCTTCCGGCTTTTAGCGCTTTCAGATTGACTTCAACAACCTCTTCACCTTTTCGTCCAAATAGTTTCCTGATTGCATCTTCGAGACTTTCAAAAGACATTTCAATAAACGGGGACGCAGCTCCCAGAATAACAATATTACCGGAGCGTGCTGATCCTGCTTCCCTGGCTATTGCATCTGCATCAATAATGATATGGTTTTTAATCTTTTTTATCTCTTTTATTATCTCATCTACTGGTGGATAGTCAGGTATATTATTAAAAGGGGTTGAGTTGGTTACCAGCCAGCCGTCTTTTGAAAGCCATGGAAGATATCTCAATGATTCCATCGGTTCAACAGAGATTATCAGGTTTGCTTTCCCATAAGGGATCAGATCAGAAGAAACCGGCTTATCGGAAAGCCTCAGATGCGACTGAACATCTCCGCCTCTCTGGCTCATTCCGTGAACTTCCGACTGCTTGATAAAGAGGTTATTCGCAACCGCAGCCAAGCCAATAGTAGCTGCAATTGACAAGATACCCTGTCCTCCTACTCCTGATAATATAATGTCATTCTTCATTTTAATTCTTTTTGGGGTTACTCGTTTGAACCTTCTGATCTTTTTCTTTTTGTGGTTGTCTGAATGCACTCGCGTGAAGCAATAATTACTGAAACACCTTTATATTCAAACTCCTCTTTCATTATACGTACGTTTTCCTCATGATTCTTACGTAATGGAACTATAATTTTCAGATGCTCACGTGCTACTCCAATACCTTCACAGATTTGTTCGATCCTACCGGTAGCCTGCGACTGCTGACCACCAGTCATCCCTGTTGTTGAATTATCAGATATAATGATAGTTACTGATGAATTTTTCACAACAGCATCAAGCAGACCTGTCATACCGGAATGGGTAAAAGTTGAATCACCTATCACGGCTACCGAAGGGAATAAGCCCGCGTCGGCTGCTCCCACTGCCATAGTCACTGAAGCACCCATATCGACACACGAATTTATAGCATTATATGGAGGCAGAGCTGCAAGGGTATAACAACCAATATCTGAAAATACCCGTCCCGGGCCATAAGGTTTCACAGCTTCGATTAAAGAATTGAACATATCGGCATGTCCGCAACCCTTGCAAAATGATGGCGGTCTCATTTTAACAAGTGACGGAACCTCTTCTCCATAACTGGCCGGTAAACCAAGGGCTTTTGCAACAATACCGGGATTTAGTTCACCATCGCGGGGCACAGTACCATCAAGCCTGCCATAAATTTTTATTCCATTATCCAGAATTCCTCTTAAAGCTTCTTCAATAAGAGGAGCTCCCTCCTCAAGGATGAGAACCTCTTTACATCTGTCGGTTAGGTCTTTAAAAAGGTCTTTTGGAAAAGGGTAAGCCGAGATCTTCAGAACCGGAAAATCATCAACAGTGCCGGCAATATTCTCCATCAGGTAGTTATAGGCTATTCCACAGGCAATTATCCCAAGATCTCTTTCCCTTCCATCTTTAAAAAAATTGTATTTTGAAATTCTGATGTCATATCTTAATGATTCATAAGATGACAGCAAAACTTTGTATTTTTTCCTCGCAATTGAAGGAAGAAGAACAAACTGAAGAGGATCTGAAGGCAGGGATAGTTTTTTTTCAGGAAGGACTTCTTTTAACTGAACACTTGCCCTTGAATGAGCAAGGCGGGTAGTAATCCGGAAAAGAACCGGAAGTTTATATTTCTCAGATGCTTCAAAAGCATCAAAAATCATTTCATACGCCTCCTGCTGATCAGATGGTTCAAAGCAGGGGACAAATGCGAACTTCCCATAGAACCTTGAATCCTGTTCGTTCTGGGAGGAATGCATGGAGGGATCATCAGCCGAGACTACAACAAGGCCGCCATTTACTCCTGTCAGTGCAGAATTAATAAAACCGTCGGCAGCTACATTCAGGCCAACATGTTTCATGGCAACCATAGCCCTTTTACCGGCGTAAGACATACCAAGAGCAGCCTCCATGGCAGTTTTTTCATTTGAAGACCACTCTCTGTGTACTTTACGGTCAGAAGCATCTTTTGATGATTGGATATACTCCATTATTTCGGTGGAAGGAGTTCCGGGGTAAGCATACATCCCGCTCAAACCTGCATCTAAAGCAGCTTGAGCTATCGCTTCATCACCCAATAATAGTAGTTTTTTCATCATAATATAATTGTTTTTAATGGTATGATGCAACTCGCATGTCTAGGATTATGTTAATCAAGAGTTAGTGTTGTAAAACATGCTCGGTTCATATAGGGTTTTAATAATTTTCTGTAAAAATAATGATATTGAGTTATTAGGTTATCAGGTTTTTGTGAAATCAGATAGAATGGTCTGAATTTAATGCAACAAATATTGAAATATTTTCCATATTTAAAAATGACGAATAAATTAAATATAATATGAGTATCGGAAATCATTAATTGGGAATATCTATTATTAAATGACTTTAAAATATAGTTAAATGTTTTACCGTTACACTCAATAATGTTTATTTTGCATACGCAACTCGATTTCACCAGATAAAAACACAGTTCTAATTGAACAGACTTTTTTATACAATCGCATTCTTCATCCTGTCTTTTCTCAGCGTAGATGGTCAGACAAATGAAACAAAGAGATTCGTCCAGGTAAGCGGGATTATCACTGACGAGTCATACATGCCTGTACCAGGTGTTGCGGTTATCTCCAAAAAACTCCGCAGGGGAGCCGTAAGTGAAAGAACAGGTATCTATTCCATAACAAGCACCCCGGGCGATACTATATTTTTCAGAGCTTTAGGATTCAAAAGATATCATACAATTATTCCTGTGGCTTATGAAGAAAAACATTGTAAAGTTGATATTGTCCTGGATATTGATACTATTTCGATTGCAGAAATAACGATTCTACCATGGAAGAGTTATAATGAGTTTATTAAAGACATGACGAAAGAACGTCCTGTTGATCCGATTATTGAAAATATGAATGATAACCTTGCTTCAATTTATGTGGCTGTTGCAAATCAGACCGGGGTAAGAGTCTCACCTGAAGCTGGTTACAGATATGCTATGGAACAGAATTTCAGTGCCATGTCGACAAGGAACCAATATCCTGTCAATAACCTTCTAAACCCATTTGCCTGGGCGAAATTCATTAGCGGGGTTAAGAACGGATTATTTAAAAATCAGAAGTTCAACAAACCTGTTAACGCCAAGGTCAGAAAGAAGATCAGGAAAACGGGAAGCAAATAATCAGCCTTTTCTGTATGAAAAAGTATGAAGGGAGATTGGTTGGTATTCTGGGTACAGTAATAATTCATCTTATTGCCGGAATAATATTCATGTCATTTCAGATCAAATCATTACAGAAAGATTTATCGGATGAGTTCGTAGTCGAATTTACCCCTGTGGAGGAGTCGGAGATAAAGGAGAAGCTGATTGAATTACCTGCAACCTCTATTGAAAGGATTCTTAAAGGTGACGATGAGATGCTGAATATTGCACGAAATCTCGCCAACAAATCGGAAGAGACGATCGATCCTTTTGATTATATCGACGTGGTGAAGGAGGAACTTATTAAAAGCGGGAAACTCGGAATTGACAATTATATCGATGAGCAGAAGAAGATGGATGAAATGAAAGCTGACGAAAAACTTGCATTTGAGAATGATACTGTCGGAAAAAATGAAAGTGACAAGCCCAAAGAATCGCAGGAGATGGCTGCAAATTACAAAGGTCCGACAAGAATCTATTACAATCTGGCTGGCCGTAACCACATGTACCTTCCCATTCCTATATATAAATGTGAGGGATCAGGGAAGGTGGTTCTTTCTATTGATGTCAATCAGAAAGGAATTGTTGAAAAAGCGCTGATAATTGCAAATGAAAGCACCACTTCCGACCCGTGTCTTATTGAAACAGCAGTAACAACAGCTTTAATTTCGAGATTCAACCCTGATGTCAACTCCCCAAAAATTCAGACTGGAACTTTGTCGTATCACTTTGTTGCACAGTAGCTTATTTGATTGTCTTGCTCTTCGCACTGTCTTGAGGTAGTTAAGTCTTAGAAAAACACAATTACCTGTTAAAGTATTCGTTTAAAGTGAGTTTTAAAGGTACAGGAAGAGAATAGCTAAAAAGATCATATTCCGGCCATGGTTTAATCTGCGATACTACCCTGTACATCATCTTATCGATGTAGGAATAAATTTCAGGACCATTCCATGCACTTGAGTTAAACAGGACAACCCATGAAATTCCATCAGATTGTCTTTTCATCATACCGGTGCTACCGGGGAATGACCCTGTTCTCCACCATGTACCGTTAAAAATTGTAGTCTTCCATCCTACCGGTGCAAAACCGTTGTCGTTATCTGTCATAAAACTGATACTTTGATCACTTAGTATATCCGGTCTGGTTTTGTAGCCATCAACAGCAAGCAACAAACGCATTAAATCAGGAGCAGTAGCAAGCCAGGCTCCGGCACCGCCAAGGGCCCTGATATCATTTCCTCCGTAACTGGATGTAACCAACTCTCCGGTACCATAAATTGACGGTTTGAGTACCACGCCGGAAGGTTCGTAGTAGGTAACCTCGAAGGGGTTTTTCTCAGAAGGCAGGTTACCGGCAATTTTCATATCATAAATACCAAGTGGCTCTAAAATTGCCTGCCTGCAATACTCTTCATACGATATTCCTGATAATTTTTCAATTATCAGTCCAAGTATGCTGTATCCAAGGTTTGAATATTCACGGCCGGTTCCGGGAGTATAATGGAGCCTTTTATCAAGGGCAAACCTTACAATTGTTTTAGTGTCGACAGGAGGTTTTATTCCCATTATTTCAGCTATCAATATCGGCATAAACATTTGATCTCCATATCTTTGAGTCCAGCCAGCCTCGTGGCTTAAAAGATGTGCAACCGTTATATCATAAACTCTCTTGTCTTTCGGTTCACTGAAATATGGATCATTAAGAATTCCGTCGGAACCAAAAACGTTGTCGTTCAGAGACAATTTGTGCTCCTCCCGGAGCTTCATTATCCCGATTGCCGTAACAAGTTTTGAAATACTTGCTATCCGGAATTGACTATATGGTTGTGTTTCAGTCATAGATGCAGTATCAGCGTATCCGAAACCTCTTGCAAAAATCAGTTTACCATCTTTTGATATAGCTACTGAAGCTCCTGCAATCGACCACTTCCGTAAAAAAGAATTTATTGTCTTTTCTGCAGTTGCAAACTCCTTCCCCGAAGAGTTGCAATTTGCGAGTCTTACATTCCGGGGCACAAACTTGTCAATAATGACAACACTGTTTTCTTTTGCACCGGGATTGAAACTCACCAGAGAGACTAAAAGGGTAACCAACAATATTTTTCTTTTTCTGGTCAACAGATATTATATTTTTTCCATGAACAAAAATAAAAAGTATTCCTTTTCACTCAGCAATTATATCATAAATATTCCAATAAAGTTTTGTTAAAAAAGTTTTTTACAAATATTTATTTTTCTATTATTTTAGAGGTCATAAAAAGGAATCAAAAAATTATCTTTGTATTCATGTGTGTAGTCAGGGTATCAGTTTTACGGATATTATTACTTGTTGCAATCCTGTTATGCCTGGGTAATATGTATGGCCAGTCGACTAAAATTGACAGTTTATTGCCTGGTTTACCAGACATTGATACATCCGACTATATTCCATTTACTTTCGACGGGGCTCTCGAGTATAACCTGATGATAGCAGCTTCAAAAGGATATGTTACAGAAATTATACGACTCATCGGGAACGGCGCTCATACAAATGCTCAAACAAATGAAGGGGCTACTGCGCTCATTTTTGCTGTCGCAAATAACAGATTATCAGCCGTTAAAACACTTCTAACATTTTATCCTGTTCTTGATAAAGTTACGACAAGTTATGAAACACCCCTCCTTATTGCTGTAAAAAATCGAAATTTTGAGATTTCCGAAGCGCTTATAAGAGCAGGCGCTGATATAGATTTTCCTGACAGACATGGTGCAACGCCTCTTCATCATGCTTCGCTGAATGGATACCTAGATATCGTTGACCTCCTGTTGTATTACGATGCTTCAATAGATGAAAAAACTGATGAAGGGACAACTCCACTTCTTGCATCAATCTGGGCAGAAAAAAGAGATGTTTCAGATCTGCTGATTCAGAATGGTGCCAATCCTGAGGAAAAAGATAATGATGGGTTTACTCCGTTTCTTATGGCCTCATTTTATGGAGATACCCTGGTTATGGATCTTTTAAATAAAAAAGGCGCTGATATTTATGCCAAAAACAATTCCGGGCACAATGCATTAACACTCTCCATATTAGCTGGCAACAGTGAAGCAACTGAATTTCTTTTAAAAACAGGAGATAAATGGACAAACTCCGGGAGATATGCTGTAAATCCATATAGTGTTGCATCAAAATACCGGAGAAAAGAGATCATCAACATCCTTGAAAAACATAATATTCCAGGGAAATTGAAGTATGAGATAGACCAGGTAGCTATAGGTATCTCGTCAAGATTCTTCTTAAATGATATTTACTCCGGCGTAAGTTTTTCATTTAAAGAACCATATTTAAATGGAGGTTTCGTTGCCGGTTACGATACGAAATTATGGTACACTAGGGTTCTGATAAAAAATTCCGAGAATTTGTATTATCAATACATGGATAAGGGATCGGTTGCTTATGCAGGATTGTTTAAAGATTTTGCACTGACTGATCGTCTGGACAAATGTAATTTTGCATTTTCAACATTTCTTTTAGCCGGTTATTCTTTTGGAAACAAGCTAAAAGGGACCCTTCTTTCTCCCGGGAATAAATTCATGGTTATTCCTTCCATCTCTCTGAAAATGATAAAAATGAATTTTTCTTTAAACTTAGGTCTCGAATACTTGAAAACTGAATTTTATAAAAACGGCCCGGTCTGGCTCAGAATTGGATGTTCATATAACCATTTTTTCGACAAAATAAGGACCCAGGTTAAAACTTTAAAGTGGTATTAAGAAGGCAAAGGGCAAAAGGCAAAAGGCAAAAGGCAAAAGGCAAAAGGCAAAAGGCAAAAGGCAAAGGGCAAAAGGCAAAGGAAATCAGGTATCAGAAATCAGGTAAAATTAAAAAGTACTTTCAGGAATTATGGTAAATATTCAAAAAGTCTTATTGCTTCTTTTTATTGTTGTATTATTCTCATGTGAAGAACATGGTCTTTTTGTTAAATGTCCCGATTGCACGATAGGAGAACCTGTAAAAATCCAGCTTGAAGTTAAGCTTGATATAAATAGTTATAGTGGTCCAACATTAATAAATGTTTATGAAGGCAATCTTGAAGATAGTGTTCTGTATAGCTCTTATAATACTACTCGAACAAGGACAACGATTCCTGTAACCATAAATAAAAAATATACTGTAACGGCTACTTATTATATACCGGGAAATTATTACATTACTGTTGATTCAGCTACTCCAAGGGTCAGATACGAGAAAGACCAATGCGATGATCCCTGTTATTTTGTTTATGACAAGATGATTGATCTCAGGTTGAAATATACAAAATAAGGCAGCAGGTAAATGGCGGCAGGCTTCAGGGAAGAGCTGAATCCAGAACCCAGACACAATAACCAGTAACAATTAAACAATTAAGATCCTTCGTATTTAAAGAGAGGATTTCCGTTAAGTGCTTTTTCCTTTATCATCTGCACCTCATCAGTATTTAAAGGTTTCAGACTATCCGATGCATTAAGTGCCATCCTGAAAAGATCAGCTTCACCTGGAGGAACCGCGGCAGTAACCGGATGAGATAAAGTGAACCGGAGTCCCATTCTTATATCTTCCTGACTGGTAAGTGGTTCATACCAGCATTTGGGATATCTGGAGCGGTCGGCGCCCTGTGGCCATGGACCTTTAGCCATTGCCTTAAGAGCAAGGATACCCATTTTTTTCTGCTGCGCCCGGGCTAAAACCTGTGGGCCAAAATTACCGGCATTCCACGTTGTAAAATTTACCGGGAATAAAATTGTATCGAAATCGAACCGATCCATCAGTGCCATGGCTGCTTCCACAGAGTGTGCCGAGAATCCGATAAAACGAATTTTCCCTTCTTTTTTGGCTTCAAGGAATGTTTCCATCGCTCCGCCTGGTCCAAGAATTGTGTCGACATCAGCAAGGGTTGTCACTGCATGAAACTGATAAAGATCTAAATGATCAGTCCGGAGTCTCTTTAAGGATTGTTCAAGCTCTGTACGGGCTTCAGCTTTTGTCCGTTTTCCTGTCTTACAGGCAAGGAAAACTTTTCTACGATAAGGTTCCAGGGCTGGACCAAGCTTAAGCTCTGCATCACCGTATGATGGAGCAACATCGAAATAGTTAATTCCGGAATCAATTGCCAGTTTCACAACCCGGGAAGCTTCTTCGGTTGTTGCATCTTTAACAACGATGCCTCCGAATCCTATCATTGAAAGCATCTCTCCGGTACGGCCCAATGACCTTTTTTCGACTTTTCCGGGAAGTGACTTCCTCTCAATTGCTGAAAGATCTGCAGGAAAAAGACTCATCATCGGGGCAATAATTGCTGTTGTTTTAATAAAATCACGTCGTTTCATAGCAGTAAAATCTAAGTTATACATAGATCATAAGTGTAAAAGATAGGAATTTGTTCGCAAATTTCAAAAATTTCTAGTCTGAATATTAATGACCCACTTTCCTGTTTTCTTTAATTCCTGAACTCATCCTCCCGTCCCCATTATCTATATCCACCTCATCATCCTGTTCCCTTCTCACAAGAGAGAAGGGGGTAACATTCAGGATGTGAATTATTTAACCCCTCTCCCCTGGGAGAGGGGTTGGGGTGAGGTAAAAAAAGGGAAGGAGATGGGGGATGGGGTAATTTGATAAAAAGGAGAAGGCCAGGATGGGGGTAAATAATTACCAGTGTATTGCTAAAAATAACAGCAGCATTTTTTCTTATCCCTCATTTGTTATATTTTTGAATCATTCAAAATATCTATAGATATGAAAAAGAGCTGCTTTGTAATTTTCCTTTTATTCTTTTTATTGTCGTGCACGCAGAATGGTGACAATACCGGGTCTGGGAATTCAATTGCACCCCGCGTTAAGAGGCAAGTCATGGAAATTGCAATCGATTATGCCAGGGATAAATTTAAAGAGTCAAAAAAAACGGTTGCGAAGGATGGTATTATTACTATAGGTGATAACCAGATAAGTTATGTTATTGACCATTTAAATTATGTTATTGACCCTGCAAGAATATTAGTAGGGCTAATTGACGATGATTCGAATAAAGATGCAATAGTGTCAATCGCTTCTTATAAAGGTCAATATCTGGTTCTGACCGAGCATCTGATTCTTATTAAAACAGATGGTAAATTCATGCTAAACAGGGTTATAGAATCCGACATGAAGATCATGGGAATAAAAGAGAGGGTAATAACTGCCGAAATTTCAACACACTCACCTGATTCTCCTTTGTATAATTGTGCATCCTGTAAAGAGATAGTAAATTATCAATTCAGGGGGGGCGATCTGATCAGAATGGAATAGTATGGGTATGTTCAAACACTGCAACTTTTGCCCTGTTGATACCTGCCACAATAAGGGATGTGTCTCCCTCGAAATAAATTAATGACTCTATCATTCCCTGAAGCAACAGGCCACTTTCAGATGGTGTCAGGACTTTAAAAGTTGTCTTACCCGTATCACCGTTTTTCCCATTATTCATAAGTACTATTCCCTTATTTGCGTCATAATATCCTGTTGCGACATTATAAGTATAATCATTACCCGCGAGAATGACATCAGGATATTTATCGCCGTTCAAATCATTAACAATCATCTTTTTAATTGGTGAAACCTGGAGTGGTAAAGGCAATTTTTCCCACCTGAATCTGCCTATGTCATTCCAGATGATATAGCTTGAAGTGGTGTTAACTTCAAGTTTTAATTCAACTCTTTTCAGCAAGACCTCATTAAGTATATCATTAATACCCATAAAGCTGAATTCGGTATAATTATTTGATATTTTGCTAAAGTATTCAGATTGTGAACGCAACTCATCGAAGTAGTTGACAGGATACTCCTTCATTCTCCCTTCAGGGTCTTCCCAGTATGCTGTTGTTATCGGATCAATTTTGCCGTCCAGTTCAAAATCAATTGCATACAATCCCATCGGATATTTTTCGCTTACCATAAACCGGTGATTTTCGCCGAGATTTCCGGCAATATAATCTTCATCGCCATCCTGATCAAAATCTCCTGCTGTTATTGAGTACCAGATTCCCTTATGCTTCTCCATGTCCGGCAGCTGCTGAGGAACAAGCTCTTTCCCGTTAACATTCTTCAGAACGGCAATTGAGTTCCATTCACGTGTTACGAGAAGATCTTCCCATCCATCCCCGTTATAATCACTCCAGACAGCATCGGTTACCATACCCAGGTTTAAGCGCGCAGCCGGAATTACTGAAAGTTTACCTCTGTCATTACTGATCAGCCAGGAATGGTTAGCATAAGGGTACATTCCTTTTTTTACCCTGGAACCTACAAACAAATCCATGTCGCCATCATGATCATAGTCGAACGGTCGCACAATTGATGCAGGAAATGGGGGAATAGGAAGACTGGTTCTTATAAAAGAACCATTACGGTTTTCGTAGAGGTAATGTTGGTATTCACTTTCATGTTTGTTTTCGTAACCTCCCGCGATTGATACAATATCATTATCTCCATCTCCATCAATATCAAATATTGCAAGATCTGATTCAGAAAATTCCTTCTGTGTTGTCAATCCTTCAAATCGTGTTTCTTCAAATCCTTTCCCTTTTCTTAAAAAAACAGTAGTTGGTAATTTATTTGTACCGCCAATTATCAGATCCTCGCTGCCATCATTATTAATATCCCCTTTAGCCATGCATGGTCCTATCTGTGAAAATTTATGGGGTATTATAGTCTGATCATAGAAAAAATCGATGAAGTCTCGCTGTTCATGCAAATAGTCAAGGACACTATCCTTTTTACTGAACATCAAACCTCTTTCAGTACAGGGTATGGTTCCTGACTGAGCCGGAGAGGAATCCGATTCATCAATTTCGATCGTCTGGTTGGCAATAATCCCTTTAAGTATTGTTATATAACCTGTTGCCGGCCAGGTCACCTTCACCGAATCGACAACTTCATTGGCAGAGAGTCCGAAATGAATTACCGGATCCACCGA
>JAUYBT010000154.1 GCA_030692905.1 Bacteroidales bacterium
AGCATAGGCCATCAGCGGAATCGCTGCGACCTTATCGTGTTTATGTGAAAGGGCAGGTTTGTATGCTGAAGGGATCATCTCATCGAATGATTTGATGCCATTTTCCTTTACATATAACAACCATGCTGCATTGTCTACCCCGACCAGTGCATTCAAGGCAAAAGTTTTACGTAAACCTGGGGTTGAAGTAATCTTTTCCCCAAATTTATATACTTCCGGATATAACATGTCTAGCAGTTCCACTGGTGTAGTAAAACTCTGCCCATTAACCATTTGCATGGCTTTTTCAGTCATGGCATACATCAGTGCATTACCACCGCTTTCAGAATGGTTGGCAAATACAAGTGCATCGGACCAAAGAACATTTTGAGTACATAATCCTATCGAATGCCTGCCGGAATTACTCTCCATGTAAGCTGCTGATTGCCATATTTCAGTCATATAGCCCCCCTTAAAACCAAATGGACGGATTAGTGGTTCCCGTTCAAAATTTGAATTGACTTTAGATATCTTTATGGTTTTTGGTGCAATACCTGTGCATCCTGAAACTAAAAAATCAAGAGGACTGACAACAACAGAAGCGCCGGTAACAAGAATCCCTCTCCTGATAAATGTTCTGCGATTATGTGGTGACATATTAAATAAGCTGGTATTTATTAAGATAGATATTCAAATAATCCATGTCCTTTTTGAGCTTCCGTACAATTATTTCCTGTTGCTGAATAAGTGTCAGTTTTTCTTCCCCTTTTTCGAGCAATGGATATTCGATATGGAGGGTGATCGGACCTGTAATGTTGAGTTCTTTCACAGTTTTAAAGAAGAGATCAAAGTTAACCATGCCTTCACCAAGCGGAACTGTGACAGCCTGTGGTTTTCCATTTCCTGTTTTCCAGGTAAAATCTTTTATAGCCAATGTCCGTATATGACTGGCAATAAGGCGCATACCAATAATCCAAGCATTGGCTCCTTCCACCATTGCATGACGTACATCATATTGACAGCCTGCGAATTCCGGTGGAAAATCACGAAGAAGTTCATACAAATCCCAGACGGGTCCTCCTACCCTTGTTCCTGCATGGTTCTGGTAGCTACCATGAATTTTATATTTCCGGTTAAGCTCAACAATACCTTTCAAACTGGCTTTGTGTTTCTGGAGTGATTCCCATATACCAATTTTATTATCAAATTCGTAATAACCTAACCTGTAGTGCGTTACTCCAAGTGAAGAGGCTATTTTCAATACTTTCTCGGTATCAGGATCAGTGGCAGATACTATCCCGCTCACCATCATATCAATTGCAAGGTTAAATTTCTTTGCCTCATCAACAAGTTTTGGCAATGCTGTTTCGACAGATGCAGGCTCCACTTTTCCTCCGGGACGAACTGTAAGATCAAATCCACCGATACAGGATTTTGCAATACATTCACACATAAAACCAAAATCATAACTATCGAGTGGTTTTGAAAATAGCCTGACCGGGAATTTGCCTTCAGCGGGTCCCGGCAAATATGATTCCAGGCTTGATGCAAAAGGTATTGCAGCTCCGGCAACTGCCATGGTTGAAATAAACTCTCTTCTGTTTTGCTTCATTTTAATAAACTTTAAAGTTTCCAGGGGTTTCGGTATTCGTAATGAAGAAGTTTATTAGCTGCCTCGCTGTTAGTAAATTTCTCTTTCTCAGGATCCCAGTGCAACCTTTCGCGGGTTGCAAGAGCTATGTTTGCGAGATGGGCAAAGGATGTTGAACGGTGTCCCTCTTCGAGCGGACATAGCGGTGTTTCTTTCGATTTTATACAATCAACAAAGTTTCGGACAAGGTTAGCTGTGCTGTCGCGACTGCTGCCATTCGCCAGAGCTTCATCTTTGGCATTAAATTCTTCTGCTATAACTAGATCTTTCCATGACTGGAATTGTCCGGCGCTGGCTGGAGTGATCCTGTATCCGCCTTCACCTGCATTCAAGGTTCCTTTTGTACCACGAAGTTCCACTTCTCCATATGGGAACAGACCTCCGCTGCTTGCCTCATAAATACAAAAAGCTGCAATGGCTCCCGAGGCAAATTCGTATGTAACCTGCATGGTATCAGGTATTGTACGATCGTCATCAACAATATATTTCCCTCCGTGGGCACTTATTGCAACAGGAGCTTTCTCACCCATCATCCAGCGGATAACATCCATGAAATGCACTCCCCAGTTACCCATCTGGCTTGAGTAGTCGCTCCACCAACGGAAATTATATGGTGCTATATTATACTGATAAGGACGGAATGCCCGTGGCCCAAGCCACATATCCCAGTTGAAATTTTTTGGCGGTTCTTCCGCTTTCAACTTCCCGATTCCTCCGGGATACATATTATTGATCCTGTAAGCCCTTGCAACTGTAACTTTCCCGATTTTTCCCCCGGGAATTTCTTTGGCGAGTTTCTGGTAAACAGCTGCTCCTCTTCTGTTCAGGCCAACGGCTACGACACGTTTAGTTGCAGCCTGGGCTTCAATCATGGCTCTGCCTTCACGAATTGTAATAGTCAGTGGTTTTTCAACATATACATCTTTTCCTGCCTTTACTGCTGCTATCATCTGAAGTGCATGCCAATGATCGGGAGTAGCTATAGCCACTGCATCTATATCTTTATTTTCCAATAACTTACGAAAATCATCATATCTTTCTACTTTATTGGTAAAAGTCTCATCAAGACGTGGTATCTGACTACCCAGATCCTTAATATATCGGGGCTCCACCTGATTCCGGTCGCGCAAAAGATAAGGCTCATAAGTATCACAAAATGCAACTATTTGTACATCGGGCTGATTCATAAACAAACCCAGAAGTTGCGATCCACGGTTTCCTAGTCCGATAAAGCCCATGTTAACCTTATCATTTGCCCCAATAATGCGGTTGTAGCTGGTCGCACTCAGTGATGAAGCACCAAGTGTCACTCCGGCTGTAACGATACTCGTTTTAGAAATAAATTCACGACGTGTCGTGTAATTTTTGCTTTTCATAGTGTTTTTTTTTCTCATGTTGATTTGCTATTCTACTTTGATGATTTTCTTAAGTGATATTGTTTTGCCTTCTGATGTAATACCCTGTATATTAATCTCATAATCAGAAGTAATATCAGAAGTCCAGAATTCAATTCTTGCCTTACCATCTTTATCGGGTTTAACAGATGGATTCCAATAGAGTGTATTTCTGAAATCCGGAATCCGGCTATTCTTCATTTCTGCTGACGAATAATCAGGTGATAAAAATGATACTACTGGATCAATTACTCTATAAGGTAGTCTGGTTGCATGGCCAGGAAGTGTAACACTACCAAAATCACCAGACTTTGTAATTACATTTACTATACCAAAGAATAAGTAATCACCAACAAAATATCTTTCTTTCACTACATCAATTTTTTCAACAATTTCAGGATCAAGATTAGCAATAATTGATGGATCATTAATAATAACCCCATCGATCAGTAAGCCCGGGGCTACTTCATAAGTTTTATTATCAACAGGATCAGCTATTAAAATCTCATAAACAGACTTTTTATTCTTTAAGAATACACCCGGTATAAGTTCAAAAAAGACCTCCTGCATCACAGGCAGTTTAATATAATCTGCCATAATCAGTTCGACATCAGGCTTACCATAGAATCTTTTTGGCTTTAGTTGAGGAATAACGGGAGTCACAGGGTCTCCAATGGAAGAAGATCCATAAATTTTCATCACCTGAAAGTTAACACTCCACTTTGAAACATAATGAGGTATCGGTTTGTTGGTTGAATCGACCAATATCTCAGACTGAAGATATTGATCCGAAAATGATGATTCAATAATAATTTTGTTGTTTTTAGTGACTTTATCAGGCTGGATTATTAAATCTTTTATCCCTTCATCGATATGAATATTGAAGTTGAAATTTCCTAAATAATCGGTTCTGGCATATTGGAAAACAGCCTCTTTTCCCGGGGTAGATAGCAAAAGAAACTCATCGGGATCTGCTGCTTTCTGTTCCCGTGTCAGAAGTTTTCCAAAAAGGTAATGGTTCTCCTTTTCTACCTGATATTTAAAAACAGGCATATCATCGGATAATATCGTTCTCCAATTAATCCAGTTACTCTTAACAGTTAAAAGAAGACTATCCATGATTTCCGGTGGAAGCTCGCTAATTTTTCTACCTTCAATCGTATTCCATGGAAATAATCCGAACTCTGTACCAAATACCAGATAATCATTAAGTCCCACATTCACAAGGTCATTGGTTAAAGGAGCAACGGATATACTTAGATTTGTTGTATTCAATGTTGTAGATAATTCATTACCCATCTCAATTCCGAGGGTTATTTTATTCCTGACATTACAAATGTCGATCGAATTAAGAGCCAGTAATTGTTTTTCCTTACCTTTGGTATAAATAAACCTTTCTCTGATTGGCCGGCCTTTTGAATCAAATACTGTTACATGATTGATACCGGCAGTCAGTAGCGTTTTAGGGAGAGCGATTTTTATGTTCCCCTCCGGTATCCTTTCAGAACTTACATGGTCGATTATTCCATGAGTCTGAATAAACAGATAAAAAAGATTACTGTTCTCAGAACGATAATTTTCATCAGCATTAACAAATATCTCTAAAGTATCCGGTTTAAGATTATTTACTTTCAGGGTCAGTCCTGCTTCATTTGTCCCCCGGTTGATTTCAGTACCGGTTTCTCCATCCTGGATATTGCCTGAACTTAGCTTTCCCTTAAATGCTTTAGTGCTAAATGAATTGTAAACCTTAATATCCTTCATAAAGCAATTATAAGGAAGAAAATTTTTCATCCAGTTGGTATATGCCCTGATTGTATAGGTTCCTGTGCTTAAGGTGTCGGGTAATACAATCTGCCCCGGGCCAAAACCCTGAACAAGCCTGAAGCGTTTCTGCACCACCGGCCGGTTTTCAGGATTCAGCAATTCAAAATAGACAATTTTGCTATTTAATGAAGGCTTTAACCTTTGTCTGTCAATCAGATATACATTAAACCATAAATCTTCTCCTGCTACATACTCTTCCCTGTCGGAATGGACATATATTTCTTCTCTTGG
>JAUYBT010000156.1 GCA_030692905.1 Bacteroidales bacterium
ATTGGGGAATCACAGTGTCCCCGCTGTTCGGGAAAAGATAAGGCGGAACTATTTGCAGGTGAGGTTACTACAATCCGAAATCACCTGGCAATAAAAGGGCGAAAACTATGGATATGGGGTGACCGGCTTATCGATGGCAAAACAACCGGTATGGGAGAGTGGGAGGCAAGCTATAACAATACTTACAGGGCTGTTGATATGATACCTAAAGATGTAATTATCTGCGACTGGCATTATGAACGTCCTGATCAGACCCCTGTATATTTTGCAATGAAGGGATTGAGTGTTGTTACATGCCCGTGGCGCAATCCCGGAAATGCTGTTCTCCAGGCAAAGGATATGATAAGATTCCGGGATAATTCCACACCTGAAATGAAAGATCGTTTTATGGGCATGGTACAGACAGTCTGGTCGGGTGCAGGACAGTTTCTTGACAGCTTTTATGGCAGGAGACCGGAAGCTGTAGTGAACACACCGGTAAATTGCTTTAAGACATTATACGATGAAATTCAGAAAATGTCAGCCATAAAATAAAATACTCTTCACAGAAACCCAAATTTTCATTCTTCCCTGGGTCGTGCGTCCTGTGCCCTGAAACCAAATTATCTACTTGTAAGTTTTTGTCATTGAGGATGGTATAACTATCACAAAATCAGCCTGTTCCTTGTTTTCATCATCCATTTTATCTATATCATCCTGAAGGACTGTGGTGATAGTTGCAACTTTGATTAAAGGATTATATTTTTTCAGATACCAGATAATTCCCATATGCCTGTCGGAATGATAACTGCCATTGTAATGGATAGCCATCTGACCCTTCTGCAGATTATTTATGATCGACTTTGCCATTGTAGCATCTTTTATAGCCTGGGCTTTGGGCAGATTCTCACTTACCTTGTTCTCCATTGTCCCTCCGATTGAACTGCCCATTGATAGCATTTCTTTATAGCAGGCCAATTCAGGGTCATATTCAATAGGGAGAGGAGCAATGTATTTTAGTGCTTCGGATGAAAGCTTCTGAAGCGCCTCAAATCCTCCCGATGCAACAGCAGAAGCATATCGACGTGGGATATTTGAGGCCACAAATTTTAATCCGTTCTGTTTGGCAAAATTAAGAAGAGGTTTATAATCTGTTGCATAATTTTTCCATAAACGGACCTCACTCTCAAAGGATGATTCCTTTATTATTCCTGCAAAATATTCATCAATAAGTAATTGGTTATCAGTCTCAAACATCTCAGCTGCAAGGATCAGACTTTTCCCTTTTCCGGCAAACAGCTCCTTTGTTATTTCAAGTTCAAGCCAATGGGCAACAGGATTATCGTGCAGCTCCCCGAAAAAGACAACATCAGCCTTAATTACCTCTTTAAGGATATCTTTATAATCAACATTTTTGCCTTCACCGGTAAATACTTTATAGGCAGGTTTATCCTGTGAATATGACTGTAATGACAGTGCAAGAATAAATAGTAGCGCGGATAACTTCATATTAATTGATTTATTTGTAATTGTTTAATTAAGACCTCAAAGAAAGAAACAATAATCTAAACCTCAAAGTTCATATAGACCACAAAAAAGTAGGGACATGCCATGGCATGTCCCTACTCGGTCTGGCAGAAGCCCTACTTTAGACCAAACCGATAACTGAACTTAATAAGAAAAACATTATGAGGTTTATTATCGCCTGTATCAAAGAGATCGCCCAGATCATTGAAAAGGTCAAGATTTCCGGAACCGTTTGAACTGCTCCTCGTCTGGCTCCAGACCAGGTAAACTGATGACCCCGGGTTGTATTCCCACCTTACAACCAGGTTAGAAAGAAACTCCTGTACATTAAAATCTCTCTTATCGAAACTGTAGTCAGTTGTTCCGTCAATATTTTCATCAACATTATATTGATTCCCATCAAGGCTGATCTGTCTTTGGGAATATGTCCAGAAACGATCATTGTATCTATCTGCCATCGGCTCAAATATGAATTTATGATCATAGTACTTTCCGGTTGCAACAAATGGTTGTCCCCAGTACTGGAAAGTAAGATTCGGGCTCAGGTTCAGATTTACCCTAAAAGATGTGCTAATGGTTTTCCTGTCGATGCTGGAAAAAATGTACTTATCCTTGCCATTATGCTCTATTTGGGATACATACTGAAGTTCGGAGAATGACTTGCTGAAACCCGGACTGACGATAAACACGAGATAATTGGTCGGTTTATATGTTATATCAATTCCGGTATTCAGGTTTCTTGAGTCTTTTTCATTACCTCTTGATCCATTTACATAAACATCAAAGACCAGTTTTTTACGATTATCTGTTGAGAAGCCGATACGTGCATTAGTACTTCCGGGTAATTTCATCATCGGGCCGCCGCGAAGCATCCCGGTGGAAAGTGATGAGCTGCTTATGTTTCCTCCGGTCCATACATTCCAATAATTTTTCAGCCCCATGTTTGCATTCCATTCGAATCCTTCGCCGACCCAGTCACCACCAAAATTATTGACGGCATAAAAATCTGCATTGATATTATACCTCTTGTAAATCCATTTTGGTTCCCATTGGTTGTATCCTGCCCAAAGGACAGATAAAATCTGATCTGCCTCACGGATGTAGCCAAGGTCATTTGTTTCAAAACCGGGTGTTTTCCATATTGTTGCACTCAGGAAATTCCAGTGTCCGTTTAGTTTCATTATCTGCATCCTTCCACCCGATCCGGTAAGAGAGGTACGGCTTGTATCCAGAACAGTATAGTCGTTATCAGGTCGCTGGAAGAAGTGTGCAGAAGATCTCTGTGTATTTTCCAATGCTTTTTTTGTTCCCTCTACAACACTAAAAGCTGCATTCAGGTTAAACATCCAGTTTTTCTCTTTGAAGTATTGCGTAAAATCAGCTCCTCCCGTATAGGCTGTCTTATGCATAAAGTCACTCAGATTAGCGTCAAGATCTCTGTTTGTGCTGGTAAAAATCCCACCAATGATAGTATTGCCGGCGTTAATGTCTTTCTGCACACGGCCGACAAGGTAATTTGTAAGTGGCTCAACTGTCTCGTATTTTCTTCCGCCAAGAGTATCAATTTCAGCCTTTTCTTCAGCAGTCATAGCTTCGACGAAACCTAGTGAAAGTCCGTTTTTAGTCTTTCCGGTAAGTTTGGCTGCTCCCAGTATAGTTGTGTTGGTTGGAATATCAGCACTCCATCCGTCTTTAAGGTCGGGATATCCATGTGGCTGGCGACCTATCCTTCGGGAGTAGAATAGATTATCGTTCCCAACACCCCCATCACCAATGCCCAGGCCAAAGTTTGTGATATTGTTACCTTCAATAAAAAAGGGACGCTTTTCGCTGAAGAAAGTTTCGTACGCCGATAGGTTTACTTCCGAAGGGTCTGCCTCCACCTGCCCGAAGTCGGGATTAATTGTCAGGTCCATTGTCATATTATTTGTGATACCTATCTTGGCGTCTATACCACCATTTAATCCTGACAACTTACCCTTTGCCATGAATGGATTTTCAGGCACTGCCTTAAAGGTTTCAGCCTTTGCAACTCCATAGGGGGTTACATCAAAGATTTTTCTGGGTTTTATTTGTTCGAGTCCTGACAATTCGCCAAAAAGGTGAACTATGCCGGGAGCATCTTTTGGAATATGTTGCCAGAAACTTGTTTCATTCTTGCGGTACAAAACTCTTGCTACCTCCAGACCCCAGGTATCTCCGGAATTTTTTTCAAATCTGACCTGACTGAACGGAATCTTCATCTCAGCGACCCATCCTTCATCATTAATAGAAGTTTTCACCCACCAGTTTGGATCCCATGATGAATCCTCATTTTGTCCGTCGTTTGTGAACATCTGGTCATACTTGACACCGCTTGAGCTTATACCAAAGAGAAAACCTGTTCGCAGGTCATGGAAACTGTCGAGGATTATACCAACAAGGTCACCATCGGGATTGTCACGTCTGGTTAATCGGTTTACAATACTGTCGGGACTTGTGTCAAAGGCCTTGAAAGCGGCATAAATATTATCATCGTCGAAGAGAATTTTGAATTCGGTTCTTTGAGATGGGTTTTTCCCGTTATATGGCTCAAATTGAGTAAAATCATCAATCCACTCACCAGTTTGCCACACCTCCTCATCGAGAATTCCGTTAATGACAGGAGCAGTGGATATCCGGGTTGCCTTATATTGTTTCTTGTCAGGTGTCTGTCCAAAAATACATGGCAGAAACAAAAAAATCATCAGACCGGAAATAAAAAATATTCTCATGTTAGGTTTCATTTTTAAATGTTTTCTGAATAAGGACGAATAAGAAAGGAACTTGATGCAAAAAGGCGTTTATTTTTTTAATAAGTTTTTGCCTCTCCCTAAATCCCTCCCTTTTTCAATCCACCTCACCCCAACCCCTCTCCCAGGGGAGAGGGGCTAAGACAAAGAATATCATTCAATTACCCCCTTCTCTTTCAGGAGAAGGGGGTAAGGGGGATGAGGTAAAAAAGCCAAGGGAAGGGGTCATTAATTACCAAATTTACAAGAGGATTATAAAAGGGAAGACACTTACTAAGGACAAATACCCTATTCGTAGAGCCTGATAAATTCAAAGGTATTACCGGTATATTCCAGAAATTTAAGGAAATCGGATTTTGAAACAACCAGTGATGCAGTGTTAATATTGGGGTGAAATGCGAGGCGGTCGGATTCGTTCAGTTTTTCATCAATAAAAAGATGAACATGCTTTTCACTGTCATTAATAAGTCCGAAAGGCGATACAGATCCGGGCTCGACACCAAGATACTTCTTAAGACGCTGGTCAGAAGCAAAAGTAAGCTTTCCCTGCTTTAACCGTTTCTCAAGGTCCTTTATATTAAGTTGTCTCAGGTGTTCGAGAAGAACGAGATAGTGACTGTCTCCTTTATGATTGCGAAAGAAAATGTTCTTGCACCTCCCTGAATTGTAGTCTTTCCAATGGATCTTAGCATCTTCAATTGTAGCCAGGGGTGGATGCTCGTGATATTCAAATTGAATGGCCAGTCTTTCGAAAAGCTCGTAAAGTTCTTTTTGTCCCCTCATCGGTAAAACATATTTTTTGAGTAATCCTGAATTTCAAAGTAATATATTGCTCTCTTCTACAGGAGAATAACCGGTATCTTCAAGGAGTTCGCTCCTTGAATAAGCACCTACTGCCAGCCGGTCGCATATTTCATTTTCAGTATTATTGGTGTGTCCTTTTATCCAGACAAACCTGACTTTGTGTTTCCTGTATATTTTAAGAAATCTGATCCAGAGGTCAGGGTTTTGTTTCTTTTTAAAAGCTTTTGATTCCCATCGGAATACCCACCCTTTTTCGACGGAATCTGCTACATATTTTGAGTCTGTATAAACTACTACTCTGCTGCCTGGTATTTTCAGAGCCTCCAGGCCCGCAATGACAGCCATGAGTTCCATCCTGTTATTAGTTGTAAGCCTGAAACCCTCCGATTTTTCAAGCCGGTGCTTCCCCGAAATAAGAACTACACCATATCCTCCCGGGCCGGGATTTCCACTTGAAGCTCCATCGGTATATATTGTGATTTCACTTGGCATGAGGCAGGACTATACCGGTGTTGGTGAGAAAGAGTTTTATTGCAATTGACAAAAGAATAATTCCAAACACTTTCTTGAGGATTTGCAATCCGGCAACACCAAGGATCCTCTCGAAGAAAGAAGTAAGTCTGAGTACAAAATACACAATTATCATATTGAGGATTAGAGCAATAAGAATGTTAATTGTTTGATATTCAGCCTTTAATGAAAGGATGGTTGTTATTGCACCTGCACCTGCGATAAGAGGGAAAGCAATAGGCACAATTGATCCTCCAATAGAAGCATCGTGTTTAAAAAGTTCAATTCCAAGAACCATCTCCATCCCGATAAGAAAGATTATGAAGGAACCGGCTATTGCAAAAGAGGATACATCAATACCAAATACACTGAGTAAGGGACTGCCGATGAATAAAAACGCTATGAATATTCCAAAGGCAACAAAAGAGGTTTTTCCTGGTTCAATATCGCCCGTTTTGGCTTTGATATCAAGGATTATCGGGATAGAACCAGGGATATCAATGATAGCAAATAAAACCATGAATGAAGCAAAAATCTGGATTAAACTCAAATGCATAAATCTAAATTTGGTGCTAAGATAATCACAAAAAAGCTAATTTCCCTGAAATCCACCTCACCCCAACCCCTCTCCAAATGGAGAGGGGTTATCTTACTGACTATCTTTGTATTACTCTCCTTCTCCTTAAGGAGAAGGAGTTGGAGGATGAGGTTTATATTATTTTACTGAACGATAGTCATTTCATCAACAAGATGTTTTGCTCCTGCATAAACATCCATTACCCAGAGTACACATCGAATATCGACAACTATTGTTCTCTGCAGTTCAGGCTCGTAGGCAATGTCGCCACTCATAGATTCCCAGTTCCCATCAAATGCCAATCCGATCAATTCGCCGTTTCCATTCATTACAGGGCTGCCTGAATTACCGCCTGTAATATCGTTTGTAGTGAGGAAGCATACCGGCATGTAACCTTTTGAAGACCCATATCTTCCATAATCTTTCTTATTATTCAGATCAATAAGTCGTTTCGGCAGATCGAATTCATAATCGCCTGGTTTATACTTATCTGCAACACCCTGAAGAGTAGTGTAATATTTATAGGTAACAGCATCTCTCGGATCATAATCCTGTACTGTTCCATAAGAAAGACGCATTGTCGAGTTTGCATCAGGATACCGGGTTTTCTCAGGTGCCATCTCCATTAAAGCAGCAATCCATAGTCTCTTTCCCGTTGTCAGTCCTGCATCAAACTGACTCGATCCTTTTGACACTTCTGCTCTAACCTTATAAATTGAAGTAGTTGTAAGGTAAACCGGATCGGTTTCAAGTGTTTTAAGTACAGGCTTATTGAGAAATGCATTCAGCTTAGCCTCACTGGCAAATACTGATCTTTTAAACATATCATCAACAAATTTGTCAATGTTTCCTTTAAATTTTTTATCAACTACATTAACATAAAAATCGGGATGGAATTTAGCAGGTAAATCAGCTCTGTAAAGCTTCAGCATAGCTTTCATTGATTTATTGTCTGTGGGAGGATTATAGTCTTTATAAAACCTGCTGCTGATGTTTTTAATTTGTGATACAGCTTCTGTAATTATTTGATTATTTCCTGATTTGAGTGCAATAATCAGTGGAGCAACAACCTGATTCATTGTAATCAGTTCAGCAACACCCTGATTCATTGTAAACAGTTCGCACCCCTTAAGGCATTCGTTCAGGTATTGCAGTGTATTGTAATATTCGGCTCTGCCTTCGGTCGCTGTTTTTATCATATTAAGTGCTTCTCCGTATTTTGCTTTACGATCGAGAGTGGCAACAACCCATTTGTTAAACTGATTTTCAATCTCCTCTTTCTTCGCTTTTACATTAAGTCTTTCAAGACCACCTTTTTGTCCGATAGAGTATTTCCAATAGTTTGAAGAACCAAAATATTTTGCCGAATATTGAATATTTACCTTCTGGTCAGCCTGCATGTCTTTCATCCATATATCCTGCTTAATACCACGGATTTTTATTCTGTCGGGATGTACGATCTGAAGCTGTTCATTTATTTCAAAAGAGGTCATATATCTGTTAGTCCTTCCGGGATATCCGAGGATCATGGCAAAGTCGCCTTTATTCAGATCTTTTATTGAAACAGGCAGATAATGTTTGGGTTTCAAAGGAATATTTTCTTTTGAATATGGTGCCGGTTTTCCATCTGTACCAGAGTAAACACGGAATACACTGAAGTCGCCGGTATGGCGTGGCCATTCCCAGTTATCGGTGTCAGAACCGAATTTACCTATAGATGATGGAGGAGCTCCAACTAAGCGGACATCATTATATCTCTCATAAACAAGAAGATAAAAATAATTTCCTCCGTAAAAACTCTCAACCTGTACCCTGTAATTATTTCCTTCTCCTGCTTTTCTCTCAATAATCTGTCTTGCTTCATTTATAGCTGTACTGCGTTCAGTTTCGCTCATGCCCTGTTTTACATTTGCAAGAATCTGATCGGTTACCTCTTCAATTCTGATAAGAAATGTAACTGAAAGGTTTGGGTTTGTTAACTCTTCTTCCTTCGACATTGCCCAGAATCCATCGCGGAGGTAATCATGCTCAACAGTGCTATGAGCCTGGATGGAGCCATATCCGCAATGGTGATTTGTCAGGATGAGCCCTTGTGAAGAAACTATCTCTCCTGTGCATCCTCTATCGAATATAATTATAGCGTCTTTAATGCTGGCTTTATTAAGACTGTAGATATCTTCGGCAGAGAGCTTCAGACCCAGTTCTGTCATTTTGCCCATATTTAATTTCTCGATAAGCGGCAGGAGCCACATACCCTCATCAGCTTTTACTTTGAATCCAAAACTGAGAACAAGGATTACTAAAATTGCAAACAATTTTTTCATACGATGGGACTTATTAAGATAGGTTTTAATTTAACGTGCAAAGATAACTTTATTAGTTAAGAATGAGATATTCAAAATTCAAATTTCATCTGGGTATCGAAAAGGTTGAAAGATTTTCTGTGGTAGGGAGTAATTCCATGTTTTAATATTGCTGCTCTGTGGAAGGGGGTTGGATATCCTTTATTCTTATTCCATCCATATTCAGGAAACTCATTATGAATTTTTTCCATA
>JAUYBT010000212.1 GCA_030692905.1 Bacteroidales bacterium
ACCTCTTTGTCGGGGACAGATCCATCGAGTAAAACAGTGTTCCAGTGTTTCTTATTCACTTTTTTTTGAAATACAATATTCTCTTAAAGTTTCAATATCCATATTAATTCATCATCTCAGGGTGGGGTAAAAGGCATTTTCAATATGATCGATCTGGTACAACTCACCTGTTTTTATAATGGTTATAACATCAAACCGGCCCTCCTTATTTATATTGAATTTTTGCAGGTAGCCATCGGCAGCATAAATTATAGATCTTTGCTTTTCCGTGGTTACGGCGGTTACCGGATGCATCTGATAATCATCAGTCCGGGTTTTTACTTCCACAAAAACGATCAGATCTTTATTCTCAGCAATGATATCAATTTCATGTTTCCCCCATTTCCAGTTTCGGGAAAGTATCTTAAATCCGGCTTTTTTCAGATGGTCGGCTGCCAGATCTTCTCCTTTTTGGCCCAGATTATGTGATTCAGCCATAATACATTGATTTCGGATTGCGGATTTTAGATTTCGGATTTGGATTATTTTGTTTTACATACATAAATCCGATATCGCCAATCCGAGATCCGCAATTTCTTTAAATTTCGATCAGTTTATTTCTGATGGCAAAAAGTATAAGGCTTGCGGTATTTTTGGAGTTCGTTTTTCCAAGAAGATTAGCTCTGTGCTTATCAACAGTTCTTTTACTGATAAAGAGGGTTTCAGCTATCTCCTGGTTTGACAGGCCTTCACATATTTTAAAAAGAATTTCTTTTTCTCTTTTTGAAAGGTTGGCCGATTTGCTTTCATGTTCACGGTGTTTAATCTTTTGAATAACATGGTAAAGTAACTCCTGAGAGAAATAGCTGCCTCCTTTTCTCACGGTAAGAATTGCTTCCTTAACTTCGGAAATATCTGAATCCTTAAGCAGGAATCCTTTTGCGCCTGCATCCACCATTTTATAATAATACTCTTCCTCGCCGTACATTGAAAGGGCAATAATGTCGATTCCCGGACAAAGTTTAAGGCCTTTTCTGGTAGCTTCGATGCCGTCCATCTCAGGCATGTTGATGTCCATAAGGGCAACATCTGCCTGGATATTTTTCAGAATTTTCAGAAACTCCTCCCCGTTTGAGGCTTCGCCTGCCACCTCAAATTCGGGGAAGGCATTCAGAAGTATTTTTAATCCGTTACGAAAGAGCTGGTGATCGTCTGCAATTATTATCCGTATTTTCTCCATTGTAAATAATTCTGATTTAAAAAAGAATCAATCAATCATTTTGATAAGGGCGCTGGTTCCTTTTCCCGGTGTGCTTTCCAGTATAAAAACCCCTTCTACGGTTTTTACACGTGTCTCAATGTTTGACAATCCCATCCCTTTTGTGTCTTCCTTGCTGAGAGAGGATGTATCAAAACCACGTCCGTTATCATAAAACTGCAAGGTAATAAATTTTTCGTGTTTGTTTAATTCTATCTCGATCTTCGAAGCTCCCGAGTGGAGAATAGAGTTATTAATAAGCTCACAAACAGCCCGGTAGATAACCACCTCCTTGTCATTTTCAAGTCGTTGGCTTTCCATATTTGATTTAAAATCAATTTCAACTGCCTTTGTCTGATTTATTTTAGTGGTAAATGCGCCGATAGCGCTGGTTAGTCCAAAATTCGACAAAACATGCGGACTCAGATTATTTGATATTTCTTTAATGGTGTTGATAGCTTCGTTTACGAGATGGTTTGTATTATTCAGGATCACCATTCCTGAAGGATCTTTAATTCTGTCATTCAGCGCTGAAACGGACATTTTTACAGTTGACAGGATGGGTCCAAGTCCGTCGTGAAGATCTTTTGCGAACCTTTTTCTCTCATTTTCCTCAGTGTTTATTATTGCGTTAATTACTCTTTTTTCAGAACGTAAACGGTCTGTCTCTGCACGTTTGAGCGAGTAGAATAATTCGCGGATCAGGATAACACCACCAATAATCATAACTGAAACAAGAACTCCGATCCATTCATCGATCATCTGCCAGGTAAAAGAGGGTGTCCCCCGGAAATATTCAAAAAACTGTATGATCTTACGGACGGCCATGAATGAAAAAGAGAGAGAAAGCAGTATCCACGAGAGCCTGTATTTGGTAAGCTTCATGAATCTCAATGCAATCGAGGCAGCAATGATCTGCAGAACAATTGAGATAATAAGGGCAATAAGTCTTACCATGTCTATGGCGTAATATTCATACAAAAATAGGAGTTAATTTATCTATAACGTCAATGTACGGATAGAAAATAACGGCACAAAGGCTTATGTGCAAAAGAACGCTTGACACTTTGTAAAGAATTCATGCCGTTGAGCCATTGAGCCGTTACGCCTTTTTTCTTAACTTTGGCCATTCGAAACCGTCCATTATGAAAGTTTTGTACAATATTGGAATATTCATTTTCACGGCTCTTGCTTATCTTTTATCTCCATTTAATTCAAAAGCCTCGTTATGGGTCAAAGGACGAAAAAAATGGGCAGAAAAAATTACTAACAAGATAAAACCGGAAGACCGGACTGTATGGATTCACTGTGCCTCTCTTGGTGAGTTCGAGCAGGGAAGGTCGGTTATAGAAGCGATTAAAAAGGAGAGGCCGGAATTAAAGATTGTTCTTACTTTTTTTTCTCCTTCGGGATACGAGATAAGAAAGAATTATTCTAATGCAGACTGCATTATTTATCTCCCTGCCGATACACCGGGAAATGCTGCAAGGTTTGTCAGACTTGTCAATCCGGAATTTGCCATATTTGTCAAGTATGAATTCTGGAACAATTATATATCAGCGCTTTACAATAACAATATTCCGCTATATCTTATCTCAGCGATCTTCAGACCCGAACAGCATTTTTTTAAATGGTACGGATCATTTTTCAGAGATATGTTGAGGAAGTTTGAAAGAATTTTTGTGCAGGATCAGAGGTCGCTCGATCTTCTTTCCGGTATTGGATTAGAGAATATTTCACTTGCCGGCGACACAAGATTTGACAGGGTTGTTCAGATAAAAAGTACAGCCAGGGATATTCCTCAGTTGGAGCAGTTCAGGGGAGGTGAGAAATTGTTTCTGGCAGGCAGCAGCTGGAGGCAGGATGAGGAAATTATTGCACAATATATCAACAAGTTTCCCGGCAGAATGAAATGGGTTTTTGCTCCGCATGAAATTGATAAACCAAATATCGAAAGACTTGAGAAGCTTTTTAATATCAAACATGTCAGGTTCTCTGAATTTAATGAAGCCTCCGCCGATGCGAGAGTCCTGATTATTGATAATATCGGGATACTGTCTTCGGCATACAAGTATGCTTATATAGCTGCCATTGGAGGAGGGTTTGGGAAAGGTATCCATAATATACTTGAGCCGGCATGCTGGGGAATACCGGTTATGTTTGGTCCTAAACATAAAAAGTTCAGGGAGGCGATTGATTTAATTAATGAAAATGGGGCAATGACTTTCGATTCATTTGGAAATTTTTCAAGTATTCTTGATAGATGGTTAACGGATGAGCTGTTTTACTTAATATCAGCAAAAGCAGCAGTTGATTACATAGATAAAAATACCGGGGCAACAGGTAAAATTTTACAAGAAATTTTACAAAAAGATATCAACAAACCACACTCATAATTTGTTAAAAACTAATCTTTTCTAAATATATAAGGATCATTTAAAGAAATGTAAATTGATCCGCTGGATTTGTTATTTTTGTAATTCCGGTGTAACCAAATAATCAATTAATTACGATAACCTTGTCGAAGAATTATTAATCCTTAATCCTAATTTTATGATGAAGAAATTCAAGCACTTATTTTTAATGTTAATGTTCCTGTTTGGCTCATTGATAATGTTCGGACAGGGAGCAACAACATCAGCATTAACCGGAAGAATAGTTGATAATAAAGGGCAGGCAATGCCCGGAGCAACTATTCTTGCAATTCATGTTACTTCGGGAACACAGTACGGAGCTCTTACCAATAATGAAGGCTTCTTTACTATTCAGGGGATGCGTCCGGGAGGGCCTTATAAAATTGATGTATCATTTGTTGGTTATTCGAAAAAAACATTTACCGATATTACTCTCTTACTTGGGGAGGCGTACGTTCTCAAAACCGATTTGACTGAGAGTGCCTCTCAGTTAGGTGAGGTTATTGTGGTAGGCGCAAGACCATCGGCTTTTGGTACTGAAAAAATGGGGGCTACCTCCAACATAAATAAACAGGATATGGCATTGATTCCTTCAATGAACCGAAGTCTTGGAGATTACACTAAACTTTCACCATATTCAACTGGTGGTGGATATGTTGGCCGTGAAGCTTATAACACAAACGTCACTGTCGATGGTGCTAACTTCAACAATAATTTCGGCCTTTCGGGTACCAATATGCCAGGTGTTTCAGGAGAACCTATTTCAATGGAAGCAATTGAGGAGATTCAGATTGCTGTTGCTCCATTCGATGTAACTCAATCTAATTTTACAGGCGCAGGTGTAAACGCAATTACCAAGAGTGGCACAAACCAATTTAAAGCTTCAGTTTATGCTTTTTACCGTGACACGAGTATGGTGGGGAAAAAAATAAGGGATACAAGACTTAAAGTTTCTCAATCTTCAAAAAAAGCTTACGGCTTCACTCTTGGTGGTCCGATAATAAAAAACAAACTATTCTTTTTCTTAAGTGCTGAAAAGGAGAGTACCGTAACACCGGGTAACACTCTTCTTGCAATGCAAGCAAGCCGTAATGCGACTGATTTGAACGTAAATTCCAGGGTTCAGGCTTCAGATTTGCAAGCTTTCTCACAGCTGCTTAAAGACAAATATGGTTATGAAACTGGTCGGTATGAAAGCTGGGGTGGTGATAATGAATTTAACAACAAGATTTTGGGCAGAATAGATTGGAACATCAGCAAAAACCATAAATTTTCATTTCGTTACAATTATTCTGAAAGCGCCGCACGATCAGCACCAAGTAACAGCGGCGATGCAACTCCGTCCATTTCAGGGGGTCGTCAAAGTCGTACAGGAGGTCTCTCATTTGAAAATTCGCAATATTATAGTTCCAATAAATTACATTCAATCACCGGTGAATTAAATAGTCGTTTCGGTCAAATCTCAAATAAACTTCTTGTTGCCTATACAATGTATAAGCAACCTCGTACCAGCGACAGTGAGCTATTTCCGTTTATTGATATTATGTCAGGTGTTGCTACTAACGGAATTGTTATGATGTCAGCAGGGTATGAGTTATTTTCATACAAAAACAATGTTGACAATAATACTTTTATTATTACCGACAATGTGACATATCAGTTGGACAGACATAATTTTACATTCGGGATGTCATTTGAACATCAATACTTTGCCAACAGTTATCTTCGTCAGGGTAGCGGGTATTACAGATTCAGGGACTTAACTGCATTTGGGAGGTTTTTAAATGGTGATGGTATTGGGAAGCCTTATAACGCAAATTACCATCCGACTAACTTCGCATATACCTATCCTATAAATGGATTTACCAATCCTGTTGCTGAACTGGCATTCGGTCAGTTTTCTACTTATCTTCAGGATGAGTATAATGCGTTGGATAACCTGAAAATTTCAGCAGGTGTCCGTATCGACCTTCCAATGTATTTTGCAGGTGCAGTTGATAATCCAGCCCTTAAAAATTACTCTTTCAGGAATGGTGAAACAGTTGATCTTTCAAGCTGGCCTGATGCTAAAATCCTATGGTCTCCCCGTGTAGGATTTGTATATGATGTATTTAATAATAAGACTTTGAAAGTTCGCGGTGGTACAGGTATCTTTACCGGCCGTATTCCTTTTGTATGGTTTACAAACCAACCAACAAATAGTGGAATGATCCAATATCAATTCGTAATTAATCAGAGTGGTGGAGCTGCCAGCCAGGCACAACTGGCCCGGCTTCCTTTATTGGCAGATGCTGCCGGTCTGTTGCAAGATCCGGCATTAGCCGATATATTTCCTCAGTCCAATCCACTCGGAGGAAAGATTGCAGCAATTGACAAGAATTTTAAATTACCTCAGGTATGGCGTACCAGTATGGGGGTCGATATTAAACTTCCTCTGAATATGATGTTGACTCTTGAAGGTGTTTATACAAAAGATATTAATGCCATCAAATTCGACAATATTAATCTGGCTGATGCTGCTTCGACTGTTAAAGAAGGTAGTCTTACACGCCCCTGGTGGTCGAATAGCACTACTGCCACAAAGTATATCACTGCACCATATCAGAATGTTGTTATCATGCGTAACACAAATAAGGGTCAAGGTTATTCATTATCAGCAGAACTTGATCTTCCAAGAATAGCAGGATTTGGTGGTATGATTGCTTATTCCCGTAGCTGGGGAGAGGAAGTAACCGGCAAGTCGGGTTCAGACCCATTTTCAGCATGGCAGTACAGGTATATGGCCGGATCATCTAATTCCGATGAATTAGGATTGACATATAACAATACCCCTCACCGGCTTATTGGTTCTTTGAATTATTCTATAGAATATTTCAAAATATTTGGTACGTCTGTTTCTTTCTTTTATAATGGATTCAAGGGAAATGCAGCTTCATATTATTACAATGGAGATGCAAATAATGATGGTACCACAAACGATTTGATGTATATACCTCGCGATGCCAGCGAATTAATATGGCTTACTCAGGCGGATGCTGATGCCTATTTTGCCTTTGCAGCCCAGGATCCGTATCTTTCTAAACATGCCGGTGAATACATGTTAAGAAATGCAACATATGCTCCATTGAATCAACGGTTAGACATGCGTTTATTACAGGACTTCAAAATAAAGGTGGGCGAATCCGTAAATAAACTTCAGTTAAGCGTTGATATTATTAACGTTATGAACCTGTTTAACTCCAGCTGGGGGTTAAATAAGAGTTATGTTACCACTTCTCCTCTGAAAGTTGAAGGACGCGATGCAACAACCGGCAGGTTAAAAGTCAGTATGAGGAAGATAGGAACTGATTTTGTTACTAAATCATTCCAGGATCCCAGCTCTGTTGGTGCTACCTGGGCACTCCAAATTGGAGTACGTTACATCTTCAACTAAGAAAATCTGTTCTTAATATCAGAGGCTGTCATTGTCCTGACAGCCTTTTTTTTTTCACAGATTTTAACTCGGAATTATTGTAATAGGGATCGTACAGCGGAGTCGGCCCATGAATGTGGCTGTGTACACCTAAACATTTTTCAGTGTTAATGAATTAACACTAAAAAATTGTCTAAACAGCTGAAAATCAGGCGTCAATAAAATAGTTAATAACTATATTATCAAATGTTAATAAACTTAAAAATTTACTCTTGCATTGAGAAGAGCGCTTGTTTAATTTAGCAATTACCCGCTTTAAAAATCAGTGGTCGTTTAATCTCATTAAAATCAGAGAATAACAAAAATATATGGGAGAATTATTTGTCCAGGAATCAGCTATTGCGACTGAAAAGGCAACGAAAGAACAATCAGTACCCGATATGAAGAAAACAGGTGAAGGAAAAGATATTGACAAATCAAAAGTGAAGGGAAAGACTGTTTATTCTCACGACGA
>JAUYBT010000001.1 GCA_030692905.1 Bacteroidales bacterium
AGACATTTGCCGGGTGGGGGACGAAGTACCGATGATGGATACAGAGGGTAATCCTTTGAATGGAATAATAAATGAAATTACAGATACCTACGTCAGAATGGATTTCAACCACCCGATGGCTGACCTTGATCTCTTCTTTTCTGGCAAGATAATTGATGTTAGGGATGCTACAGTTGAAGAAATTGCCGGGATGAATCAATCATGTTCTTCCTGTGGCAGTAATAGCGAAAAGGGTTGCTCAGGTTCTTGTAGTTAATAAACTGGTTATCCGACTATAATTTTAAATATTAAGTTTTTCTCCTTCTGATTTTGCAATGAAGGATTATAACAATTTTGTAATAAAGCAAAATTGAAAATTTTGGTCTGGTCATACAATAAATATTTTTTCCTGATAAAGAATATTAATCTTTAGGATAATTCCTTTTAAATCAAAAATTATTTAATTGCTGTTTAAAAAAAACCTTCCCATGATTGAATATTTGACCAGGAGTGATAGGACAGGCCGGAATTTTTAATTTTTATAGTATTTTCTTTCCAACTGTGATTTTCAACATTGCAGAAAACTATTTCTTGCATTACAATCGCACAACTTACTGAAGTTTACATTTGTAAATAAGGATAATTCACAATATTAATTACATATGTAATCGATTTCCTGACATTATTAGGTTACAGGATTAAATATTTAATGGTTATCTTTATTTATATATTTAAAAAACAGTGAATCAGTAATATAAATGCAATTATTTGAAGTAAATATCAGCTATACTTGTTTAGAACAGTGCGTCTGTGGCCGAAAATCCTTAGAAAACTAAATTAAAATACTGTATACTATATCATTATGGATCTAAACTATTGTAAAACTTCAAATATGTGATAAATATAATTGTCAATAGATCAACGATTTACAGGTAAAGTTAGAATAATCCAAAACAATAAAAATCGGAATGTTACAAATGTAATTACATATAATTACAAATGGCAAGTATTAATTATTTACATTTGTAATATTAAATATTTTTAAGATGAAGGAACGATTACTTGATTTTCTAAAAGCTGAAAACAAATCTTCGGCTCAGTTAGCAGAAGAAATAGGTGTTCAGGCTTCCGGTATCTCCCACATACTTTCAGGAAGGAACAATCCAAGTCTCGATTTTGTATTGAAAATGCTTGAAAAATATCAATTCCTATCAACAGATTGGTTATTGTTTGGGAAAGGATCTATGTATAAAGACATTAAGATGCAGACTCTTTTTGACGAAAACATTGGTATAAACCAGGACGATGATCCGAAACTGATTAAAAATGAGCCCCGTAAATCAGAAAAAGAGTTTCAGGATGTACGAAAAGATCAGCTAAATAAGGATTCTGCAGTTCCATTTAAGAATAGAACCTCCGCAGTTGAGAAAATTGTCTGGTTTTACGATAATAACAGCTTTGAGGAGTACTTCCCTCAACGGTGATGCCAGGATTTAATTATCTTTGTGATAAACCCACAATAGATGGCAAAGCGCATTGAGGATCTTAAAGTAGTTGGAAATAAGCGCCTTACTAATGATTTTTTTGTTCTTGAACTTTCAGGAAATGATAAAATTCCTGATTTTAAACCTGGTCAGTTTGCACAGGTAAGGGTTGATGGGAGCCCTGAAACATTTCTACGACGGCCCATTTCAATACATGATGTTGATTACGAAAGAAATACATTTAAGCTTCTGATTCAGATTGCAGGTAAAGGAACAGGAGCCCTTTCAAAACTCAGAAATGGTGATTTTCTCAATCTTATTTACCCTCTTGGTAACTCGTTCGGTTTACCTGTCGAAAACGAAAGAGTTCTTCTCGTAGGAGGTGGTTGTGGTGTAGCCCCATTATTGTTTCTGGGGAAATACTTAAAATCAAACGGTTGCATTCCTGACATCCTTCTTGGGTTCAGGAATAGCGAACGAATAATTGAGTTTGAAGAGTATCTTAAAATTGGGAACGTCTTCCTTACAACTGAAGATGGTTCAAAAGGAGAAAATGGGTATGTCACCAACCATTCTATCTTATTAACTGGCAGATATAACAGAATCTATTGCTGCGGACCTGATTCCATGATGAAGGTAATAGCCGGTTACTGCAAAAAAAACAATATCGCCTGTGAAGTGTCGCTCGAAAACCTCATGGCATGCGGTATTGGTGCCTGTCTTTGCTGCATCGTTGATACTATTAAAGGTAACCTTTGCACCTGCATCGACGGACCGGTTTTCAATATAAATGAATTGAAATGGTGAACCTAGGCTTTTCTATTGGTGATTTGCATTTTAAAAACCCGGTGCTGACAGCTTCTGGTACCTTTGGATATGGATCTGAATTTGATGATTTTTTAGATGTTTCAAGGTTGGGTGGAATAGTTGTTAAGGGAACAACCATTGAACCAAGAGAAGGCAATCTGTATCCCCGGATGGCTGAAACTGCTTCAGGCATGTTGAATACTGTGGGTTTACAGAATAAGGGGATTGATTACTTTGAAAAAAATATCTATCCACGCATCTCCGGTTATGATACCAACATAATCGTAAATATTAATGGTAGCTATATTGATGATTATGTTGCTCTTGCCGAAAGAATTAACAAGCTTGAAAAAATTCCTGCCATAGAGCTTAACATATCATGTCCAAATGTAAAAATGGGAGGGATGGCATTTGGAACCAATCTCGATTCAGCACGTGAAGTTACAAGGGCGGTAAGGGCTGTCTATGCTAAAAAACTAATAGTTAAATTATCTCCTAATGTTACAAATGTTGTTGATTTTGCAAGGGTAGTCGAAGAAGAAGGAGCCGATTCAATCTCCCTGATAAATACTTTGCTTGGAATGTCGGTTGATGTTGAAAAAATGAGACCGGCTCTATCTACAATAACCGGCGGGCTGTCGGGACCAGCGATTAAACCAATAGCACTAAGAATGGTATGGCAGGTTGCAAAAGCAGTGAGAATACCGGTCATCGGTATGGGAGGAATTATGACTACCTCTGATGCATTGGAATTCTTTCTTGCCGGTGCAAGTGCGGTTCAGATAGGAACAGCTTCATTTATTGATCCGCAGGCTCCGGTAAAAATATTGGAGGGCATTGAGAATTATCTTATCAAAAAAGGATTTTTCGATATTAAGGAAATAATCGGTTACATTAATCGGACAACCTGAATAAAATCAGGATTCTGATCGTTCAATGTTCATAATCTAAATTTAAAAACATTTTATTGTTCATCATTAAAATATCTATTTTTTCCTATAAATTTGTAAGAATTTAAAAACATATTGTTTCAATCTATTAATCAATCACTATAGAAATGTCAGAAAATTTACAAATTGATAATCTTGATAAAAAGATTCTCGATATCATTACTAAAAATGCAAGGATCCCATACCTTGAAGTTGCCAGGGAATGTGGTGTTTCAGGTGCTGCAATACATCAACGCGTTCAGAGGCTTATCCGGATAGGCGTTATCAGAGGATCTGAATTTAAAGTCGATCCGGTTATGGTTGGCTTTAAAACCTGTGCTTATATTGGTATCTTTCTCGACCACCCCGGCCATTTCAGGGAAGTTGTAACAAAATTCAGGGATATTCCTGAAATCATTGAATGTCACTATACAACAGGTAATTATTCGTTATTTATAAAAGTATATACACGTGATAATGAACATCTTAGAATGATTCTTACTGATACGATTCAGAATATTTCAGGCATCGTACGCACAGAAACTTTAATCTCCCTTGAGGAATCAATAAACAGGCAGATACCTGTTCTTTCAAGATAGATAATATAGAATTATTTACACCCCTCCCAACTTATTTAATCAAATAAATGGAACAACAATCTGGAAAAATTGTTGCATTTTTTTGCATTAAATTAAATTTATCATACATTTGCACTCGCAAAAACAGAAAGGATTCAGTAGCTCAGCTGGTAGAGCACATCCCTTTTAAGGATGGGGTCCTGGGTTCGAGCCCCAGCTGGATCACAAAGAAGGAAAGCAGTTGCTTTTCTTTTTTATTTTAACGACCTTAGTTTGTTGAAAATCAATTCCTTTTTTTGACACTTGGTTAAGGAAATAATTTCTATCCGGATTTTATAAAACACAATAATTTGTTTAAATTTCATTTTTAATCTGCTATTTTAGCATTGACAATTATCTGAAATTAAAGGGAAATCATGAACAATCTTTTTAAGGGCAAAGTTGTAATTGTAACCGGAGCATCTTCAGGAATAGGAGAAGCAATTTCACGCGAATTTGCCCGAAATGGCAGCAAAGTCGTTCTGGCTGCCAGGTCTGAAGAAAAGCTTTCTCAGATCGTAAATGAGATAAAAGCTGATAAATGCGATGCCACTTTTATTAAAACTGATGTAAGTATTGAATCGGATTGTAAGCGGCTTATTGAAAAAACAGTCGAGAAATACGGTGGTATCAATATCCTGATAAACAATGCGGGAGTATCCATGAGAGCTTCATTCCTTGATGTTGATCTAAAAGTACTTCATCGCCTAATGGATGTAAATTTTTGGGGTACAGTTTATTGTACAAAATATGCGTTGCCATATCTGGTTGAACGAAAAGGTTCACTGGTTGGTGTATCATCAGTTGCAGGATTTCATGGATTACCCGGACGAACAGGTTACTCAGCTTCAAAATTTGCCATGCATGGCTTTCTGGAAACGATAAGGATCGAAAATCTGAAAAAGGGATTACATGTAATGATAATTGCTCCCGGATTTACCTCCACCGAGATCAGAAAACATGCTCTTACAGAAAATGGACTGGAACAGGGTGAATCACCAAGGGATGAACGTAAGTTGATGTCGCCCGGTTATGTCGCAAAATGGGTACTTAAAGGTATCAGGAAGAAAAAGAGAAATAAGTTGCTAACCTGGGATGGAAGACTTACTGCTCTTTTCCAAAGAATTGTACCTGAATTTGTTGATAGGGTTTATTATCACGAAATGTCAAAAGAACCCAAATCACCTATAAAATAGAACCTCCTGAATACTTTTCTTAAACCGGTGCCTGTTGGAAACCGGTTTTTTTGTAATGAAAAGGCAACATTTCCGTCATACAAGTAAAATCAATTAGTAATTTAAAAACACATGTTATGAAAAGACTATTTTTATTTGTTGCGTTAACGTTTACATTAACTGTTATTTATGGACAGAAATCGATAGATGAATTATTTGAAAGATATGCTGGCAAAGATGGATTTGTAACTGTTACCATAAATGGGAATTTGCTTAAACTTGTCACATGTCTTGATGATGATGACGATGAAGAGGAGAATTCTTTACCCGTGAATATTACAGAAATCAGAATTCTTGCACAGGATGATGAGAATCTAAAGGTTGAGAATTTTTACGACATGGTTATTAATGATATTAATCTTGACCGTTATGAAGAATTCATGAGAGTTAAAAAGTCAGACCAGGATCTGAGAATGTTAGTCCGCTCAGAAGGGAATAAATTCAGGGAGTTTCTGCTTATTGCAGGAGGAGAGGATAATGTACTTATTCAGATAAAAGGCAACATGACATATAAAGAGGCAAAAAAATTCTCCGATGATGTAAAGAAAAACCATGGTTTGAACATTGTTGCAAACAATAAGTAATTAATAATGTATCTATCTTTATAAACATCGAAATAATTGCTTTAAGCAGGAATGACCAGGAGTGATTTTAATGATCTTGTTCGACAGCTCAACCGTAAACTATTTGGCTATGCCTTCCGCATCCTCCAAAACCAGGAGGAAGCGGAGGACGCTGTTCAGGAGATTTTTATTAAATTATGGAAAATGAAGGAAAAGCTAAATGAATATAACAGCATCGATGCACTGGCAACAACAATGACAAAAAATTATTGTATCGATCAACTCAGAAAACAAAAACACATTTATCAGGGAGAACACAACAGGCAGGATTATCAAAACATAACGTCTCCATCGCCTCATGAGCAGATGGAAAGTAGGGAAGCAATCGAAATACTTCACAATATTATTGATCACCTGCCACACATTTACATGGTTATTATAAGACTCAGGGATATCGAAGGTCTTTCATATGAAGAAATAGTTGAAAAAACTGACCAGAATATAAATACCCTGAGGGTTACGTTATCAAGGGCAAGAAGATTTATCAGAGATGAATATAATAAGTATCAATATGAACGGAGAGGAATTAAACAGATTGCTCGAAAAGTACTATAAAGGGGAAAGTACTGAAGAGGAGGAAAAGACCTTAAAAGAGTATTTTAAGGAGAAAGATGTTCCTGAAGGTTACGAAGCCGAAAAGGTGATCTTCGGCTATTATACGGCAGCCGGAGAAGTACCTGAACCATCCATTGATTTTGAAGCCAGAATTTTAACGGAAATTGATGCCTCTGATAGTAAAAGAGAATCACAAAAGTTCAGAAAACATGTTTTTCCATATATGAGTGCAGCAGCTGGTTTACTCATTCTGGTAGGATCATTTTTCTTTTTTGTTAACAAGAATGAGCCTGGAGATACCTTCACAGATACTGAACTTGCCTATGCGGAAACCATGAAAATACTTATAGATGTTTCATCTCAATTGAACCATGGTGCTCGGGCTCTTGAACCAGTCATTAAAATCAATGAGATGACAACAAAAAGCTTTGAAGCAATTAATAAATCGACAATCATAATTGAGAAAAACCTTAGGAACCTCAATTATATTCAGAAAGCAATTGAAAATGCTAATGTACCTGTCGATAAGAATATAAATAAATAATAATCAATGATATGAAAAAGCTATTTCTTTCTATCACCGCTCTTTACCTGACCATGATGATGCAGGCTCAAACCAATCCGATTGATGAGATGTTCAATAAATACTCTGAGAAGGACGGATTCACAGTGGTAACCATCTCAAGCAAAATGTTCAGCATGTTTGCGAACCAGGATACAGAAAACAAAGATGCGGATAACGTTATAAACAGACTCAAATCAATCAGGATCCTTTCTGTAGAAGATTCGTTATTGAACAAGGGTCTTAATTTTTACACTGAACTAAGTAAAAAGCTTGATTTATCTGCTTATGAAGACCTGATGGTGGTTAAAGAAGGTCCCAATATTACAAAGTTTCTCATACGACAAGCAGGGAACATTATTTCTGAATTACTTGTTATAACCGGAGGACCCGGTGGGAATTCCCTTATCTCAATAAAAGGAGATCTTAATCTTAAAAGCATTTCAGATTTGTCAAAAAATACTGGTATACAAGAACTTAAGAACCTTGATAACATCGGGAAGAAGAATCCTGAAGAGTAAAATCTGCATTTTAAATAGGCACCAAAGCAACCTTAATCTAATGTATTTAGTTATGTAATAGTAGTACATAAATACTCTTAATGATTTAAGTATTCATTTTTTTTTATATTTGTATTTAATTCGAAATATGAATCAATTTAAACTGCTATGAATAGACTATTCACAAAACGATTAGGGGCTCTGATGAGTTCCCTCTTAATCATTTCATCGGTATCATTTTCACAGTTTGACAATTTTGATTTTTTAAAAAGTGTCCCTGCAGATGGTGTAAAATTCCTCCAGGCTTATATTTCACCCTATACAAATGCTTTTGGAGCAGGTCTTAACGGTGGCTGGTATAATTCGGCAAAGCCTCATAAATTGTTGGGATTCGATCTTACACTCAGTGTCAATGCGGGAATCGTTCCCTCATCAGAAAACACTTTTGATGTTACCAAGATTGGTCTTACTAAACTTACAGGTACGGGTATGGCATCCACAATTGCCGGTCCGAATAAAAATGGTCCGGTTATGACCTATAAAGATAATGCAAGTGGAGTCACACTAGCATCCTTTACTGCTCCTCCCGGAACCGAATGGAAATATGTACCGACACCTACGGTCCAGTTGGGATTGGGTCTCCCTTTTGGAACCGAAGTTAAGTTTAGGTTCATTCCAAAAATCGATCTTGGGGGTAAGGGCGATATCAGCCTTTTTGGCGTTGGTGTTATGCATAGTCTTTTACAATATTTACCTGGATACAAAATGATGAAATTATGGGATGTTTCATTTTTTGGTGGTTATACAAAACTTCAGGGAAATGCGGGGATTGACCTTCAACCTGACTGGGCAAAAGCGCATTACAGTACTAATTATCCGACTACTGCCTTTCAAAATCAAAACCTATCAGCCAGTTTTGCAGCAATGAATGTCGGATTAGTTGGATCTATTAACATTCCAGTTCTTACACTTTATGGCGGAGTTGGCTACTGTAGTACAAAGACGGATATCAAATTGACTGGTAACTTCCCGACACCTACTTATAACGCAGCTTATTCACCCCCTGATGTTTATGAGGATGCAGGAGTTATTAAAAACTTCCCTGCAATAGAAATCAAGAATTCTGGTGTAAGAGCTAATATTGGTTTAAGGATAAAACTTGCTATTATCACAATTCATGCTGATTATACCTTGGCACAATATAATATGTTATCAACAGGTTTGGGAATCTCGTTCAGATAATAGAAATTAAAATATTTTCTGAAATCCCCGGGGTTCCCAAACTGTCCCGGGGATTTTTTTGAAACCAGTGTTATCTTTATAAAAAAATATAGTCTAAATACAAAGAGATTAATGATGGCAGACTCACAAAAAATAAATACTGGTTACCGCGCATTACTTCAGGCAGCAAAAAATACGGTAGCTTCTGAAGATAATGTTAAGATCAGAAGAGCTCTTGATCTTGCAGTGGAAGCCTGTGGTGATAAAACTATCCTTACCGGCGAACCTGAAATCCTTCACGCTCTCTCCGTTGCCAGGATCATAGCCGGGGAAATGGGGCTTGGACTGACTTCAATTATCACGGCATTATTGCATGATTCCTATAATAATGTAAACCCTCCTCCAAAAGAACTTGAAAAGGAGTTCGGGAAAAAAACTGTTGAAATTCTGAACGGCTTTACGCGAATTACCAGCATCGATTCAATGCAATCTTCTTATCAGGCTGAAAATTTCCGTAAGTTATTATTAAGTCTTGCTGACGACGTAAGAGTAATTCTTATAAAGCTTGTTGAACGACTTGAGTATATGCGTAACCTTGGCAAGGCACCGGAGAAGGAGAGGTTACCCCTGGCCTCAGAAACCTATTTCCTTTATGCTCCGCTGGCCCACAGACTTGGCTTTTATAATATCAAGTCGGAAATGGAAGACCTTGCTGCTAAATATCTGGAGCCTGAACAATATAATTATGTCGATTGCCGTCTGAAGCAAACCACAGCATCGAGGAATAAACTGATACGTGACTTCTCAATTCCTCTGAAGGAAAAACTGGAAAAGCAAGGCTTTAAGTTCACTATCAAAAGTCGCACAAAATCAATACATTCCATAATGCTGAAAATGAAGAAGCAGGGAGTGGAATTTGAGGAAGTATATGACCTTTTTGCAGTAAGGATAATCATTGAAAGCGATAGTGAGAAAGAAAAATCTGACTGCTGGAGAGCATACTCTATAGTAACAGATCTATATCAACCCAATCCAAGCAGGATGAGAGACTGGATCTCTGTCCCTAAATCAAACGGGTATGAGTCTCTTCATACAACAGTTGTGGGGCCCAGAGGAAAATGGGTTGAAGTGCAGATCAGATCATTCAGGATGGATGAAATAGCTGAAAAGGGGTTGGCTGCACACTTCAAATATAAGGGAATGAAAGGAGAAGGAGGACTCGACACCTGGCTCTCCAAAATGCGGGAAATACTTGAATCATCTGAAAAAGAGGATAATGCATTTATCAATCAGGTGAGGTCCGGATTATACACCGACGAGGTTTTCGTATTTACTCCAAAAGGCGATCTGCGCCAGTTACCTGCCGGAGCAACAGTTCTCGATTTTGCCTTCGATATTCATACCGACGTTGGAGCCTCATGTGTCGGAGGGAAGGTAAATGGAAAGAATGTAACGATAAGGCATGTCTTGCATAATGGTGATCATGTATCCATCATCAGGTCAAAAAATCAGAAGCCAAAGCAGGATTGGTTGTCGTTTGTGATTACGACAAAAGCAAAAACTAAGATTAAGCAGGTTCTGAATGAGGAGAAGACCAAGGCAGCTGCCGAAGGAAAGGAAATACTAATGCGGCGGCTGAAGAACTGGAAAATAGTTTACGGTGATACCGTGATACAAAAACTACTCAATTCTTACAGCCTTAAAACTGCACAGGATCTCTATTATCTTATTGCAACCGAGAAGATTGAACTCCTTCATATAAAAGATGTTTTATTAAAAGATGAATCAATTGAACCGACTAGTCCGGCTACTATGGTGCCGGAAAAAGAGGCAAAAGAACCATCTGATTCTCAATATTCTGATTACCTGATTATTGAAGATAGAGTAGAGGGTCTTGATTATAAATTGGCCAAATGCTGCAATCCGGAATATGGGTATAGCGTTTTTGGTTTCGTCACAATTTTGGAGGGAATAAAAATCCACAGGACAAATTGCCCTAATGCGCATAATATGATGACCAGATATCCATACAGGGTGATTGCTGTCCGCTGGTCGAAATCAAAGAACAGACCATTTACCATTTTCAAATAAAATAGGAAGAGATTCAATTTTCTCCAGTTCTTCTAATTTAAACATTACATGAGGTAATGCTTGTAAGTAATTTATATTCTTATGTTTATTAACAGTATTTGAAGACATAATTATAAAAATTCCTGGTTCAACATAGTTTCTTAAAGCAGGCGATTCACAAATTACGGGAACATTTGATAGTATATATTCCATTATTTCATTAAAAACACCCAACAGCTGATCATCCCAAACCTTTGCAAAGAATACTTTATGAGCACCTGAATGAAGCATGCGGGATGTGTCCTTTGAAGTATCCCTGTTAGTCTCCTCATAAATTGAATATCTTTTTTTTTCAGATATGGAAATCAAACCTGTTGTAGTCTCATGAAAGTGCGGACTTATCTTTACCGCAGTAATCTTAAGACCGGGGAATTGCCTGATTATTTTGCAAGCCATTGAGGTTTTCCCCGATTTGGTCCCTGTTCCGGCTATAAGTAGAAGATTTGGGATAATCATAATCACAGAGCTTTTTATATAATCAGATGTTAAGATGATCAAAAAAACCGGCATTTAGCCGGTTTAAGTATTCTATATCAGAATAACTGTTATTCTTTAGTTAATGCCAATATCATCTGAATGATCTTCTCGTTTTCAGATTCCGGAATTTTCCCAACATACAAAGCCCTGCAAATCCGATTTTTATCTAATATTACCACAGTATAATTATCTTTTGACAAACCCCATAGATTCAGTAGTGTCCAATTATAATCAAAAAGAATAGTGGTCCCGAATTTTTTCGCCTTTTTACCAGCTATCATACGTATCAGGCCATTGGGTTTCCATGTGGACTTGCAGTCAACAATGCCAAAACCCTGAAACAAATCCCTGCTGATTCGTTTGTCAACATCAACAGCTTTATTGACGGCTTCGTTAAATGGTTCATTCAATTCAGATTCATCAGGATCAACATAATTGACCTGAATCACTTTTCCAGCCCAAGACTCCATAGTAAATTCTTTTTTATCAGCATCAGTAAACATCCAGTCCGGAGCTTTCATCCCAACAGCCAGTTTGACATTCTGCTGTCCTAAGATTCCGGTCAAAGAAAATAAACTGAAAACGAGAGTAATGATCATTTTTTTCATAAGTCGGCTTTTAAAATTTATTGCGAAATATATGAATTTTTTATCATTATTTAATTTTCGTAGTTTTTATCATTTATCCCGGCAACAATATTACTTTTGCGGTCTAATTGATTCTTATGCAATTAATAAGAAATATAGCGATCATTGCACATGTGGATCATGGGAAAACTACTCTGGTTGACAGGATTATACAGGAATGCCAGGTGCTTGATCAGAGGAAGGAAGCGGGTGATCTTATTCTTGATAGTAACGATCTTGAGCGGGAAAGAGGGATAACAATCCTCTCTAAAAACGTCTCAGCAAATTATAAAGGTGTTAAAATTAACATTATTGATACTCCGGGTCACGCCGATTTTGGAGGTGAGGTTGAGAGGGTTCTTAAGATGGCAGATGGTGTTTTGTTACTTGTTGATGCTCTTGAGGGACCAATGCCGCAGACAAGGTTTGTACTTGGAAAAGCGATTGCCCTGGGACTGAAACCGATTGTTGTCGTCAATAAGGTCGATAAAGATAACTGCAGACCCGATGAAGTTCAACAGGATATTTTCGAACTGATGTTTAACCTTGATGCTTCAGACGACCAGCTTGATTTTGAAACAGTTTTCGGATCGTCGAAATACGGATGGATGAGTAGTGACTGGAAAAAGCCGGAAACCGATATAAAGTACCTCCTTGACACGATTCTTAAGGAAATACCTGGACCGCCGTATATTACAGGAACAGCTCAGATGCAGGTTGCTTCACTCGATTTTTCGAATTATGTTGGAAGAATAGCTATCGGCCGTGTATTCAGAGGCGACATTATGACCGGTGTTGACTATACCTTGTGCAAGAGGGATGGTAAAGTTAAGAAAGTAAGGGTTAAAGAACTTTATGTCTTTGAAGGATTGGGAAGAGTTAAAACTGAAAGTGTCAGATGCGGTGATCTATGTGCTGTTATCGGACTGGAGGATTTCGAAATAGGGGATACCCTGGCAGATCTGCTTGCTCCTGAAGCATTGCAGAGAATCGAAGTGGATGAACCTACCATGAGTATGGTTTTTACCATCAATAACTCACCTTTATTCGGCAAGGAAGGCAAGTTTGTTACTTCACGTCATCTTAGGACCAGGTTGATGAGAGAGACTGAGAAAAACCTGGCTCTTAAAGTTGAAGATACAAAATCAGAAGATACTTTCAATGTCTATGGCCGCGGGATACTTCATCTTTCGATACTTATTGAGACTATGCGACGCGAAGGATATGAATTCCAGGTAGGTAAACCAAAGGTCATATTGAAAGATATAAATGGATTAAAATCAGAACCTTATGAGACTTTAACAATTGATGTACTCCCTGATTTTTCAGGTAAAGCCATTGAACTTATTACCCAAAGGAAAGGTGAAATGATTGTTATTGAACCCAAGGGAGACCTGACTCATATTGAGTTTGATATTCCATCAAGAGGACTGATAGGATTAAGAAACAACATGCTTACAGCCACATCAGGTGAGGCTGTAATGCATCACCGGTTCAGAGCATATGATAAATATAAAGGTGATGATCTGTTACCGAAACAAAATGGTTCACTGGTTTCCCTCGATCAGGGTATGGCAACCGGCCATGCAATTGACAGACTTCAGGACAGAGGCAGATTCTATATTGATCCGGGAGAACAAGTTTATAAGGGTCAGGTAATCGGAGAATATACGAGGTTTGGTGACCTTGAGGTAAATATTGTTAAAGGGAAAAAGCTTACAAATATGAGGGCTTCAGGGTCAGATGACAGCCTGAGGATAGCACCAAAACTGAAATTCTCACTTGAGGAATCGATGGAGCAGATAAAAGATGACGAATATCTTGAAGTTACTCCTTTAAGTCTGAGAATGAGAAAAATACCTTCTTATAAATTCAGTTAAGTAATCTCTCTCTTAATGTGATTCTTTTGCAACAAGTCCGAATGCTCTCATATTTTCAACAGTAGTTCCCGGGGTAATTTCACAACCAGCCGAGATTATACACCGGCCTGAAGCTTGTCTTAAATCATCAATAACTGACTGCTTTATTATTTCCGGAGTTCCATCCTGAATTATTGTGACGGGATCGGATTTACCCGAAAAGACCTGACAAGGTCCGAGCAAAGTTGCAAAATCAGACATTGATGGAACAAGATGGTCAATATCGATAATATCAGCCCCTGTAGCAATCATTAAGGGTAAAATGGCTTCAGTATTTCCACAAATATGAAGCTTGGCTAAAACACCCAGACTATGTATGTGATCAACAAGTTTTTTTTGTCTGATATAAGCAAAACTGTTATACAGATCAGGTCCGATCTGTGAGCAGAATGCATCGCCAATACCTATACAGTGGGCACCTTCTTTTGCCTGGAGAGTTATAAACTCTATTGCACTTTCAACTATTGTGTCCATTGCTTTTCCAACTGATTCCGGATCGAGATAAAAGTCGATGGATGCATCAGTAGCTTTCCGTAAATCGACATATTCAGCTACCGGTCCTTCAACCCAGCCAACAATAAATAATTCATCACCTGACTGTCTCTTAAATTCACGTATTTCCTTCAATCTGTTCCGACACCGGACATTTTCCAAAGGATTAAAGTGTCGAAGCTTTGCTGCTGCTTTTGCATCTGCCAAATGTCCTCCGGTGTCAATAGGCAGGTTGTCTTCAGGATATTCAATCTGAATCCCGAAAGCTGATGCTTCAGCCCATGGATCGGACATTACAGTAACCCAGTCGATTTCAAAATCTCTTGCACAGAGTATCATTGCTTTGCATTTGGCAAGAGGATCGAGGCAGAAATCCCGGTATTTTATTCCGGTATATTTTGCAGCCCATCGCATGATTATGGGGTGAAATGGAGGATGGTCAACAGGTTCTCCTTTAATAAATGAAAGTGTTCTTTCTAGACCTGTCATGTAGATTATTTTTATTAAAAATGATATACTAATCAAAAGGATGATAGAGAACCAGTAAAAATTAATTAATAATTATTCAGAAAATCATTAAACGGTTTCATTGCCTTTATAACATTCAGAACATGATCAAAATACTTCTCACTCAGAACGAATTCATCATTAACTTCATTTTCAACCAGATAACTTTTAAATCTAAGTAAATCAATATTTGGATGATCTGTGTGGTAGCCTTTTGGAGCCTTTTTAAGTTTTTCTCCCTCAATTTTTCCGAAATATTTTATAAAATCTTTTGTATTGATAATTTTAACAAGTTTCACCGGTTCTTCATTTATTATTTCCCTTATTGCAGATAACCATGGGGTAGGAGGCATATAAGCACCACCGGCAATTAAACTTTTCCCAGGCTCAATATGAATATAATAACCTGCAAATTTATCACCGTTTTTTTTCCCGCCTCTGACAATAAAAGCTCCAAAATGAGTCTTGTATGGTGATTTATCATTCGAGAAGCGAATATCACGGTTAATCCTGTAAAAACAACTCTTAGCTTCAAGTCCTTTCATAATGGGCTCAAAATCAATTATTTTATTTATTATTGCCTGAACAAATGACTCAATGTTATCTCTGGCATCTGTATATAATGGCCGGTTTTTAATAAACCACTCCCGGTTGTTATTATCTTTTAAAATATTGAGGAATTCAAATGTTGATTTTTTAATTGTTTCCATTTTTCAGTGTTTTTTTGTATTTTCATGCTATTGCAACTACTGGTACTACATTGTTATTTTATTGAGAAAGGAACGAACGACCAATTAATGAAGCTAAAGGAAGGTATTTACCGGAATTTAAGCAAGCTGCAATTTACCGAATAAAATAGGTAAATTTGAAGAGTATATTGAAAAATATCAGATGTTGATGAACCACTCAGAGGATAAAAAGTTTTTTTTTATTATTGGATTTTGGATAGGAATCCTGTTAATCCTGAATGGATGTCATTCCTCTTTGCATAAGGATAAACAAGCTGAAATAGATAGTATTGCAGCCAGATGGGTTCCTGATCAAAGGGAAGGGATTTGTACTGTAACTGCCGGAATTGCTAAAAGGGGATCGATAATTCTTCGTGGCGAAACGACTATTCCACAGGCCAGGCAGGAGATAATTAAAACTTTAAGTAATAGAGGTATTGTACTTATTGACAGTATTTTACTTCTACCGGATACTTTGAGGAATGAAAAATACCGGGGATTAGTTTCCTTAAGTGTGATAAACCTTAGGAAGCGACCCGACCATAGTTCGGAATTGGTATCGCAGGCAATTCTTGGTACTCCTGTGCATATCCTTAAGAATAGTAATTCATGGCTTCTAATCCAAACTCCCGACAGATACATAGCCTGGACTGAAAAATCGTCTGTCAAGTCGATGAACAGGGCTGAAATTGCTGCATGGAAACAGGCAGACAGAGTAATCTATCTGGAGAATTCCGGATGGGTATATACTTCGCCTGATGAATCAGGGGTTGTTGGTGATCTGGTAGCCGGAAGTATTTTGATAAAAAAAGGTGAGTCAACAGGTTATGCAAGGATTGTTTTACCTGATGGGCGCGAAGGTTTTTTAAATAATAAAAAGATAATTGATTTCAGGAGTTGGAAAACTCAGGTTCTCTGTACGGAGGAAAAAGTATGCAGGGTTGCAACAACATTTCTTGGATTGCCTTATTTATGGGGTGGTTCCTCATCCAAAGCTGTTGATTGCAGTGGTTTTGTACAGTCAGTTTATTTTATGAATGGCATAATCTTATCAAGGGATGCCTCATTACAAGCTGATCATGGCCTTTCAGTTGATCTCTCAAACGGATATAGCCAACTTAAGAGAGGAGATCTTCTTTTCTTTGGATCAAAAGAAAATTCAAACTCACATGTTACTCATGTTGCTATTTACAAGGGAGATAGCGAGTATATTCATTCGTCAGGAAGAGTAATGATAAACAGCCTGGATTCTTCACAAATCAATTATAGCAGTTATAGAAAGAATTCTCTGTTGGCAGCAAAACGAATAATAGGAGTAGAGAATGATATAGGAATTGTACCTGTTTATAAGCATGCATGGTATTGAAAATCAAAAGAATAAGGGAATATTGGAATAATGGAATATTAGTATGAAAACAAGAAGGAAATTTCTGAAAGATTGCGGATTGATTGCAGGTGGTGCTGGTTTTTCGTATGTATCCTTAGGATATCCGGAGTGGATTGGGATTAATAAAAAACCGGGAAAAAGTTCCGGAATGACATTGCGATTTAAACCCTATGAACTGCATTTAAAACACGTTTTTACACTTGCATCCGGTTCAAGGACTACGACTCCGGTAATGTTGACAGAAATTGAATTTGAGAATATGGTCGGATACGGTGAAGCGTCGATGCCACCATATCTTGGTGAGAGTCATGATTCAGCCAATGCATTTCTTACAGGTGTTGACCTGACTCAATTTGCCAGTCCATTCCTGATGGAAGAAATATTGACATATGTTGACCAGATTGCTCCGGGGAACTATGCTGCCAAGGCATCTGTGGATATTGCATTGCACGACCTGGTCGGAAAACTTATGAAACAGCCATGGTACCGCATATGGGGACTTAATCCCAAACGCACACCAAATACGTCATTTACAATAGGTATAGATAAACCCGAAGTGGTTAAAGAAAAAGTCCGTGAAGCGGCGCCATACAGGATTCTAAAGGTAAAACTGGGTCAGGGTAATGATAAGGAAATGATCCAATCAGTAAGAAGTGTAACAAATACACTTATATGTGTGGATGTTAACCAAGGCTGGACTGATAGAAATATGGCACTTGAAATGACGCATTGGCTTAAAGAACAAGGGGTTGTATTTGTTGAACAACCAATGCCCAAAGCAGCTATTGATGATATAGCCTGGTTGACACAAAATAGTCCGTTACCTATAATTGCTGACGAAGCAATTCAAACTATAGCTGATTTCAAAAAAGTACAGGGAGTCTACAGCGGGATAAATATTAAGCTTATGAAGTGCGGAGGTATGCGTGCAGCTTATACTATGATAAGCATGGCAAGGGCACTTGATATGAAAGTGATGATCGGTTGCATGACTGAAACTTCCTGCGCGGTGACGGCTGCTGCACAACTTTCTCCATTAGTCGATTGGGCCGATCTGGATGGGAATCTTCTGATCGACAATGATGTTTTTGAAGGAATTACTATAAGAGATGGAAAGATAATTCTACCGGACGGACCTGGAATTGGAATCCGGAAAATTTAATTTACCGATGACATAAAATCGTTGCCGATATAGGACTCGGCTTTACCTAATCGCTATTTCTGATTTTACTTTGTTTGCTGAAGCTTTAGCGTAGGCAGATATCAACCAGCGGAGCTGGACCAGGATAAGATGAATCGAGAATTTGCTTTGACATAAAATCTTTACCGATATAGAATTTGGCTTCGCCTCGTTACTATATCTGATTTTATGTCAACCAGCCAAGCTGGACGCAAATTCTCTAAGAAAGCCTATAATTAATATTAGGATTTCTATATAATAAAAGTTATGTCAAATAGAATACTTGAATAGCTTAATTCAAAGAACTAAGAGAAGGGAGCGGAAAATCGCCCCCGTGTCTCACTGCATTGGTGAAGTATCACCGTGCGCCAGGCTATCGTCCGTGTCGGACCTCTCCGGAGCACTTTGTTTTCACCTGGTAAGCGTAAAATTAGAAGCACAGGGGGCCAAAAATAAGTAGTAAAAAGACGTAAAAATTAGGTAGTATAAATACTTAGGCTGAAAGTAGGAGCTGTTCTATGATCTGTTCAGTGTTAGTGGCTTTAATCCTGCGTTTAGCTATCATTGTGAGGCGTTGATGACATTTGAGACCGACACTCACAAGATCGAACAAAGGCTCATTTCCGAAATGAAGATAAGATTTATGGTGAACATCGTTTGCAGGCTCTTCCAAGCAAGACTGGCAAGTGTAATTATCACGTTTGAGAACCTTTGCTCTCTTTCGTTGCCAGGCGGGAGACCTCATGTAATCCTTATAGAACTGAGAGAATTTACTCATGTAGATTATCTAACGGAATTATAGGTTAATTGGTTTAACCTGATTAATTCATAAACTTAAATTTAAACATAAAAATTGACTTTTACGTCTACCTTTTTTCTTACGGGTTTCGTGATTTAGTTTTACCTTTCCTATTTTTGTAATTGGGTTTCATTTCTTTAACCCATGCAGCGGTTTTAATAATTTTGTTTTGGATGGTTTTCATGGTTGCATTGGTATACTCGCTACCTTTTAATACTTGTTTTTGCAATTTGCAATGTGTGTAGAAGTATGTATGCCATTGAGTGTAGAAACATCGCTCCTTATGCGGTCACCGCTAAAACTAAGTTCAATATTTTTACCTTGTATCGGAAAAAGGTTAAGTTTCTCTGTGGCAATCTCAGTTTTTTTATCTAACAGATGCATCTATTAATTTAGAAAATTAGGTGATATAATTTTCAATTTAGAATTTTAAGTTTAATGTCATTTATTTAGGATTTCAATATCATTCTTGTCGAAAACTAATTTAAGAACTTGATCCTTGGTATTGCTATTCAGTTTTATTTGCAATATCGCTTCTACCGGATCTGATTTTTGTTGCTTTTTATAGTCGATAATATAAGTTACGCTTACTCCAAGCGCCATAGCAATTTGCAATAAAAGCTCATAATCCAAACCCCTTTCTCCCTTCTCTATTAATGAGTATCCGGCTTGTTTCATGCCAACTGCATCTGCAATATTATCCTGCGAAAGTCCTTTGTCTTTCCTTATTGCAGCAATATTCTCAAGAAGTTCAAAATTCTTATCGCTTTTCCTTTTCATGTCATTAAATTAGGCATTTATTAAATAAGCATTTTGAAAGTTGCAGGAGGAGTGTCTACCATCCGGTGCATAAGGTTATCAAAAATATTTCCTTTCATATTGCTTCGATTAAACCGATAAGTATACTCATTGATATATGCCTGTAAATGCTCTGTATGGTGTTCAAATTGTCGTTCCATGAATATTAAGTTTGCCCAAAGGTACTCATTTCAATATTGTTCTCAAAATGTCTAATTCAATCATTTCATTAATGTAATTTATTGATATTCAATATATAATTACATTTTGTATAAAATAATTGCATAAAAGTTCAATATAAATTGCATATTGTAATTTATTGTATCATATTTGCAATATATTAAAGAGGTAAACCGTCCCTCATATAAAGCACGGCATTATAAATTAATTATAGGAGATTAAAAAAATGGCAGTAGAAAAAACAATCGGATCATCCAGCCTCGTAGAGGTGATCGACCGTATCCTCGACAAAGGTGTCGTAATTGATGCATGGGTAAGAGTTTCATTGGTTGGTATCGAACTGCTTGCTATCGAAGCAAGAATAGTCGTTGCCTCTGTTGAAACATACCTGAAGTATGCCGAAGCAATCGGATTAACTGCTAAAGCCGCATAAGGCATGTTGCAGTTAATCAGTTATTCTTGCTAAAACATCCTTGCAGGTTTACCTGAAAGCATGATTACCAGGAATTTCTCTTTTCATCAACCCATCAACCCATCAACCCATCAACCCATCAACCAATATGAGTCCCCGGCCTGAAATAAATATAGATGGTTTTTTTGACAACATCATAACCTCCTACGAAACCCGGATTCAAAAAATTCAAACTGCCTTCCAATCATCAGAAAATATTACGGAATCATCCCACTCCCTGTTCGATAATGTCCATAATTCCTTAAACGAACTTAAAAAGGAAAGAGACATTTTAAATTCCAGGCTTTGCGAAATCCTCGCGAAAAATGGTTCCCTGCGTAAAAAAGATTACAATGCGATAATGTCGGGCATTCTCGGCACACTCGACGAAAAGGAAAGAGAAGCCGAAAGCCAGTTTTTGAACTTTATTGAAACACAGAAACAGACTGCCCAATCGCTTAAAAATAGCCTGCTGGGCATCAAAGATATTACCTCACAAGACAACTGCGAAAAAATTACCATCATCAAAGAGCAACTTTCTCAGATTTCAATACTGAATGAAATGAGAAAGGAAACGGTAATGAAGACATTCATGGATTTTCAGCAAATGCAAAACAGAATGATGGAATGCCTTGAAAACTTGCTTGAAAAGGGCGATCACATTCCGATACAGGATATAAAAAGGATTAAAGATCAAATAATTCAACCCCGTAGGACAAGTATCCAACGGGGTAAAGAAATCAACCCCGTAGGACAAGTGTCCAACAGGGTAAACTAACACAGGTAACTAAATATTCATTAATCAAATAGGAGATAAAAAAATGGGACTAGCATCAGAACTGAAAAATTTGGGTGAAGAGATGATTTCTTCATACAAACAACGGGTCAGGGAAAATGAAGAGCTTGTAATTGAAGTGCAAAAAACCCTTGACGGATTCCGGAAGGATCACCAGGATATGGCAGTAGCCTTAAGAGCAGGCCTTAACAAGGACGAAAAAACCAGGCTTAAGGAATTTGTTCCCTTTATGAAAAATATAAAGGTGGAGGTTTTAGGGATTTTTACAAACACCCATGATTTGCTTGCAAAGTTTGTTAAAGAAATTCAGGAAATGTCGGTTGAGGTTCATGATTTGCTCGCAAAGTTTGATAAGGAACATCAGGCAAAGTCGGTTGAGCTGAGAAAAGATCTTGCTAAAGGCGAAGTAGAAAGACTTAAGGAATTTGCTCCCCTTATGCCAGGCATAAGGAAGGAAATTTCAGAGATTTTCACATTCACACATGATTTGCTTGCAAAGTTTGATAAGGAACATCAGGATATGGCAGTAGCCTTAAGAGCAGGCCTTGACAAGGACGAAAAAACCAGGCTTAAGGAATTTATTCCCTTTATGAAAGGGATCCAAAACGATGTAAAAGACCTCAGAAATGCCGTTCAAGTAGAACTAGGAGAGGCATCGGCCGCATGGAAAAAGATGTCGGACATCCTTGCCCAATTACGGAAAACAGCCGTTACGCCGCCTAAGCAGGTAGTAAAGAAAGAAGTGAAACCAACCCCGGTTGCAGCAGTAAAAGAAATCCCGGTTGAAGCAATAAAGGAAATCCCGGTTGAAGTTCAGCCAAAAGTGGGGCCCAAACCAGTAGTCCCGATGACACTGGAAGAGAAAGTAATGGATTTTATCAACAAGCATCCCAAGGGGGTGAGAATTTCGGAAATGGAAGAACCTCTTGGCGAAACCAGGATGAAGTTGGGGTTTATTGCCAAAAACTTGCTGAATGAAGGAAAAGTACTGAA
>JAUYBT010000003.1 GCA_030692905.1 Bacteroidales bacterium
ATTGATGCAACTTCATCCCTTTTCCTGACATCGAAATTCAGCGACAGGACTTTAATCTTTCCGTAAGAGAGAAGTTCTTTTTCCAGTTCATCCAGTCTCTCTTTCCTTCTGCCGGTTATTATAATGTTATATCCGTTTTTAGCAAATCGCACAGCAGTTGCCTGTCCAAAACCTGCCGTTGCACCGGTTATCATAATTGTCTTTTCCATCTTATTTTGATTGAAGTTTCTTGCTTGTAAAAATAGAAATTTATCTTTGCGTTTTAATTTTCTCATGGAAAATCAGCTTCATAAATTGAAAGAAGACAAGAAAGCCGATGTTGAATCGATGTTCGATTCTATAGCCTGGAGATACGATTTTCTTAATCATTTTTTATCATTTGGTATTGACCGCCTCTGGAGAAGGAGAGCAATCAGGATTATCTCAAAATCTTATAAAAATCCTCATATTCTTGATGTTGCAACGGGTACGGGCGATCTGGCAATTGCTGCAATGAAACTCAACCCCTCTAAAATTACAGGTATTGATATATCTCAAAAGATGCTGGAGATAGGGAAAGTGAAGATTGATAGAAAAGGCTTTTCCGGGAAGATAGAATTGATACCAGGCGATTCAGAGAAAATACCTTTTGGAGATAATGTTTTTGATGTAGCCATGGTGGCATTCGGAGTAAGGAATTTTTCAGATCCCCTGAAAGGACTATCCGAAATGAATAGAGTGATCCGCAATGAAGGTTTGATTATGGTGCTTGAATTCTCTAAACCATCAGGTTTCCCCTTCCGACCGGTTTATAATTTCTATTTCAGGAATATCCTTCCGTTTTTCGGAAAACTATTTTCAAAAGACAAGGCAGCTTACAGCTATTTACACGATTCGGTTATGAAATTTCCGGATAATGATGAGTTCCTTAAATTACTTGCTCTTGCCGGTTTCTCTGAAACCCGGCAGATAAAACTGACAGGCGGAGTGGCAAGTATTTATACCGGTATCAAATTATCAACGCAATAATTGGAATTCAAACCAGTTTATTATCTTGTATCGTTAAATCAAAAATTTCACAGAAGGTTGAAAAGAAGAATTACCTATATTGTATTATCGCTCATATTTCTGATGATCCATGTCAGTTCATCCGGGCAGAAGCAGAAACCGAAAAACGAATCATGGTACGATGAGAGGCTCCTGCACTTCGGATTCAGTCTGGGGTTAAATACAATGGATTTTAATATTACTCCTTCGCGATTCTCTCTCGATTCCACTTATCTCTATCCCGAGGTGAGTAACCTCATGCCGGGTATCAATATTCAGATAGTTACCGATCTGAGACCAGGTAAATATTTTGACATCAGATTTTTACCTGGCTTATCCTTAGGACAGAGATATATAAGGTTCTACAGAATAGACCCCAGAAAAGACCCCAACTTAAAACCGATCTTTGATAATCAGCAAAGACTCGGATCATCATTTCTTGAGTTTCCACTGCTGCTTAAATTTAAAGGCGACAGATTGAATAATGTCAGGCCTTATGTAATCGGAGGTTTTAACTACCGGTATGACCTGGCGAAAGAAAATAATGGCATCAAACTTAAACGATCTGGTTTTTATTATGAACTGGGAGCCGGTCTCGATTTTTACCTTACATATTTTAAACTTTCAGTCGAGTTGAAGATGTCTAACGGGATAGGTGATGTACTTGACAGGAACGCTGTTCCATTGAATCCCCAATACTTAGATGCCATAAAAAATATGAAGTCGCAGATATGGGTTCTGGCTTTTCATTTTGAATAAAAATGGTGAAACAGATCCAGATAAATCTTAATCCTGCAGCAGCAGCCGATGAAGCTGCAATCAGGAAGATTTCAGCATCGCTCGCAGGAATAAACCAATCAGAGATTTCTTCTGTAAGAGTTATTAAGCGGTCGGTTGATGCACGAAAGAAAAACATCCGCGTTAATCTTACTGTAGAAGTTTTTTCAGGTGAAGATTCTGCTATACCTGCAATCAGTCCGTTTATTCCCGTTGAAGTTTCCCTGAAGAGAGAAGTCATCATTGTTGGTGCCGGACCGGCGGGCCTCTTTGCCGCCCTCCGTTTGATAGAGCTGGGGATACGTCCGGTAATAATTGAAAGAGGACGCGATGTATCGTCCCGTAAAATGGATATTGCCAGAATAAGCCGCGAACAGATTGTTGATCCTGATAGTAATTATTGCTTTGGTGAAGGTGGTGCCGGAACCTATACTGACGGTAAGCTTTATACACGATCGAAAAAAAGAGGAGACAATACACGAGTTCTGGAACTGCTTTGCTTTCATGGAGCTAATGAGAATATAATGTATGAGGCTCATCCTCATCTTGGTACGGATAAGCTGCCGGGCATAATCTCTAATATCCGGAAATCGATACTTGATGCCGGAGGTCAGTTCATTCTCGAAAAGAAAGTTACTGATCTGATAATTGAAGGTGATTCAATTAAGGGAGTTGTTACATCGGATAATGAAAAATACCAATCTCCGTATGTTATTCTTGCAACGGGCCATTCTGCAAGAGATATTTATGATATTTGCCGTAACCGGGGTGTGGAGCTCGGGATGAAACCATTCGCTATGGGAGTAAGGGTTGAGCATCCCCAGGAGTTAATCGACAGGATCCAATACCACGGTAATTCAAGAGGAGAATTTTTGCCCGCAGCTTCATATAATCTTGCGAAACAGGTAGATGGAAGGGGAGTCTATTCTTTTTGTATGTGTCCGGGAGGATTCATAGTACCTTCTGCCACGGCACAGGAAGAGGTGGTTGTAAACGGAATGTCGCCATCAGGAAGAAATTCTCCTTATGCCAATTCCGGAATAGTAGTTGAAATAAAACCTGAAGACCTCATTAAGTATAGTAGTTTTGGTGAAATGGCTGGTCTTGAATTTCAAAAAGAACTTGAACGTGAAGCCTGGAAGAACGGGGGATATACACAAAGAGCTCCTGCACAACGCCTTGCTGATTTTGTTTCGGGAGAGACATCCGGTTCACTACCCAAAGTATCATATTTTCCTGGAGTGACCTCTTCTCCGCTTCATAACTGGCTTCCAAAAGCAATAGGCAGGCGCCTCAGGGATGGGTTCAGACTATTCGGACATCTGATGAACGGTTACCTGACAAACGAGGCTGTTGTCCTTGCAGTTGAGTCGCGAACATCCTCTCCCATACGGATTCCAAGAGACCCTGAAAAACTTGATCATGTAAAAATAAGTGGTTTATATCCTTGCGGTGAAGGATCGGGATATGCCGGGGGTATTGTATCCTCCGCAGTTGACGGAATAAGAGCTGCTGAGGCAATAGCCAAAAATTGTCTTTAGATTCTTAGAGTAGTTTAATCCGATCTGATCTTAAATATTCATTTATTTCCCAGATATTGTATAGATTTGTCTATAAGTAATTTGTAATGGTAAACCCATTTAAAAAACCATTTAAGGAGGTGGAGACACCCAGAGATAAGTTTGTTTCAATTCTTATTTTTGGACTATTCATCTTCCTGTTCCTGTTCTTTTTTAAGCCGTTCGGCTTGGCTCAGTTAAAGCCAATCCATCTGTTTTTTGTTACATTAGGCTTTGGTTTAGTAACTACATTTTTGCTTTTTGTTTTTAAGTATCTAATTGAACCGGTTGTCACTAAAGGTAATTGGACCCTTGGAAAAAGTATTCTTTGGGACATTTTAATAGCATCAGGTATAGGTGCTGCAAACTACTTTTATATCTGTTTAATCTTTCCCCAGATATTTGTTTTTAAATATCTTTTGTACTTTGTCTGGACTGCCATCCTTGTTGGAAGTATTCCTGTTACAATAAGTTATATTGTTACATTCAACAAAATTTACAAAACTGCCTTAAAAGAGGCTGCTATTCCCACTGAAGAGATTTTATGGGAAAGTGAAGTTATTATACGGGCAGGTAACCCAAAGAATGAGTTAAAATGTAATCCTAAGAAAATTGCCTATCTCTGCTCAAATGACAATTATGTAACAATTGTTACAATGAAGGGAGATACTCAGCACAAAACAACTATCCGGGGAACACTTAAATCTGCAGAATCAGAGCTCAGGAAAAATAGCAGGTTTCTGAGATGTCATAAATGTTATATCGTGAATCTGGATTTTGTTGACAGGCTGACAGGTCATAATCAGAATATGAAAATCAGACTCTTACCTTTCGGAAATGAGATTCCTGTCTCCCGTTCAAAGGTCGATCTGGTAAATAAAAGGACAAAAAAAAGCTGATTATTTTCTCATTTATTCCTTAGAAATATTATCCGTTTATCCCTGATTTTAGCAATTCACCCCTGACAGCTATCCTATCACCACAAATGCCGATAGTTGGCCACTTTTTTCTTGAAGCTCCATGTAAGACGATATAGATTTGCAGAAAAAAGAGCTCATGACAGATTCGTTGATACTTGGTTTAAGCAGTGGTTCATCCTGTCTTGTAACATGCGGAATGGTAATGTTCCCATACCTTATGGCAGGATCGGCAGGTGTAAAGAGAATTGCCATTGACCTTTCTCTCTTTTTATTAACCAGGCTTGTAATTTATTTCATCCTGGCAACATTAGCATGGTATTTTGGCCAGGCATTATTCAGCAATCAGGTTGTGAGAAATGTAGTTCCTGGTATACTATATATTGTATTTGCAGTGATGCTGGTCTGGTACAGCATCAGCAAAAATCGCAATCAGGAGTGTCCCGCAAAAATTGTAAAGACAGTTAATAATCACAGGCTTGTTCCAATCTTTCTTGGAATAGTAAACAGTCTTGGATTTTGTCCTGCCTTATTTATTATTCTTACAAAAGGTGCTACACAGGGAACACTCATTCAGAGCTATATAGCCTTTCTGGCATTTTTCATCGGGTCTTCCATCTGGTTTTTGCCATTGCCTCTGGCAGGAAAAATAAGAAAAAAGGAGGTACTTAAAACCATTGGCATTCTTGCCACCGGACTTGCAGGTATAATTTTTATGATAAAAGGTATAACTAATTTAATCGGAGGAATAATTAATGGATAACGCTTTAACAAGTTCAGGTATGAAGAAATCTTTCGGAAGATCTCTTCTTTATACTCTACCTATGTTCCTGATTACATTTATGTTCATGACAGGAGGACGTCCGGATTTTTCAAGGCCGGCCTCTGCGCTGGCAATGGTAGTTACTTTTTTATTAGTGAATATTCTGTATTTCCTTATGCATTATACGGGAAAAACAGACAAGCTCAGGGCAATCCTGTTTATTATTTTCGCATTGTCTCTCTCGTTTACCCTCATAAACAACATGCTGGAAACGAGAAACTCTATGTCCTTTTCGCAGGCTGACATCCTTGAGTGTAAAATTCCTTTCTGCCATCTGGTAATCCCTATGATGATCCTTCCGGCTGCATTTACGAATTCAATTATTTTCCCAGGGTCCATTATTGGTGGTTTTGCAAATATCGCATCAATGGTTGTCCTTTGGCTTGTTGCTACACTGGTACTTGGAAGAGGCTTCTGCAGTTGGGGATGCTTCTACGGTGGATGGGATGATGGTTTTTCCAGGATCAGAAAAAAGCCGGCAATTAAAAAGATAAGCGAGATATGGAAATGGATGCCATTTGCAGTTCTTATAATGGTTTCTCTAACCGCTGCCTTGTCGCTGATACCCACATATTGTGACTGGATTTGCCCATTCAAGGCAGTTACTGAATTTGAGCAGGTTACTTCAGTTGAATCTGCAACCAAAGCCGTAATATTTGTCTCCCTTTTTGCAGGGCTGGTAGTGGTTCTGCCGGTACTGACAAGGAAAAGGACACAATGCAGTTTTCTATGTCCGCTTGGAGCCATTAACACAGTTTCAAACAAAGTTACCCCTTTTACAATTAAGATTGATAAGAAAGCATGCACTGAGTGTTTCAAATGTGTTGAGGTATGTCCTTTATTTGCTCTTAGCACTGAAGGAATTAAAGAGGGCAAGGTATCGGTATTTTGCAGTAAATGTGGAAAATGCGTCGATGCCTGTTCAAAAAATGCGATACATTTCGGAATAAAAGGGGTCCCTTCCGGCACAATGAAGAACTTTTCAAGAAATCTTTTTCTGTTTGTCTCATTCCTTTTTATGTCGGTTTTTTCCGCAGGATCAATAATAAACAGTTTACAGAGTTTACTTAACCTCATCTTTTAAATATTCTATAAAATGAAAAAGGTCAAAATAATAGCAGGCATCACCTGGGCTTTTATATGTCTGATTCTGATAATAATTTTATTCCCGGGGTTGAACAGTTTTTCTGCTTCTGCAGCTAAGCTTCCCTTTATGAAAATAAATCCCAACTATTCAGGAGGAGAGGTTGCACAACAATTGATTGCTACGGGTTGTACCCTTGACATCAGAAAACCGGTTTTCGATGGTTTAATAAAGAAGCGAAACAAAGGTTTTGTACAACTAGACTGGCGGGGAAATGTTCCGGATAAAATAGTTGACACCATTGATTATGATCTTGATAATAAACCGGATTTCTGTATCTTCGTTGACAGGGACCAGTCAAAAACGGTATTGTATCCAATCAACAGCAAAGTAAGGGATATCATCATTTCAACTCCAACCTCATATGGATGGGCTGTCAGAGTTGAACTGATAAAGTGATTATCTGGTGTTTTGATGCAAAAAACAACCTGTCATTTATTTATCTTCTTCCCTGATTAAAATGGTAGATTCCTTAAGTCGCAGGGACATTAAAATACTTAGAAACATAAGTCCGATCAGTATAATCAAAGATCTGGTCATAGAGCCTGTTAATGAAGATTTCAAACTGTCCATCCCAAAAATAAAAGCTATGCCCGAAATCTGACCCATCAGCAAAAGCATTCCATTTGAGGTACCTTCAGATGCCGGATAGGTTATTTCGGCACCGTACTGAAAACCTATCGGCCCTGCGCTCAGGAGGAAGAATCCTAATACCATTCCGGAGGTAAGCAGAAGCCAGTAACTGGTGGCAAATGTGATTCCGGTAAGGCCAAGAGTGGCACCGATGAGGGCGATAATCATAAATGGCGTTCTTTTTTTGTAGTGATCAGAAAGCAGAGGGATGATAAGAGCGCCGATGATCCCTCCAATAATCATTAGGCCTCCTGTAATTCCTGCCTGGGTGGCTGAAAAGCCACGTGGTCTCATTATGTCCTCAATCCAGGTGGTTACACTGTTGAATACACCCAGACCGATAAAAAAGATGACCATCAGCCAGATAAAATCTTTAGTGCGTAAGGTCTGTCTGAAACCATCAAAAACCAGAGAACGTTCCTCCTGATCAGGGCGACATGGAGCCGTGGGAGGCCCCTCTTTTATTAAAACAATAAAAACAAATGCCGTTATAATTGAAATTATTCCATAAATATATAGCATTCCGCCTATACCGGATCCAATAATAAGGTATGGAGTAAGTGTCATTCCTGCCAGGATTCCGATATACATCGCAAGTGTGCCAAGTCCGGCAGCGGTGGCCCGTTCCTCGATGGGGAACCATCTGGCTGCCAGTTTCGTAATAGCATTAAGTATGAAAGGCTGCCCGATTGCAATGCCGATTTGTGCTATGAGCAACAATTGGTAATCAGTACCGGCAAATCCACGAATTAAACCAAAAATGCCTGTAAATACGGCACCGATCCCTACTCCAATTCGAATCCCGTATTTATCGATTGCCCATGATGCCGGAACTGATACAACAATGTATACGATCATAAAGCACATTGAAAGGATCCCTATCTGAAGGTCAGAAACGCCATAATATTTTGTAGCATAGCCTGTAATTGGAGCAAAAGTGATCCATAAAAGTTGATTTACTGCAACCATTAACATATACACCGTCAGCATAATCCAGCGGACTCTGTACACTTTGAAATTTGATTGTGGCATGATGTAGAA
>JAUYBT010000060.1 GCA_030692905.1 Bacteroidales bacterium
GGATGTGAACAGAATACGATATAATGTAACACCTTCAGCCTTTGTTTTATCCTGAACTTCCCATTTAAAAGATTTGTCAGATTTATGAAGGTATGCCTGAAGTGCAGTTTCAGGGGTGACAGGATTACGCGAACATGAAAATACAATTATAACAGAACAAAACAGAACCAAAACTCCAAATAATATTTTTCTCATTTTTCTGGTCAATTAATAATACACTAAATTCAAGTCACAAACGCAACTTTTTTATAAGTTAAATTTAGTAATAAGAATTCAATAGGAGATAAAAATCCTATTTTTTTTCCGGGTCTGATATATAGCTTGTGTTGTGCATTCGGAGTGTAAAGGGACTTGCAATCTGGATATGAAAGATCCGTTTCCTGAATAAAAAAGAAAAACAGGCCCCTTAAGACCTGTTTTTCCGGTAATTTAATGTTAAATTATAAAAAGTTCCGGTATTACTGTAGCAACCACATTTTGGAGAATTCCGTATCACCTTTGTCCAGTTTGCCTATGGCAATCTGATAGTTTGTGGCGTTGTTGCTCATTTCAGTTTCAGGATACCTGAAACGTAAAGGGAATTGGTGAAGGCCATTGATTAATTCACCGTTAAGCTCGATAGCCGGAAGTCTGGTTCTTCTAAAGTCCGAATAAGCTTCAACACCCATCATAAAGAGTCCCAGCCATTTCTGCAATGCGATCTTCGCCAATTTTTGGTTATCGGTTCCGGTTGCAGGGAATTTTGCCTTGTTATTGTTGAAATAGGCGGCTGGGAGTGGTACGCCCCATCTGGTTAGGGCTAATGTAACCCCATTCTTGTAATAAGTCTCTGCATTTGTAGCAGATATGTAACCCTTTACAGCTGCTTCTGCCAACAAAAATTGCACTTCATCCGACTGCAGCATACAAGCCTTTAAAAGTGGGTTGGATTTTTCATTAATCAGTTTAGAAAACTTGGATACTTTATAGTTAAATATAGTAGTCGGGAAGTCATAACTTCCATTGGCAGCCAATACATTTTCATACATACCTGCAGTATAACCTGCATAAAGTGTCAGTGAATCCACAATGAATTTGGATGCGGCTTTGATACCAGCCTTACTCCGGTCAATATACTCCCATGTTGACCCGTAGCTGAAATTATTAGGATCAGTTGTGTTTACAGTAACCCCATTCTGAGTAGAAACATTAGTCCATGGTTTTTCAATTGGAGCTACCCAAACTTTCAACCGTTCATCGTTGAGGCTCTTGAGTGTGTCAACCAAAGTTTTACTGGGGCGATATATCATGAAGTTGTCGCTATATGCATCGTAAGACATTGGCCAGTTATAGGTTCTATCACCGGCGAGGTAAGGGATGGAAGCATTATCCGCAACAGCATTCATCAACGGAAGAGCTGTTACTGCCGCGATTTCAGCAGCCGCGCCAGGTAAATTCTTACTGGCCCTCATCAATAATCTAAGGCGGAGAGAGTTGGCAAATTTAATCCATTTTGCTTTATCTCCTGCATAAAGAATATCGTATGTTTTATCTATGGCATCAGTTCCTACCGTCAACAATTGGGTGGCATCTTTCAGGTTTTGTATCAACACCGGATAAATGTCCTTTTGTTCATCAAATTTTGGGAAAAGAATTCCATCCTGACCACGTAGTCCTTCGGTGTAATAGATGTCACCATACAAGTCAGTTGCTGTTGACCACAGCAGAGATTTAAAAATCAGGAAGATTCCTTCATAGCTTTTTAATCCAAGCTTGTGCACATCATCAATAGATGCCTGAACCAATTTGATAGTACCCGTTATGCCATATAAATCAGATTTTGGTCTTGTGAAACTCTTATGAATATTATCTTCAGAACTTCTGTTTCCCTGCATATACTGGACCGTTACAGAAAGCGTCCTGTTACTGACACCCCCTTCAGCCTGATATGCGAAAGCTGATTGCTGTATGATAGAAGAGAGTAGCAAGTTGGGAGTTGCAGACTCTACTGCATCACGCTTTTGTAATAGCTCATCTTGTCTAAGTAGCTGTTTTTCGCAGGCCGTTAGAACAAAGAGTATTATGAGTAATATTGATATCTGTTTTTTCATAATTGCTATAAATTTAAGCATTAAAAATCAAATGATAGTTTGAAACCATACGATCCAATGGAGGGCAATGCCTTACCGACGATTCCCTGATTCTGGCCGATGCCTTCAAATGCTGACTCCGGATCAACGTTTTTATCAGATTTATTCCATTGGAAGATATTTCTGCCGACAAATCCAATCACAATATTGTCAATTTTCATCCTGGAGGTAAGGCGGCCAGGAAGCGTGTAGTCAAAAGTGATCTCTTTCACTTTGAAGTTGGTGGCATCGCGAAGTAGTGATTGTGGAAAACTCCAGTATTGGGCTCCTAAGATCAATCCTGGCACAGCATAGAAGGTTGTCAACGGGTTTGCACCATTCACTATGTAATCGGCATCGTTGTTGGGATCTCCGCCTGGTTTTAACCATACCCCTTGAAAGTAGCAGGCATCATTAATAGGAACAGGTGTTCCATACATGGCATAGGTGGTTACTAAACCTGCCATTTGAGGATATGGCATTTTACTTGCATCCGGCCAAGGCAAGCCGCCTGTTTCAGCATCGCGCCCTCCAACAGTGTATTCATTCGGGCCATTGACCAAGTCTCCGATGGTCAGCAAGGAGTGACCATCTGTTACAGCACGACGTTGGATGTTGGAGATATATTGACCACCTGCACGAAGACTTCCTACGATTCCTAATCTGAAGTTTTTCCACTTTACAGAAGTGTTCATTCCCAGAATAAAATCGGGGTTGTAATTACCAATTGATTGTCGGTCTTTTTCATTGTTTGAATATTTCCATTCACCGTTATTGTCCAGGACAATCATTCCGGCATATTTACTGGTTTCCGGCATTCTTTCAAAAACATTGTGCGCCCACATCGTTCCGATTTTCTCCCCTTCTGCCAGTCTGATATCGATATTTGGGCCGTTACCATAGAAGGTGTATCCAGTGGGTACATATTCAGGAGAAAGTTTGGTGATTTTTGATTCTACCTGGCTGAAGTTAAAGCCAATATCCCAGTTCCAATCTTTTGAACGAACCGGTACAAAGTTGACAGAAATTTCATAACCATTAGCTTCAACTGTTCCGACATTGGTTAACATACCACCGTAACCAATGCCAGGTGAAGTTGGGATGGCTCCTTGTTGATTTTCGTGGATTTTCTTATAAACCGTAAATTCGGCTGAAATACGACGATCTAACATAGCAAGATCAAAACCGCCTTCGTATGAGGTGGTAACCTCCGCTTTGATATTTGGATCAACCAGAGAACCGCCTATATTGACGATTTTGGTACTTCCATAATCAATAGGACTAAAACCGAACGTATTGTTACTTCTTGGTGTTCCGATACCGTGACCAACCTGAGCAACACCGGCCCTTAACTTAAACAGGTTAATAACTTCAGGAAGTTTGAAGGTAGTGAAAGGTAGCCAGCTCATAGAGACGGATGGATAGAAATGGTGGTTTTTATCTTCCTCCAGGATACCACTCATGTCGTACCGACCTGAAATATCCATGAAAAGCTGGTTGGCATAACCAACCTGGCCGGTTGCATAGCCACTCTGAGATTTTCCAATTCCCCAACTACTGCTGGCGGACATTGTTCCGGCAACGGCATTACCCAGGGAGTAATCGTTTACCCTGACCAGTTTTTCTGCATTCGCGTAATAGCTGTGGGATTGGCCGTAAGAATAGTTATAACCAGCAGTTGCACTGGTAGAGAATTTGCCAAACTCCTTGTTCCAAACCAACATCAAATCGTTCTGGACATTAAGTCCGGATCCTTGATTGACCGAATATTTACCATCTCTTTGATTGCTATCCTCAAAGTCTTTGGCTCTTTTGTATTCGTAGTTGTCTCCATTGTAGTCAATACCAGTTCGGGCCATGAAGCTAAGCGATTTAGTAATCTCAAAATCTAACTGTGCCTTTCCAAAGAAGTTATCTTTCCTATAAGTGTTGATTTCAGAATAGGCATACATGTATGGGTTGTTCAACATAGGAGTACCGTCTGGTTTATAAAAAGGTGCATTTTGGAGCTGCCCTTCAAAGCCGGTTTTCCAAACAGTTCGCATCTCTTTAATAGGCTGAAGATGACCGAGAAAGTTCATGGTAAGATCTTCGATCACCTGGCTGTTGGAAGATGTTTTATTGGGTGTAAATTGTCCCATATAATTGCTGTTCACAGAAATCTTTAACTTCTTGGTGATGTTATACTCTACACTCAGGTTGGCATTCATGCGCTCGGTTTGGTTATTGGGCATTACACCAATATTGGACATTTTACCTACAGAAAAACGAAATGCACCATCTTTGTAATTACCAGCAACACTAATGTTGAAATTACGTGTTGCTCCGGTTTGCATAAACTCCTGCAAACGGTTTTCTTTGGTCGCTGCAAAAGGAATGGTTTCAATTCTTTGCGTTACCGTATTGTAGGCATCGATTGTAGAGTTGGTGAAATCGGAAAATTTGGCACCCCAGTCGTACCCTGATGTATATATGGAAGAAGCACGAATCCCATCACCATATAGCTGCTGGGTGGCGAAAAAATTGTAAGGTTGATCCCACATCAGCGAAGTATTTACAGATACGCCAATTCCTTTTTTGCCACCTTTACCTGATTTGGTAGTGATCATGATGACACCATTACCTGCGGCAGAACCATAGAGTGCACCTGCACTGGCACCTTTCAATATGGAGATACTCTCAATATCTTCAGGATTTATTTGGGAAAGAAGGTTGCCAAAGTCTGCACCATTCCTATTTTCAACTGCAGTGGTTCCTAATGGAATTCCATCGACCACATAGAGTGGTTGAGCTAATGCCGTCGATGAAGAAAGATTCAAACTGGTTGCACCTCGAATCGTGACAAACACAGAAGCTGAAGGGTCTGAGCTGGACTGGGTAAAGTTTACCCCACTCACACGACCATCCAATGATTTAATCACATTTGAACTGGCTCCCCTGGTTAATTCTGTTCCTTTTACTTCGGAGACAGAATAGGCCAGCGATTTTTTTTCTCTTGAAATACCGAGAGCTGTGACTACGACTTCATCCAACCCGATTATATTGGCAGTGAGAGAGATGTCAATCTTTACTTCATTCCCGACAATAACCTCTTTAGTACTCATTCCAACAAAAGTGAAGACCAGTGTGGCATTGTTTGGCACAGAGATAGAAAATTTCCCATTGATATCGGTTAAAGTTCCAATTGTAGTTCCCTTAACTATTACGTTTACTCCGGGTAAAAACTGTCCGGTGTCATCACTGACACTTCCAGTTATAATGTTTTGTGCAAAAAGGTTGTGAGTAATCATAACGAAGAAGCACAACAACATTGTTTTAAGCAATTTTTTTTTCATCATAAATAATTTTTGTAAGTTGTAATAATTGCTAATACTTGATATTTAATTAATTTATATGCGGTAATTTAGAAAAGGAGGGATTTTAACCCTCCTTTCAAGGTAAATTATGGTGCCACTTCAAAATAAAGGCGTAAAGCAAAATTGGGTTTGCCAACCTGCCCTGGCGGAGGTACTGCTGAAACAAAGAGGCGGGCCACCATTTGGGTATCGGTTAATTGCTCAATGATACATTCGCTCGTGGAATCCAGAATACCAAGAAAACCTCCATTGGTAAAGCTCAGGGTCATAACATTGGAGTAAGTTACGGCAGCTGCGTTTACCCTATCAGGAGCAGTAGTAATCGTGAAGTTTTTACCCTCATTGATTTGGAAAGTCGCACCTGCAGGAGTAGTGAAAGGCATGGCATAAGTCAACCCTGAACCTCCTGCATTACCGGCATTGGCAATTCCGTTTAAGGCACAATAAATATAGCCTGCGAAGATTCCGCCGCCATTGGGATGAATGGTTAATGTACCATCGCTCTTAAACTCAAATGTATCACCATATACTGCACTTAATCCAACTGCTGTAAGAATACCACCCGGATAGGTTTTATAATTCGGGGTGAAGGTTGCAGTAGCAAAATCAATAACAAAAGCTGGAGCGCTAATACTTATCCGCCACTTTTTGGAGCTTGGAGCAGCAGGTTTACCACCTGTAAGATATTCCATTTTAGTCTTCGCAGGTATCGTTATTGTATTTTTAACAGTGACCTCACCACCAGGACCTTTAATGGTCAATGAGACCACAAAGTCAACAGGAACAGCAACTTGAACGTAAGTATGAACCGGAGCATGAAGCGTATTAATATAGCTGCCATCACCAAAATCCCATTCATATTTACTGTCGTTAGTCACCACAGCTGTGAAAGTAACTATACCACCGTCAATCGTGGCTGTAAAAGAGGCTGTCGGTGCAGGAGTTTCTTTTTTACAAGCTATTAAAAGAATCAACCCTAAAGAAAATAAGCTAGCTAATTTGAAAATTTTTTTCATACAATACAGAATTTTATTTGAAAATCAAAAGATAAAATATAAGAGATCAATATATTGTAATCAGGTTAATATCTACCAGGGTTTACCAGTACCCTGCAGAACCCAGGTTCTTGACCAGGGGCTATTATTTCCATCGGGTGCTGTATAAGTAGTAGTTTCAAGTTTATCTGCTGCATTTTGAGCATTCACAGGGTTAAAGCTCAATTCATTTACTCCGTAATAAAACCTGAGTGGCAATACGGCTCTTTTAGATATCGGACCGGCAGTTAAAGCAGGTAGCCCGGTCCTTCTGTAATCGAACCATGCTTCGGCTGCTGCCGTCCAACTGGCGATCCATTTTTGCCCGATAATCTGCGCTAAAGTTCCGTCGTACGCTACCCCGGAGTTGGCAATATAGGTAGCATAAGAACTGCCCAATCCCCAGGCATTCAGTGAAGCATTTACACCATCCTGATAATAATGAGCCGCAGTTCCGCCAACAGACCACCCTTTTAGGGCAGCTTCTGAGAGGATAAAATTTACTTCGGCAGCCGACATAATCCTTGCCTTTAAATGAGGGCCGGAGGCTTTTTTATAAATATCATTCAGGTGAGAACAATGCGGATTAATAGGTGCCTGTTCCAGATTCGGATTTAAATTGTATGCTTGCACAAGATTTGACCATGAAGGCGGCATTCCGACATATTCCGGATCTAAATTCAAAGGAACTGAATATGTTGTATATTTTGTAGAATAAGCATCAGCAACATTCTGAGCAATAACACGTTTCCCATCAATAATCTGGTCAAAATTCGCCGGTCTTGCCGGATCAATAACAAGGGGAATTTGTATCTTATTAGCCCAGATTGCCAATCGCGGATCATCCAGAGCCTGGAGCTTCTCAACCAGCGTTGAACACATTTTAAGCCTTCTCCAGTTGGTTTCACTGATATCGTAAGCTGTGTTACATGGCCACGAATCTCCGCTACTGTTACCAATATAGGCAAAACAGGCATCATCTGCTGCATCCAGAATGACCGGATATTTATTGGGATCGGTCGCAATTTTCTCTATTCCAGCTTTGGCAATGGCTGGTTCTTTTGCTGAAATCCTCAGATAATATCTTAAAGCGAGGGAATTGGCAAATTTTTGCCATTGCGCAACATTGCCATCATACATTACATCCTGAGTGGAGTTAATTTCCTTATAATCGCTCTGGCTTTTGGATAATAAAGTGTTAGCGGTTTCGAGGGAAGCAAGAATACCAATATATATATCTCTTTGGGAATCAAAACCCGGTTTTAAATTTGCACCGCCCAATTCTCCCAGGAGTGCTTTTGAATAAGGAGCATCGCCCCATAAATCAGCTATTAAGCCAAAATTATAGGCCTTTATTACCAATGCAACACCTTCATGAAATTCAAGGCCCATGTCTCGCGATTTTTTTAATAGCTCCTCTGTGTTGCGCAGGATACCGTAATATCCCGACCAATCCTGATTTGACCATTCATAGGCGTTATGGCCTCCGGACCACCCGTCTTTCTGCGTATGTTGCATAACACCTGCAATATCACCGAAACCCAGACCAACTACTGTCTGTCCGGTTGATGTTATCACAGTACTTATCAATAGATTGGGATGAGCATTTGCCGGGTCAACACCATTAGGGTTAATATTCATTTCTTCCAGATTCTGACAAGAAACAATAAAGACCACAAATAGGACCAAAGCTGCTGGAATTTTATTTTTTATTGTGTACATAATATTAGATTTTAATAATTTCTAAAAAGTCACGTCAAATTTAATACCAATCGGGATCACCCAGGGTTCCAGATTATATCTTTCAATTCCTTGTTTAAACTGAGTACCTCTTTTACCATCAGTGGAAGATTCTGCCTGAAAAGCCCGTTCTGGATCCAATCCGGCTTTTGCTTTTGTCCATAGCATAATATTACGGCTATAAACTGAAACGGATATATCCTGTATAGCGCCCAAACGGTTTATAATGTTACGGGGAACC
>JAUYBT010000132.1 GCA_030692905.1 Bacteroidales bacterium
TTGCCATCAAATCTTGTTTCTGCTTTTAGAACGAAATTGAATCTGTCTATCATGGTACAGAGAAAAAAGTCGGTTGGTGGTGAAAAATCAATATTGTCAGGATTAAAGCTTTAATATATCTCACGATTGCACCGGCATTAACAATACTGCCTGTTATCACCACATCAGCGTTAACTGCATTAACCAGCCCGTTTGTACCTGCTGTAGCAATTAATCGGACGGCGCCTGCATCAAACGCATAGCAACCAACTGAAAAAGCCCTGAATACATCTATAATAACTGCAACTCCTTTCGCTTTTCGGGCTCCTTCAACAAACTCCAGAATTTCAACCTTCATTTCATATTTTATTTATGGAGTGAAAATAACAATTATTTACACTCGATTCTATTACACACCCTCAGGTATTTCGTATATTTGATCCATAGAGTTGTTTCTACTCATACCTTATTGATATTAACAGAAATAAAATAATATGGCAAATCCTGTTTCATGGGCTTTAAACCAGATAAAGCGTTTGAATGATATTATTTGGTATACTCCGCTGTCAGAAATTTCAAAGGGAAAAACATTCCTTGTTAAACAGATGAGAATTATTGTCCTGACTGCTCGTGGATTTTCAAATGATAAAGTCCAGCTCCGGGCTTCTGCTTTGACATTTTATTCACTTCTTTCTGTTATACCAGTTGCAGCCATAGCGTTTGCAATTGCCAAGGGCTTTGGTCTTGATCAGAATCTTGAACAATTAATAACCGAGAAGTTCCAGTCTTACCAGGAGGTGCTGAACAAGTTTTTACCACAAGTAAGGAATGCAATCCAGGAGACAAGAGGTGGTTATATAGCCGGAGTAGGAATTATAATCCTCTTCTGGTCAGTCATGTCATTGCTCAAGCATATCGAAAGCTCATTCAATCATATCTGGCAAATCAGATCTTCAAGGCCATGGCATCGAAAATTTACTGATTACCTGACCATGATGCTTATTGCACCTGTATTTATTATCCTCTCCAGTAGCATTACTGTTTTTATTAGTACTGAACTTACTGACTTTATGACTAAAGCACCAATCCTGAGTTTTTTTAAACCCCTTATAAGTTTTCTTATCAAATTAGCCCCGTATTTTCTTAGTTGGATTACGATGACAATATTATTCATTATAATGCCAAATGCGAAGGTTAAATTCGTGCCTGCATTGATTTCGGGCATAATAGCAGGAACAATTTTTCAGGTTTTATTTTGGTTATACGTCGATCTACAGTTCGGGATATTAAAACTGAGTGCTATTTATGGTAGTTTCGCACTTCTTCCGTTATTCATAATTTGGTTGCAGAGCAGCTGGATAATTGTGTTACTGGGAGCTGAACTTTCGTTTGCCAATCAGAATGTTTCACGCTATGAGTTTGAGTCTGAAGCTTTAAATATCAGCAACTACCAGAAACGTGCCCTTGTACTGATGATAATGCATATGATTATCCATAATTTTTCAAAAGGTGAGAAACCTATCAGTGCCGAGCATATCGTAAAGACACTTAAAATACCTGTGCGACTTGCACGCGATATACTTCAGGATCTCAGCAACGTGAATCTGGTTTCAATAATTCATGAAAATGAACAGAAAGAACGGTTATACCAACCGGCTTTAGATATAAACAGGTTAACTGTAAGTTATGTTTTTTCACGCCTTGATAAGAAAGGTGTTGAGCAGACAATGGTCATAAAAAATAAGGATTATGAGAAAGTCATTTCAATGCTGGAGAAATTTGACAAACTTATTGACAAATCAGATTCAAATATTCTGATCAAAGACCTTTAATTTTTATGATCAGCTCTTTTTTTTTGTTTTGGCTTTTTAGCTTTGTAGTTTTCAACGAAGCTTATGAAATCGGTAAATGATTCCCACTTATGAAAGAAATAATGAGGAAGAGGAAGTATAATGTGTTTTGTATTCTTTTCTTTTTCCCAGTAGCCCTCGAGATTTTTTGAAGGGAACACCCGGTCTATCTCACTTGTCACAGCATAATCCCATCTGAAGCCCGGTTCTTTTTGTTCCATTATGCGGTTATATAACCATCTGAGTTCATCGTGCAAAGATTTGAGAGTCCGGTGAGGAATCCTGTCAATATTGGTTTGATATGTTTTCTTATCACCAAACATTCTGAAATAGAATTTTTCGATATTTTCTTCGGTGATATTGTTCAATGTTCCTTCAAATACATTTAGTGGAATGCCATACTTGTCATCGGCAGGTACCGGAGTACCATTTACTGCAATCGTGACATCCGGTTTAATACCTGTCTTCGGTGAGAGGTATTCTGCTGCCCATACACCCAGGGACCAGCCTATCAGGGTTATTTTTTCATAAGTCTTCATTTCCGGAAGCACCAGAGCTTCATCGGCTGAATAGTTATAAAAAAGAATGAAATCAAACTCATTATTGCAGAGAGGAGTGAAGACGTTCTCATCAGTCCCCCAGCCTCCATATAAAACTACGAGATGATTATTCTTATCCCTTCTTCTGATATAGGTCTTCATTATACTCTAAACAGATTATAAATAAACATATTCAGCTATCCCCCTTTTCTGAAAGAACTCAAAGATAATTTAATTTTTTAAGCGGGGTCATTAAAATTTTATTGATTTAAAAGTGATGATGTGGGAAAAAAGGCAAAAAAAATAAGAGGAGAAAGGGTGGTAGTGAGAATCAGGAGCGGGCTTTATTAATTAGATAATTCCCGTGTCTACTGTCTGATAAAAGGACGGAACCATGGTTAGCTGGCGCTATACCTAAGGCTCCTGATGTGAAAGTCAATGTCTGCAATACAATCCTGTTGATTTTCACTCCCAACCCTTGCTCATCTCCTCTTAATACCAATAACATGAGCTTGGTAACAAATTTACATAAAAAAATTATGAAATCAAATTAATTCTTAAAAAAAATTTAATTATTTATTGTTAATAATTGATAAAATATTGCTTAAATTTGATTGTATCCTAATGAAAATGTCAACTTTTTACCATGGTTGCTGAACTTGAAAAAATTTTATATGATGACGGTGGTGGTTTCAGAGCTGCGTATATCAACGATATAGGCGGTATGTGGCACTTTCATCCCGAGTATGAACTTGTACTGAATATAAAAAGTAATGGTACCCGTATTATTGGTGACAGCGTGGAATTATTTGATCAGTACGACATGGTTTTTATTGCCGGTAATATTCCGCATTGCTGGAATTATTACAGACAGGACGGTACTCTTCCGGAAAAACATGGGATAATGGTTCATTTTAAACTTGCATCCATCGGTGATGCATTATTATCGCAACATGAATTGCACAGCCTGAAAGAACTGCTCAATGAAGCCGAAAGAGGTATTGTCTTTTCAGTTGAAGATGCCAGAAAAGCTGAAAAGCACCTCTTAAAGATGATCAGTAATAAAGGAATTGATAAAGTGATCGATTTTTTTAATATCATTCAAATAATGTGTACCTCGGAAAAAAGAGGTTACCTGTGCTCAGATAATTATAAACTGGCATTTGACGAAAGGGGGAATAAGAGAATGACCGATGTTTATAACTATATCAGAGAAAATTATTTCAAACCTATCTCTCTTGAAAAGATATCAAAAATTGCACGGATGAGTCCCTTTGCCTTCAGCAGATATTTCAAAAAAAACTGTGGAGCAGGTTTTGTTGAGTATCTTAACCGTGTGAGAACCAACAAAGCATGTTATCTTTTGCGTGAGACAGAATACCAGGTTCATGATATTGCTGTTGAATGCGGCTTTGCCAGTATCTCAAATTTCAATAAGCAATTCCGTAAAACCGAAGGCATATCCCCCAGAGATTACAGGGCTCAGTTCAAATAATATCCTGAAATATTGGTATTCAGAAATTCCGTGAACTTTAAATATAATAAATATGGCAATGACCTTGCTTGAGAAAATACTTGCTGCCCATTCCAAATATGATGTCGTGCAACCAGGTGAAATTGTTGATATTGAGATTGATTCCAGAGTCGCTCGTGATTTTGGGGGTGCAAATGTGGTTAAAAATATCAGAGATTTCGGATTAACTATCCATGATCCTGATAAAACCTTATTCACATTTGATTGTAATCCAACCGGGTCTGATCAGAAATATGCTGTTAATCAACATATTTGTCGCCTGTTTGCGCGTGAGCAAGGTATAAAAGTATATGATATTGACGCCGGTATCGGGACGCATATTCTGATAGAGGAGGGTTACGTTTTCCCTGGTGCCACTGCTGTATCAACCGATTCTCATGCAAATATTCTTGGTGCTGTAGGAGCTTTTGGACAGGGAATGGGCGATATGGATATAGCTGCAGCCTGGCACAAAGGAAAAGTCTGGTTTAAAATACCACCATCGGTTAGAATAAACTTTGAAGGAAAAATTCCTGATGATGTAAGCTCAAAAGACATTGTTCTTAATCTTCTTAAAATATTCGGGGCAAACTCACTCCTGGGTTATTCAATTGAAATGTATGGTCCATCGGTTGACAATCTGAGCCTTGATGACAGGATCACTATCTCTTCCATGGCAACTGAAATGGGAGCTATAATTATTCTGTTTCCACCAACACAGGAGATAACCGATTATTGTCAAAAACGTTCAAAAATAAGATTTATACCCCTTTACGCCGACAAGGATGCATTCTACGAAAAAACCTTCGACATCGAAGTAACTAAATTCCGGCCAATGGTTTCACGTCCCGGAGAGCCACATGACACAGTAAACGTTACAGAAGTTTATGGAAAGAAAATCGACTCGGCATTTATCGGTAGTTGCACCAACGGCAGGATGAATGATATGCAAAAAGTTGCTGCTATTCTGAAAAACAGAAAAGTAGCCCCTGGAGTGGTACTTAAAATTGTTCCGGCTACCGATGCAATCTGGAAACAATGTCTTAATGAGGGTCTGATCGATATCTTTAAAAGGGCAGGCGCTCTTGTATCCAATGCGGGATGTGCAGGTTGTGCCGCAGGACAGGTCGGACAGAATGGTGCAGGTGAGGTTACCATAAGCACTGGCAACAGGAATTTTCCCGGGAAACAGGGAAAAGGCAGTGTATATCTTGCATCACCAGAAGTAGTTACAGCATCTGCAATCGCCGGATATATTACAACACCTGATAATATCCCGGAAGAGCCTTCATTATTTATTAAGCCGGAAAAGCAATTGGAAACTGAAAAGAAGGTTCCCCAAAAGGTAACCGCAGATAAAAAAAAATCTGCCATTGAAGGCAGAATCTGGCTTATACAAAAGGATAATATCGATACCGATATGATATTTCATAACAGGTATCTTGCAACTACCGACATATTGGAAATGGGGCAATATACATTCGATAACCTGAAAGGTTTTGAAGATTTTTCAAAAAAAGCAAAACCAGGCGATATTATCATTTCCGGAAAAAATTTCGGATGCGGAAGTTCAAGACAGCAGGCAGTCGACTGCTTCTCTGCTCTGGGAATCCGGGCAATTATGGCAGAATCTTTTGGAGCTATTTACGAAAGAAACGCTATAAATGCTGCCTTTCCGATAATAACATGCAAATCATTACCCGGGATGGATTTAAAAGACGGGGACAAGATTAAAGTAAATCTGAAATCCGGTGAAATTGAGAATCTTCGTGATAAAAAAGTTTATGCAGCAGAGCCATTTTCCGATGTCCAGTTTGAAGTATACCAGAAAGGTGGTTTATTGAGTAAGTAACATCTATTTCCAATGCCTTTACGCCATTATGCCATTGCGCCATTGCGCCTCAATAGAAGAATAGTAATGATCATTCAAATAGTATAGTTTATATGAACCCACAAACTTTTGCTGAAAAGATATTTAAAGCCCTTGCCGGTGCAGTAGTATTTGCCCGGCCTGATATAATTCTGACTCACGACAACACCTCCAGTATCTATAAAACATTTCAAAAGATGGGAGGGAAGAATGTTGCAAACCCCGACCAGATGCTCGTGGTTCTTGACCATAATGCACCCCCGGCTGATGCAAAGCTGGCAACTCAATATCAGGAGATAAGAGATATTGTTGCTCAACAAGGCATTAAAAAATTCTATGATGCCGGGAAAGGTATCTGTCATCAGATCATGTCGTATCATGCACGGCCCGGAATGCTTATCGTTGGTAGTGACAGCCATACCTCTACAGCCGGTGCCTTCAATTCTTTTGCAGCCGGAATTGACCGTACCGAATCGGCCGGCATCTGGAAAAGAGGAGAAACCTGGTTCAGGGTTCCTGAATCAATTAAAATAACGCTTTCCGGGAGGTTAAAGAAAAATGTTTCAGCGAAAGACCTTTCATTATGGATAATTGGTATGATCGGATCTTACGGAGCAAACTATATGTCAATCGAATACCATGGTGATGGTGTAAGAACCCTTGATATTTCTGACCGTATGACAATTGCAAACCTTGCTTCAGAAATGGGGGCAAAAAATGCCGTTTTTCCTGTTGATGAAGTCCTTAATGATTTTTATAATGAAATGATTAATGGAGTATGGGCCGATGACGGGGCAAAATATTTCAGTGAAATAAATATTGATCTTAATAATGTTTTCCCGGTAGTTGCCGCGCCTCATAATGTTGATAATGTAAAATCAGTGGCTGAAGTTGCAGGTACTGTCGTTCATGAGGGACTCATTGGCACCTGTACAAATGGCAGGATAGAAGATATGAGAATAGCTGCCGGTATTTTGAAGGGTAAGGTAGTTAAAGAGGGTTTTCAACTTCATATAATACCTGCTTCAGGAAAGATTTTCCTTCAGGCAATTGAGGAGGGCATTATTTCGACATTTATTGAGTCGGGGGCAAATGTTCTTACTCCTTCATGTGGTCCATGCCTTGGAACCGGACAGGGGATCCCGGCAAACGGGCATACGGTAATTTCTACTGCTAACCGTAACTTTCCGGGAAGGATGGGAAATAAGGAGGCACAAATTTACCTGGCTTCACCGGCAACTGTAGCTCATTCATCTTTAACCGGTGTGATTACTGATCCGCGAAAGAGTTCCGGTAAAGAAAAATTTCCTTACAAGATAACCCAGAGTAAAACATTTGAGATAAAACCGCGCGAAAACAGGAAAATTGGTTCCGTATGGAATTATGCAGATGTTGATAACTTTAATACCGATCAGATGTTTGCTGGAAAACATACCTATAATATACTAAGTACCAACCCTGCAGCCATTATGCCTCTTCTGTTCGGGGATTTTGATCCTGGTTTCAGTAAAAATGTAAAAAAGGACGATATAATCATAGCCGGCGATAATTTTGGGTGTGGAAGTTCAAGGGAACATCCGTCAGTAGGCCTATCATTTGCCGGGATAAAAGCTATAATTGTAAAATCGGTGAACAGAATATTTTATCGCTCTTCAATTAATCAGGGATTGGTGCTTATAGTTCACAAGGAGGCTGTAGAAGCATATAAGCCAGGCGATCAGGTGAATATTTACTTCGATAAAGGAGAGATATTAATTGGATCCGAAAGATTTTCTTTTGAACCGCTTCCTGAAAAACTAAAACAGATTATTGACAAGAAAGGGCTTGTTAACTATATGAAAACAGTATAAAGAAATTGTTCCATTCTGTTTATGTTAATGTCATTTCAAAATTCAGATTGTAAAATTTGAAAAAAAATGTACTTTTGCAGCCTGTAAAAGGTTCCGTAGCTCAGTTGGATAGAGCAACAGCCTTCTAAGCTGTGGGTCCCGCGTTCGAGTCGCGGCGGAATCACAAAGAAAAGGAGTAGGTTACGTTACCCAGCAAAGGCATTAATTATACACGCTGTTATGTGTTCGTGGCGTTATTGAATAGTTATTTTTTTTGTCACTTGGATGTCCCCCAACCAGATTCGTTTATCGTCTTGAAATAGCTGATCTTTTGTTACTTGACAAGATAATCCCGGAAATTCAAAGGATACTTTATACACTCCTGGATTTAAAGGAGAAACGATTGTATAATTTAAAGTAAATTGTCGAGAGTCACCATATTTTAATTGTGATAACCAATCAATTTTCCAACTATTCCAAGGTGAAGGAGTTTGATGCTCAATGCTACAATAATAGACCTTATTTTGGGCTATATTGAAAAATATGGGCTCATTAGTGAAATAATGGAAAAGATTTGGTCCCATTTTATCAGGGTCAAGGATTAAAAGGTCTGACTGGTCTCTATTTGTGACAACAAATGAAAATGTTAATCGAGATCCGTTTATTACTATGCTTTTAATTTCAGCCGATAATCCCGAGTGTAAAAGGTCCCGATTTTTAAAAGCCGATATTAATCTGTCATCATTTCTGGGGTCAACTTTACCTTGATCCAGATATTCAAATCTTAATGCATAGTTCTGATAAAAGAATGGAAATGACGAAATATATGGATCGGCTGGGAAAGATGATAAAAATCCAGGCCAAAAACTTCCTTGATAAATTTTAAAAGTATCTGCGTAAAAGGCAAATGATGATTGTTTATAGTCATCAAATTCAGAGTGATTAAATTTAAAATAAAGTATATGAGTTGAGGAGTCATACAATTCGAAGTCATTATACGAATACTCCAAATTATCCCCAATTTTAAGCATAGGGTCAGAATAATTATCAGAATTAATCTTTTCGCATGAAGCTAAAATTAAAGCGAGAGCTGAAATGATGAGTAAGAAAGTTTTCATGTCAGGTAGTTTTAAATCAGTATTTTATATGTCGCAAATTTCATGCCATGACATATAACGGCAGCAGGTTAGAGGAGTTTGCGTTACCCGGCGCAATATTTGCCATCAAGGTGCGCGAGGGCTTTATCACGATCGCGCCTGCCCCGTGCGAGTGAAACGAGTAACGGGGGTACAAGTAGATAGTTAATTGATAATTAGGTTGTTTAAGCATTTAGTATCCTGTCTAGGTAACCTTGAAAATACCGTGACAATAGGCATTAATTATACACGCTGTTTAGGGCGAGTTTTTGTGTCATGTAGCGAAAAATTTATTTAATTCTTTTTTCTTCAAATCATGGTGGGAAGAGCAGGAAGGCTTATTTGCAGCTTTTAGTTTTTGCAGGGTAAAGTGTTAACTGCAAATGTGCCTGACAGTTGGGCTGGGTTATTGTAATTATTAATAAATTTTCTATTGAGAAATGGAATACTACTTAGTCAGTAATATTCGTTTAGGAATAAAAAAATCTTCTTTTGTTAATCCACATTCCTTTGCCATATTAATTGACCAGGTTATATCACCTGCACCAGTGCCATGTGTGTTTGTCCCAAATGTAAAATGTGCTCCGGAAGCCTTAGCCATCTTAATAAATTTTGCATCTGGTAGCTTAAACCAGGAGTTAATTTCAATGGCAACTTTATTTTTTACTGCTGCATCAATAAGACTCTTCATGCGAGCATCTGTCCACAATTCATCATATTTTGATATAAGTATATCGGGGAGATAAGTTGGATTTGCCCAGATAGTAATTGGTTCAGCTAAGACCTTGAGGCTATGGGCAACATAGAGGTCCATAAATTCCTGGGGTTCACCTAATGGCATATTGGGAACCCAGATACGAATGATTTTACCATCTTTGTTAGGGAATATCATGGCGTCGGCCAAAATATAATCAACCTGGTTTAAAGTCTTTTTGGAAAATAAATTGGGCCAATCGCGCCGGCTAACCTGCAATGCTAAATAGAGAGAGTTTTTCTTTGCAAGGGCAATACGATCAAGGAGAAGACTATCATTGATCCTGACATTGTCCGTACCGAATTCTTCGGCAATTCCGAATGTAACACCCATCTCTTTCGAGCGTGCAGATGCTTTTTCGTAAGCCACAGCAGCAGCGTTGCCAAGGGATTGTGCTTCATAGTTTAAATGTACATGCAGATCCATGTTGGGAAGATCCGAATTGGGAAGATCATTTTTATAGCTGTTTAATAATAAAACAACTATAATTAAAGTAGATGACTTTAATAAATTTTTCATGATGTTTCGTTTTGAGCATTTATATAAAGAACTTAATAATAATATTATAGCAGTCAACTTGCTTATAAAGTTAATTTTAAGTTGACAAATCTATGTTACAGTTGCAGTTAATTATTATTGGCACTGCATTAGCTCTGTCAGCTTAAGCCGGTGGTTAGACTACTTGCCTTGCTATGCGACGCCGAATCCGCCGGATGATAACCCAGACCAAACCTAACAAACCAAGAACAATCAACAACACAAAAGCAATCGCGATTTTGGCGAGTTTGGAAAAGCCCCAAGATACATGGAAATCCATTGGGGCATAAGTAAACAACGAATCGTCGGCTACACCGGTGTCGTAGAAACTAGTCAGAAGGCGTATTGTTGCTGTCCGTTGCACATTCCATAAATCGTTAGTATGCCCCATCTCTGCCAGGATGACCTGTTTCCCATTGCTAATTAGGGGCAATAGCTCATGGGTGGCGTACTCGGCAGGAGTCGAAAAGTCAACACTCCCACTCAACAGCAATGTCTCTACAGACGAGTGTTGCGCTTTGCGAAACTCATCAGGAATTGAAGCTGTTGGCCAATCCACGAGGCTCCAAAGCAGCTTGGAAAAAGGTGACCCAAGAATTGAATGCGGTGGATCCATTTCGGTAGCATAATCGCGCGTTCGATCAAAGTCGGCGCTGATTGCCTTGGCGGCCAAATCGCCCCATGTTATCATTGAAGGAAACATTAAATTATAAGCAACCGTCATCAGCGCCAGCCCGCTGGGATCGCCTTTTTCAGCCGCTATGTAAGTGTCAAAAACCTGCGCAGCTGTGTTTCGGTGATAAAGAAGCGCAAAGGTGATCAACTTCACCTTGCCCGCGTCAATGGGCAAGAAAAGCCAGTGACGGGGCATGTTGTGAATCACGTTACGCATGGTCTGAGTTAAGTCAGAAGTGCGAGCGTTGCACCCTGAGTCCTGTGCACACAGGCGACCATAATATTCAATTTGACGATCTATTGTATCCGGTTCCCAGACGAAACGTCCGGGTGGATTGACTCCAACCATTACTGAACGATGAATTATTTTGGGGTGTTGATATGCATAGATCTGAGCTATCCGTGTACCGTAGCTCTGGCTTAGCAAGTTTACACAGCCGTATCCCAATGTGGTGCGAGCCGTTTCCATGTCCCGAATTACATCAAGCATGGTGTAGGCATTCAGATCAACTCCCTCTGCCTGTAACCTCGTCGCGCATTGACGAAAAGCCTTACCCAGGTTGGTGAGCGATGACGGGCTCAGTAGGTCGCCCCCTATTCCTTTTATTGCCCGCTTAACTTCCGGGCAATCAAGCCCACTAGAGCCGTCTACTCCGCGGTAACCAACCAGCACAAAGTCGTGATTAGCGAGCAAGTCGTCCGGTGGTTTGAATTTCATATTGCTCTGGCCAGGACCGCCCGCCAGATAGAAAACCGGCTCTGCGGGCTTGTCAACAATGGCATGGACCCGCATGATCGGCAGGGCGATCAGACGGGAAGCGGTCTTATCCCAGCTTTCCGGCACGATCAGTGTTCCACAGTCGGCATTATAGCGACCCGATTTGGTTTCGAAAACACATGGCTCTATGGTCATGTCACCGGCTTCTGACCCTTCGGGGACCATATTATCGGATTTGTCTCTGCTGCAAACCATCAGCACACTCCCCAGAATTATGACGAGTATCATTGCCTTGCCTGCCGCTCTTTTCCCTAACATACTTGGGTCACGCTTAACTTTACTTTCAATTTGTTCCATAAAGATGGTTTAAGGAGTCCGTTTAATATATATTCTACTGAAAATATCAACGGCAGCAGGTTGGAGGAGTTTGCGTTACCCACGCAGTCCGTCCGACTACCGATCCCGGTAGTTTGGCAGGGAGTTGTCCCGGCGGGCAAGACGGGTATGGCGCAATTTTTGCCAATCACGGCGAACCGAAAAAGCTGATTAAGACCGTTATCCCGGTAGAGCCGCCATGCTAAGTTTATAGAAATTTGAAAGTTATCTATCACGATATAACTGTCTGGGTATGAGTGCAAAAAATTGTGCCAAGCAACTTACCCCAACCCAGCTGTTGGCGGTTAGTGGTCTTTTATTTAATCAGGGAAGAAAGTCTATCTATTTCTTGTTTAATCTCGTCAATTACCTCTTTGTTTTGGATTTCTTTTTTTTCTCCAACCTTTGCAGAGAAGAGGTAAAAAACTTTACCACCAAAAACTTCAGTGAATTTTGTATGAGTCTCAGCTTGTATAGAATATTCCTTGAAGATTTCAGGAAGTTGGATGCCACTATTGATTGGTTTTATCTGTAAGCCAATGTATTTCTCATTGATTTTAATAAAAAAATCTACGTTAAAAAGTCTGTCCCATTCATCTGGAGCAGGTTCTATTGGCACTCCAAGTATTTTCTGAAGTTGTCCATATACAGTCTGAATTTCAGTAACATATCCATCATAAGTTCTATCGATTACAAGCTGTATCATATAATCAATACAATCTTGTTCTGTTACTCCTGCTACTTCAGATTGAATTACTTCGGTTATTTTTATATATAGCTTCTTCCCAAGTTCAATAAGATGTTCTTTTGGCTTGACCTTTGAAAAATAATATTCTCTCCATTCTTCAATATTTTTTGGGGAGCACTTTCTAATTGATTCTGAGGTCGGTCCAACGTTTCTTTTAAAGTTAAGTTGGAATCGATTCATAGCACTATTTAATATCCATTCTTTAGCCATTTTGTCTATTTTCCCAATTGGTTCTTAAAGCATCTTTCCTTTTAATAACACCATTTGCTCTCCGTTGCAAATTATCAGTTGATAATTTGAGTTCTTCTTCATTTTTAATAATCCAGTAACCATTTCCATAGTTTGTACTCCTAATGCAACAACCATGGTTAAGAATCATATCTCTTATTAAATCACGTACATGTTCATTAGTTAGTCCACCACTTTCTAAGTTACAGTAATCTCGGATTTGAGATGACGTCTTTCTATTTGAATAGCCAGTGGCATTGGTTGAAAGATAGTCAGCAATTTTCTGTTGTTCTTCATTCATGTGGTAAAAGAGTAAAGAATTTGTCTTTGTATTTGAATTCTATTTTGTTGTCAATTTCAACTAATCCAGTCTTTAAAAGATGAGCATTTATAAAAGTTTTGTTCTCAAGATATAAATAGCAAAGAAGATTATTATTCTTATCGTATTTGTGGTTATCAAATTTTAGAAAAACTCGCTTATTTTTTGTCTTACTAACAAGAAAGTCAGTAGCTTTCTCAGAAAGATTCGGGATTTCTTTGATGCCTATTAGTTTGACTATTAAGTCATTACTGAGTCTTAATTTAGTTGGACTTATTATTTCTTTGACTGTATATAAATCTTCTCTTTTTTCACTACCATTTCTATCTATCTTTGATCCAAATTGGAGTTTCTTCGGATCGATTTTTTTATCCAATTTGTGGGGATCTTTGAAAATATAGGGCAATGCCTGGATTTCTTGTTCTAAATCATTTATAGGATCTTGAACCTTCAGTTCATAAGTTGTCCCATAAATATCTATCTGAGAAAAATTTAATTTGTCTTTAATAATTGGTATGAAATCAGGATTTATTTCATAGCCTATTGAATTTCTGTGAAGCTTTTTTGCAGCTAAATTTGTCGTACCACTTCCTGCAAATGGATCTAAAACAATATCACCAACAAAAGAAAACATTTTGATTAGTCTTTTTGGTAATTCTTCTGGAAACATAGCAATATGGTTGTCTTGTTTAACTCCAGAAAAATTCCAGTGGCTAGCGAAAAATGTATTCCATTCTTCAGCAGTCATTTTGGATAGTTCTTTATCTTCTCTATTTGGTTTAGGTGCATCTCCAAGTTTCTTAAATATTATAATGAATTCATAGTCTATTTTCAAAATGCCATTTCTGGGGAAAGGATAGGAGCCCATCTGAACACCACCACCAGTTGTATTTGAGGTCGTCACTTTTTGCCAAATTATAGCTCCCATGTAATCGAATCCTACATTCTCACAGAATTTAATTATTTCTTCTCTGATTGGAATTACTTTATACCTGCCATAATAGACAGAGCGGGCAAATTGATCTCCTATATTTACACATAAACGGCAACCAGGAAATAGTACACGGTAACATTCTTTCCAAACAAGACTGAGGTTATTTATGTAGTTTTCATAACTATCATTATAACCTATTTGATCTGCTGACCCGTAATCTTTTAATTGCCAATACGGAGGTGAAGTAATTGCTAAATGAATCGAATTGTCATTCAATTCAGTCATTTTTCTGCTATCACCGTTTATTATTTTATGATATGTTTTCAACTTTTCTTTTCTTACAAAAGTATTAAATATTGTCATTATTGTCTATGTGTGTTGATAAGTCCTGATAGTCTTGGTCGTCGTTGAAGTTGTTGTCACCCATGACCGCTAACGAGAAGATTGGTAAAGGATATGGTCTTCAGACCTCATTATCTTTTGCCAATCGAAAGTTATATTTAGTCTGTTTTTCATTACCACTTTCAAATGTAAACAATATCGAATAAAGAACAACGTAGTTAATTCCTTTAGTTTTTTTATCTCCTGAACGAAACAAACCTGACAAATGTGAGAGTTTTTTTCAATAGGTCCGCAATCCTTTACATATCTCAGGTTATCGGTTGGTTCGTTTGATCCTTGCAGGATGAGTTTGCCATAGATTGTTTTCATATTTATTACTCCATAATTTTGTTTTAAATTGTTTTTAAAAAATAATTGAGTTGGTGATTTCATTTAATAGTTTAGCCCTCGCGCCATCATCTATGAATTTCATTAACATCATGAGAATTTTTTGGATTTCAAAGGGCCTCAGAGTCTAAGAAAATAGTAAGTAGTAGGCAGTAAGTAGTAGGCAGTAGGAAGTAGGCAGTAGGTAGTAGGCAGTAAGAAGTAGGCAGTAGGTAGTAAGTAGAAAGCCAAAAACCACTCCATTTTTCACTACGTACTTCTTACTACATACTACATGCTACATACTACATACTACATACTACATACTACATACTGGCTGAAGAAGCAGAGACCGAAGTCTGGATTGACATGTCAAAAGATAGTAAATATATTGATGAT
>JAUYBT010000177.1 GCA_030692905.1 Bacteroidales bacterium
CATAACCATTGGCAATCCGGGTCTCTAAGCATATTAATGTTATCCGAAAGGCTTTTATTAATACTTCCTGCACCAAGTGACCCACCAAGTACCAGAATCACGGGGAAGCCCTTTTTCAGATTGAAAAATGACAATGCCTCAATCTCCAGCTTTTTAAGATCATCGAAATTCTGGCGAACAGGGTTTCCGGTTTTAATAATCTTTTCTGCCGGGAAGTACTTATCCATCCCGTCGTATGCAACACAAATAACTGAAGCTCTTTTTGCAAGAAGTTTATTTGTCACACCTGCAGAGCTGTTCTGTTCCTGAATAAGAGTCGGAATTCCCATTTTTCCTGCCTGCCTGAGTACCGGTCCGCTTGCATAACCGCCTACACCTACAACCACATCCGGCTCAAATTCTCTTATAACTTTTTTCGCCATGTTCAGGCTCTTTAAAAGTTTTATCAGCACTGTGATGTTTTTCAGGGTGAGGCTCCTGTGTATACCGGCAATCGGTAATCCAATGATCCTGTAACCTGCCGCCGGAATTTTTTCCATTTCCATTCTTCTTTCAGCGCCAACAAAGAGGATCTCGATCTCAGGATCAATTCTCCTGAGAGCATTAGCAACAGAAATAGCAGGGAAGATATGTCCTCCTGTGCCTCCGCCGCTTATTATCACTCTCTTATGTCTTTGCAGGCTCATATATTTTTTCTCCTTCATCAGTAATTTCCTCTTCGGGCAGTTCTTCTTTTTTTATCCTTGCATTAACCACCCTGCTTACACTCAGTATTGCCCCGATTGAAAAACTCATCATAAGGACAGAGGTCCTTCCCCAACTCACCATTGGAAGTGTCTGGCCTGTAACCGGAAATAACCCCACTGCAACCAGCATATTAAGCATAGCCTGTACGACAATCATTACAATTAAACCCATTACCAGAAAGGCAGGGAATGCCGTCTCACATTTCTTCGTTATTGTAATCCCCCTGAACAGCAATATCATATAAGCAAGTATGAGGGGGATAGCACCGAACAATAATCCATATTCCTCGATTATTATTGCAAAAATGAAGTCAGAGTTCGATTGCGGAAGCATATTCCTCTGGGTGCTTTTCCCCGGAGCTTTTCCAAATAACCCGCCGGTTGAGATAGCAATCTTCGCCTGGTTCGACTGATAATCTCCATCCTCATCCACTGCACCTGAGAAAAAATGCTCGATCCTGCTTTTCCAGACCTGAACCCTGTTATCTTTTGTTACTACAGTAAGCACCATGGCAAACAGGACAACTCCGACAACTCCCATACCAACATAAGCCAGAAGAAATTTGAACGGTACCCTCCCAATGAACATAATTACCAAACTTATACCGAATATCATGAGTGCTGTCGAGAGGTTTTCAGGTAAAATCAGACCGCAGACAATGCCTACCGGAAGAATAAAATACTTTGTAACAAGCATGAAATTATTCAGTTCGTTCTGGTATCTGGCCAGTGATCTGGCAAGATACAGGACAAGTGCCACTTTGGCGACATCAGATGTCTGAAGTCTGAAGTCTGTTCCCGGTATAACCAGCCACCGGGTCGCCTCGTTAACTTTCGATCCAAAAGCAAAAGTAAGGATCAGCAATCCTACAGCGCCGATCAGGATCAACCCTGCCATCGAGAAATATATCCTGTATGGCAGATAATGGACAACTACGATTATTACCAGGCTTAATACGAGCATAAAAAACTGGCTCCTCAGGAAATATGTCGTATTGCCACCATATTTCATAAAGGCAACTCCGACAGAAGAGCTATAAACAGCCAGAAGGGAATAGATCATAAAAAGAGCCACAAGACCCCATATAGCCCTGTCTCCCTTAAATGTCTTTGTAAGCCAGCCCTGTTGCATTAAATTCTTTGATTAAAGGTTTCTTACTGCCTGTTTAAACTGACGACCCCTGTCTTCATAATTCCTGAAAAGATCAAAACTTGCACATGCAGGTGACAATAACACCGTTTCACCTTTCTTTGCCAGGTAATATGAAGACCTTACAGCCTCTTCCATTGACGTTGTTTCAACAATTGTCGCAACCTTATCTTTAAAAGCTTCAACAATTTTCTTGTTATCCTTGCCAAGGCAAACAATCGCCTTGACCTTCTTCCTGACCACCGGAAATAGTTCTGAATAGTCATTACCTTTGTCTATTCCACCGACGATCCATATGATATCGTTTTCCATACACTCAATAGCATACCATGTTGAGTTGACATTGGTAGCTTTTGAATCGTTAATGAAGTTAATACCGCAAACCGTAATAACCGGTTCCAACCTGTGTTCAACTCCCTGAAAATCAGCGAGACTTTCCCTGATTACGTCTTTGCGGATATTAAGGACTTTACCGGCAATAGCTGCTGCCATTGAGTTGTAGGTGTTGTGACGGCCTTTAAGCGCCAATTCATGAATGGTCATAAGGTTGGTTTTATTTGGGTAATCAATTATTAATTCGTTGTTTTCGACATAAGCGGCCATACCTTCCTTTATTTCATCAGAAAAAGGAAGCAGAGTCATTCCGTATTGCTTCTTAGATAGTTCAGCTTCAATGATCGGATCTCCAGCCCAGAAAATCAGGAAATCAGATTTCTTCTGGTTTTGTGTTATTCTGAATTTGGAATCCACATAATTCTGAAGTTTGTACCCGTATCTGTCAAGATGATCAGGCGTAATATTCATCAGAACAGCAATATCTGCTTTGAATTCATACATTCCGTCGAGCTGAAAACTGCTCAATTCAATTACATTATAATCGTATGAGCCTTCTGCAACAGCCATGGCAAAACTGTTTCCGACATTACCGGTCATTGCGACATTCTTTCCTGCTTTTTTCAGAATATGGTAGATCAGATTTGTAACAGTTGTTTTACCATTGCTCCCCGTGATACAAATTTTGATACCCTCAGCATATCTGCCGGCGAACTCTATTTCTGATATAACAGGGATATCCTTTTCGCGGATCCTGATGATTACAGGTGCATTTTCAGGTATTCCCGGACTCTTAATAACCTCATCTGCCGAAAGGATGATTTTTTCGTCGTGATTCCCTTCCTCCCACTTAATATTATAATTATCAAGAATTTCCCTGTATTTTTCTTTTATCTGACCCTTGTCGGATACAAACACATCAAACCCATGCTTTTGTGCCAGCACTGCCGATCCTGCACCACTTTCTCCTGCCCCCAGAATTACAATCTTCTTCTTCATTTTATTATCTGATCTTAAGCGTCACAATGCTTATTACAGCCAGTATTATCGCCACAATCCAGAACCGTGTGACAATCTTCGGTTCAGGGTACCCTTTTTTCTGATAATGGTGATGAAGGGGAGCCATAAGGAAAATCCTCCTTCCTACTCCATATTTTCTTTTTGTTCTTTTAAACCATGCTACCTGCAATATAACTGACAGGTTCTCAACAAGGAATATCCCGCATAGTATCGGGATCAAAAGCTCTTTTCTTATTATTATAGCAAATACAGCTATTATGCCTCCGAGTGCCAGACTGCCGGTATCGCCCATAAAAACCTGCGCCGGAAATGAGTTGTACCAGAGAAAGCCTATTGTAGCCCCGATAAATGCACTTGCGAAAATCACCAGCTCTTCAGTGCCTGGTATGTACATTATATTCAAATAATCAGCATAAATAACGTTACTCGACAAATAGGCCAGAATCCCGAGAGCAGTTCCGATTATTGCAGAAGTCCCGGTAGCCAGTCCATCGAGCCCGTCAGTAAGGTTAGCACCGTTAGAGACTGATATAACTATGAATATTACAATAATCACAAAT
>JAUYBT010000180.1 GCA_030692905.1 Bacteroidales bacterium
ACCTCTTCCGTAAAAGTATATCCAAGACCCATGGTTATACAACCTTCCATCTGGATTAATGCACCCTGCGGATTAACACATAATCCCATATCCTGTGCAACGGCTATTCTTACAACCTGTACTTTACCTGTATTTTTATCAACCTTAACCTCAGCCATGTGGGCTACCCAGGTTCCGGCATCTGTTCCACAAGCGATTCCTATTCCTCTGCCGCTGGGGGTTTTACCTGCGACATAACGGAATTTATCGGCAACAGCCTTCAGACAGGCGATCATCTTCTCATCCTTCAGGTTTTTAAGACGAAACTCAAGAGGATCGATCCCGGCTGCTGTCGCCATAATGTCGATCTGCACCTCCCTGGCGAAAGTATTTGTATTGTTATTGGGAGCACGCCAAGGCCCGGTACTAAATGGGTGAACAGGCGGAGCATTCTTATTCCGGCTGTAACTCGTTGTTTTAGCATTCGGAACATCGTAGATGGTTTCCGAACCTCTTGTGCCTGCATAATATACATGGTAATCCCACAGCTTGATAAGGCCTGAGTTGTCAATTCCTGATTTAATCTTAACTACTGCTGCTGAATGGAAATTATCATAGAAAAACTCTTCATCACGGGTCCATGCAACCATTACCGGTTTACCGGTGAGTTTTGCGAGTTTTGCTGCTTCAATACCCTGCTGGAATACAGTTTTGCCTCCGAATCCTCCTCCTACAAACGGGGTAATAACTCTCACCTTTTCACGTGGGAGACCGAGTTCACGTACTATACCATCCTGAAGACCGAAAGGCGTTTGTGTTGCAGCCCATACGGTCAGCTTATCACCTTCGAGCTGGGCCAGAGCAGTATGCGTTTCGATCGGAGCATGTGCCAGATAAGGATCATGAAACTCTGATTCAAATATTTTTTCAGAAAGCTGACGTCCCGATTCCAAATCTCCGCTTGACCTTGCTACATTAGCACTTGAATCGGCCTTCAGCATCCATTCAAAGATTGTCTTATCATTAACGGGCATCTCATTGAATGAATATTCTGCCTGGATTTTCACAATTGCCTCATCGGCTTTGTCGTGGTTTTCATGAAGGACTGCCACCAGGTCCCCATCGCGTACTACTTTTGTGCCTTCAATCTTCTCCGCTTCCGAAAAATCAACTGAGGTCAGTTTTGCCCCGTGCGATTGTGGACGCAATATTCTTGCATAAACCATCCCGGGTAATTTAAGGTCGCCGGCATACTTTGCCTCCCCGGTGACTTTAAGGTTAGCATCGCTATGCTTATACGATTTCCCGACATAGGTGAATTTTGTATAATCCTCAACAGATGGCTTAACATCAAGATATTTCTCCAGTTTCTTACCTTTTGTCAGTTGGGCATAAGTTACCGCATTTTTCGGATTTTTTGTATCTGTAATTATACCATCCCTGACTTCAAGTTGTGAAACCGGTACTCCCAGTTGCCCCGATGCCAGTTCAAGTAATACAGCTCTTGCCTCGGCTGCGGCGGCTCTCATATTCGGACCAAAGGTCTGGGTCGTCTGCGAACCCCATGTACCGGCATCATAAGGGCACAGGTCAGTATCGCCCATAACTATTTTTACTTTTTCAAGTGGAACATTCAGCTCATCTGCCATCATCATGGGAAGAGAGGTGATAACGCCCTGTCCCATTTCAATCTTGCCAGTATAACATGTCACTGTTCCATCCTCGGCAATATGAAGAAAAGCATTATAGTCTTTGGTAAGGCTTCTTGCCTGTTCTGCAGGCGCTGAAAAAAGATCAAAGATGTTCCATGGCTGGAAAAAAATGAATACTCCACCACCCAAAAGTTTCATGAAGCTTCTACGTTTCATACCTGATACTTCAACGGGTTGAGTTAATTCCTTAGGATTTGATTCTCTCTTTTTCATGTTTACTTCCCTCCTTTCATTTCTTTTGCTGCTGTCTGAACAGCCTCAATAATACGAATATGTGCCCCGCAACGGCAGAGATTATCTTCCATACCATCAATTATTTCCTGACGTGTTGGGGAAAGGTTTTTCATTAACAGACCTGTGGCACTCATGATCATCCCGGGAGTACAGTAACCGCATTGCAATGCATCGTGTTCAACGAATGCTTTCTGAACAGGGTGTAACTTGCCGTTTTTTGCAAGTCCCTCTATAGTAACAACTTTTTTCCCTGCTACATTACCTACTGCTAATGTGCAAGACCTGACAGGTTCTTTGTCGATAAGAACAGTACAGGATCCGCAGAATCCAACTCCGCAACCAAATTTGGTTCCTGTCAGCCGGAAATGATTCCGCAACACCCATAAAAGAGTCTGGCCGGGGTCAATCCGGACTTCTGTTTTTTTACCATTTAACTGAAAACTAATAGTCTCTTCCATATCTACTGTATTTGATTAATTTTCTTTTTATAATCATCGTAAGTATCAAAATCCCTGAGGATGCCTGAATCGTCAGTTTCAACCTCCAGAACATCATCAGAAAACTGATATGCCAATGAGCGCAATCCTTCATGGGCGTCAAGTTTTTCTATTTCGTTCCTGTATTTTCTGTCGATAAGAAGAGGATGTCCTCGCTTATTTTTATAAACAGGAATTACAATCCCTTTACCGGAATACCTGTATGCTTCAATTACCGTATTGATCGCCTTTGGAAAGATCAACGGCTGATCGCCCTGGAAAACCAGAACGGCTTCAAAATCTGAAGGCAGATTTCTGAAACCGCACTTCACTGATGAGAGCATTCCTTCTTTATAATTATCATTATAACAATACTTTACAGGTGATTTCCCGACCAATTCTATTAATGTATCCCTGTCAGCTCCTAAAACAACCATTATATTATCAACATCTGACCGGGTTACATTCCCGATAACATTTTCTATCATCGTTCTGCCATTAAAGGTCAGCAACATTTTCGGGAATCTCATTCTCTTCGACTCTCCTGCTGCAAGTATTAAGCCCCATAATCCTCCCATAAGTTTTTCTTCTCCTTTTTCAACTATATAAACCCACCCCTACCCCTCCCAGGAGGGGATTTTACTGATTTACTTCTTACTGTTGCGTACTAGTATGAGCTGAGCGGCAATACTAACAGCAATTTCCTCAACGGTCTGAGATTGGATATCCAAACCAACAGGAGCATGAATCTGATTCCACTGTTTACCGGTAGCCCATCCGTTCTCAATAAAATTCATCCGCATAGTTGCGATCTTCTTTTTACTGCCAATCATGCCGGTATAGGCTAAATCAGAACCGATGCAGGGTTTCAACGCTGCGGCATCGTCCTTATGACCCCTTGTCACTATTACTACATAGGTGTTGTCGCTCTTCTTCAACTCCTGCATAGCTTCACCAATATCTTTAACTATAATATGGTCGGCATCAGACATATTTTCAACACTAGCGTATTCAGGACGGTCATCAATTACAGTAACCTCAAAATCGAGCATACTCCCAAGATGCGACAATGCTTTCCCAATATGACCTGCTCCGGCAATGACCAGCTGTGCAGGAGGGAAAATCGGTTCAAGGAAAAACAGTGAAGAGGGTTCTTCATCCGGGATTGTAAGCTCCAATTCCCTGTAATCTGACGGATTGGCTGCTGAAAGCAAACACATTACAACCGGTTCAATCTTCTCAAGAAACCCAACTGGTATTGATGGCTTAAAAATTTCACTCATCCAGTAACGGTTTATAAGAACCATTTTTTCCGTAAAACCGGTTACCATTGTTATCAGAACACCCGGAATCTGTTTGGCTAATGATTGCTTAACCTGCTCAAAGACAGGAATACTATTATTAATATTGGCATCAACCAGAACACTGATCTGTCCGCCGCATATAGCCTCTTCGGTGTTTGAGATGTCATTAGCCAGGTTAAAATGAAAATGTCCTGATTTTCTTGAAAGAACCGCATCCAGTGATATTTTCTGCACTTTTCCTTCAACAATTCCGCCGCCAACTGTGCCGGAAATGAGACCTTTTTTACAAAACAAAGCTGAACTACCGGGTTTTTGCGGAGTAGAACCATTCGTCCTGGTCACTGTAGCCAAAATCAGAGGAGAATCAGCGGACTGTTGATCAAGAATCTGCAGGTAAATGTTTTTCATATTCAAATAAACCATTTGATAAAAGTCACTTGTGAGGGCGTTCAGATTTACTTTTTTTTCTTCTGCCATGATCTACTACAAATATATTCAAATTGATTTATTATTCATAATTTTGTAATTTATACAAAGGTTGCACAAAATCAACACAAACCATAATAATTATGAAAACTCATTTATCCAGATTTACTTTATTGTTCATCCCGTCTATACTGTGCCTGATTACCTGCAAGTCGCCTGTTAATAAACAGGTTCAGAAAGAACCAGACAACAGTTGGGTTGAAGAGTTAACCATTACACAGTTACAGCAAGGGTACAAAGAGGGTAAATATACAATCACCGATGTTGTAAATGTCTATCTCGACCGAGTTATCGAAATAGACAAGAATGGTCCGCAACTAAATTCAATAATTGAAATTAATCCTGATGCCCTCCAGATAGCAGAAGATCTCGACAGGGAGCTTGCGGCAGGGAAGATCAGAGGTCCTTTACACGGGGTTCCCATAATTCTTAAGGATAATATTGATACGCACGACAGAATGCCGACTACGGCCGGTGCCACAGCTTTAAGAAACTCCTTCCCGAAGACCGATAGTTATGTTGCGAAAAAGCTGAGAGAAGCAGGGGCTATCATAATAGCTAAATCGAACCTGAGTGAGTGGGCTAACTTCCGGGCTATGATGTCATCGAGTGGATGGAGTGGCGTTGGCGGTCAGACAAAAAACCCGTACGTGCTCGACCGTAATCCATGCGGCTCCAGCTCCGGATCAGGAGTAGCCGTTTCTGCCAATCTTTGTATGATGGCAATAGGCACTGAGACAAATGGTTCAATAGTGTGTCCGTCAAACAATAATGGTTTAGTGGGTATTAAACCGACTGTCGGCCTCATAAGCCGTTCAGGTATAATCCCAATCTCCTTCACCCAGGATACTCCCGGTCCTATGGGACGAACCGTGGAAGATGTTGCCATTACTCTCGGGGCATTAACCGGCATCGATTCATCAGATTCCAAATCGCTGGCTTCAGATGGTAAATATAAAACCGACTATACAAAATTTCTGAAAAAAGAGGGTCTGAATGGCAAACGGATCGGTCTGCTTAAAAAGTCTATGGGATTTTCAGATAAAGTTGATACTCTTTTGATTAATACAGTTGCCTTTCTTAAAGCAAATGGAGCAGAAGTGGTTGAAATTGAGTTCCCAAAAGGTGAAAATTATGGAGATGCTTCATTCGAAGTGATGTTGTATGAGTTTAAGGATGGACTTAATAAATATTTTGCGGGACTTGGAAGCGATGCACCTGTTAAGAGTCTCAAAGAGTTAATAGAGTTCAATAAGTCAGATACAGTTGAGCTAAGATATTTTGATCAGAAACTTCTTGAGAAGGCTGAGAAGAAAGGAGACATTGAGTCGGCTGAATATAAGAAGGCACTCGTAAGGATGACTAAAGCCACAGGAGAAGATGGCATTGATAAGGTAATGAATAACAACAAACTCGATGCAATTATGGCACCTACCGGATCTCCTGCATGGAAAACTGATCTTCTCCTGGGTGATCATTTTGTAGGAGGAAGTTCTTCACTTGCTGCAATATCAGGATATCCTGCAATCACTGTACCAATGGGTTTTGTTGACGATCTGCCGGTTGGTGTTACCTTCTTCGGCAGGGCATGGAGCGAACCTCTACTGCTTGAAATAGCATACAGTTACGAGCAGGGAACAAAACACAGAAAAGCACCAAAATATATTGTTTCAGATTGATTAACAATACGTTATGTAAACGAGGTTGTCTGACAAGGTACTTTTGAGACAACCATTTATTTTTTTTCTTCGTCTTTTGGTTCAGCACTCATTTTATCAGGTTCATCGCCAGCACGGGAGGCTTTCTTGAATTCTTTCATACCCTGACCAATACCTTTCATAAGCTCAGGTATCTTCCTGCCGCCAAAGAGAAGCACCACAACAAGCAGAATCAGTATAATCTCTGTAGCTCCAAAATTTCCCATCTTCTTTAATTTAAATTAACGGTTAAAGTTATTAATAGTATCAATCAATACCAAATGAAATAAAAAATCCAACAAGTTAATTATTTGTTAAATCGCTCTGCGGTTCAAATTATCAACTTCTGTACTTTATACTATAATTGAAGAATTCCCCATGCCAGCAAAATGAGTGCTCCGACTACTATCCAGCTTAGCAGGAATCCAATAAGATCTTCACGGTAACGATGGAAGAAATTTATCCATCGCTCTTTATGTCCCCACCCGGGCAAATCAAGCAGTAACAGATCGTCGCCTGATTCTGATGCCAGCGGCTTTTTACCGTCACTACCTGGTTGTTTCGCATCTGATTTTCTTCTCATATTATCGAAAAACGCATCGTTCTTCTCTTTATCTTCCGGCTTCGTTAAAATGCTAACAAACCAGAACACAAAAAATCCGGATAGCATGGCCAGACCAAAAGGAGCCGGTTTCCATTTATAAACCATCATTAACTGATCTGTGGATGTAATATTAGCGATATAATATGTTGTTAAAGAGATAATTACTGCAGCTGCCGCACCATACCTGTTTGCTCTTTTCCAGATTATCCCTCCAAGGAAAATGATTCCCATAAACGCTGCAAGGGTCTCTGTAAAAAGGAATGCATGCAAAACATTTTTTATACTAAGTGCAAAGAGTACTGCAAGTACCGATAAACCCAAACCTGAGTAACGTCCCATCCATAAAAGCTTTTGGTCGACAGCTTCGGGATTTAAATATTTTTTATAAAAATTTTTAGTAAAAAGGGCTCCGGTATTTACCATAAAATTTGAACAGGCCGACATATTTGCAGCAACAATTGCTGCCAGCATCAGACCAACCAGTCCGGGAACAAGAAGGACACTGCAGGCATATCCGAATGCCATTTCGGGATCTGCAAGTGTCGCACCGTTCTTGATGACAAGTGCTGCAACAACCAAGCCTGTTAAAGCCCATCCAATTGTGACAAGACGCTTTACCATCGAACCGAAGGTCTGACCGATGCGACCGGCTCTTTCAGTATTTCCGGTTGCACACATCGATATCATGTGAGGTTGTGCTGTTATGCCAACAATTCCGTTTATTGCCAGCATCGCTATTGTAAAGGCGTCTATGCCGCTGGCGCTGTTAAAAAGATCAAAGAAATGATCCGGAAGAACTGCCTTCATACCCGCAAATCCATTTATCTCCTTTAATCCCAATGGAATTAGCATAATGGATAAAGTAATGATCAGGAACGACTGGATAAAATCGGTATAAGCTGCAGCTATCAACCCTCCGGCAAAACTATAGATTATGAAAGCTATCGTCATTGCCAGAACAACCATATCAGGGGATATAAGGTTTCCGGAAGCCACTGATATTACCTTTGCAGCACCCTGTAACATAACACCCATGTTAAAAACAAAAAATGAAACAGCAAACAGGGAATATACAAGTCCCATTTTACTGCCATACCGGTCTTCGATTATCTCACCGACTGTTGTCCTCTCACTGCGTCTGTAAAAAGGAGCAATAAGCCAGTAGAAAGGTGTTATCAGCATGTTTTTCCACTGGTACCAGATTGTTGCAAATCCCTGACTGAAGGTTGCGCCTGTCTGTGCTACAGGCATTTCGGCATGTGTTCCCACACCGAATGCCTGCCCTATCATTATGTACCATTTGAATTTGCGCTCGCCCCTGAAATAGGCGTCGCTGGTTTTAGTCTTTCGTGCCATCCATAATCCGAAGGCTGTAATTGAGATGAAATAGCCGAATAAAACGATGTAATCAATTGTGCTCATGTTGGTTTTGCGTTTAGCGTTTAGCGTTTATTGCAGAAAACACCAGTTTGCCATTTAAATAGGTTTTCTTTATTTGTAACTGATTACCTTCTCGTTTGAACAGAATGAGATCGGCTCTTTTACCCGGAGCCAGCGTTCCTCTGTCGTCAAGGTTATAGATACGTGCAACATTCGCAGACGCCATGTTTATTGCTTTTGTGAGTGAACATCCGGTGAAATTCATCATATTCTCAACCCCTTTTTTCAACGGGAAAGATGCGCCGGCAAGACAATTAAGTTCTGCATTTAATAACATCCCCTCCTCTGTAAGAATAACTTCGCTTTCCAAAAAAGTATACTTTCCGGGAGCCATTCCTGCAAGATAAATAACATCAGAAGTAAGAATAAGATTATCAGGTCCTTTTACTTTATAAAACACTCTTATCTCTTCGGGAAACAGATGAAGTCCGTCAGCAATAATTGATGGTGTAAGCTGGTCATTCGCAAGCTGCGGCCAGATTGGATTATTATGACGATGGATAAGATTGGCACAACCATTCCCGAGGTGCGTTGATAACCTTACCCCGTTTTCAACTGCATACCTGATCTGTTCTGCCGATGCATTTGTATGACCCATTGCAATAACAATTCCATCACGAGTACATAGCCTTATAAATTCCATTGCCCCTTCAAGTTCAGGCGCAATGGTTATTTGAATAATTCTTCCACCGGCAGCTTTCTGATACCTGGTGAATTCATCCCAGGAAGGTTTCCGTATATGCTGAAAGGGATGGCAGCCTCTGTAACCCTCTTCCGTAGAAATATACGGGCCTTCAAGATGAAATCCGGGAATAGATTCACGGAGCAGTTCATCTCTTTTAAGAGCATCATCAAGTATTTTGAAATTTTTAATCAGGTTTTCATGGCTGTTGCTGATTAATGTCGGAAGAAAAGAGGTTACCCCGTCTCTCCAGATTTCTTTTGTTGCATATATAACATCTTTCGCAGAAAGATTGCTTCCTGAGAAATCAACATTTGCATAACCATTTATCTGATTATCAATAAGACCCGGAGCGATATAGAGAATGTTGTTCTCATCTTTTAAGCTTGTTATTTCTATTATTTTCCCTAAGCGACCGTCAATAATTTCTATTCTGACCGGATTCCCTGTCACATAATGGATAGCTTCAATAGTAAAAGGTGCTGTTTTATTTTTTGTCATCAGTTTATTCTTTTACATTCCTTCATCTTTATAACGGGACAATTTCAGATGCCGAATTATTATCAAGGTACAGGTGAAAGTCCGGGTGTTGTTTCAGCATTGTTGCCGGAACAATATTAGTCAGATTATTAATAAGTGTATTTCTGACACTTACTGCCTTAACCTTATGCGGCACACAAGAAATAATTGTTTTACACTGCATTATCTGCCATGGGGTCATTGAGACTGCCTTTTCCGGAACATCTTCTATTGATTTGAACCATCCCTCATTTACCTGCTGCAACCTGCATTGATCATCGAGTCTGACAATTATATAAGCCTCGCGGGTGTCGAAGTCTGCAGGTGGGTCGTTAAAGGCAATATGACCATTCACTCCTATTCCAATAAGTCCGATATCGATAGGTTTCTTTCTTATTTCAAGAGTTAATGTCTTAATTTTCTGATCAATATCACCTTCAACATCAACGCTGTGAAATTTTCTGATTCTGACATGGTTGATAAAGCGTTCGTAAAGATATTTTCTGAAACTTGCGACATGTGCAACTGGTAGTCCAATATATTCATCGAGGTGAAAAACCTCAACTTTTTCCCACTCTACTTTTTCGTGCAATAACGATTGTAAAGTCTCAAACTGTGAGCTTCCGGTCGAGACAACCAATCTGGCTTCTCCATTTTGTCTGATTGCTTCATTCAGTTTACCTGCTGCAAATTGTGAAGCTTTTAATCCCAGTTCCGAAGCATCGGCGCTAATATTGATAACCATACTGTAATATTTTAAACACCTCCCATAAAATTAAAACAATTAATCAGATGTAATAAAATAGAAATGATTTTTCTGCAACTTCAGGCACCTTTTAGCTCGTAGCTCATGGTTCATGGCTCGTAGTTCATAGCTGGTAGCTCATAGTCAACTTATTATAATTTGTAATTTCCATTTATTTCCATTTATTTCTAACTCCAAACTTTAGGTATTTTGACACTTATTCAATCTTTTTTTTATCTTGCACCAAATTTCAAAATTCTCAATGTTTAAAACTTCCTTTTTACTCATTACCGCTATACTCCTGTGCTACAATACTATGCTTTTGGGTCAGTCAAAGGGAATAAACCGTGATAAATATCGCATTCATATTGCCCAGACAAATAAAGCGATAAATATTGACGGTATTCTTGATGAAGAACCATGGATGACAGCCGAACGTGTCGGGAAATTCCATTGTGTAACTCCCACCGACACAGGTTATGCCATTGCTCAAACTGAAGTTATGCTCACGTATGATGAATCAAATTTTTATGTTGGCGTAATTTGTTATGATCCGACGCCCGGGAAAAGACCTATCGAATCATTGCGCAGGGACTACAATTTTTCGAAGAACGATAACTTCATGTTCTTTATCGACACATATAATGATTTAACCAATGGATTTGCTTTCGGTGTCTCAGCAGCAGGTGCACAAACTGAAGGATTAGAGCATGATGCACAATTAATTACATACAGCTGGGACATCAAGTGGAAATCGGCTATAAAGAGCTATGATGACCGCTGGGTGGCCGAGTTTAGTATTCCTTTCCGCAGTATCCGTTACTTTGAGGGAGCTAATGAGTGGGGCATTAATTTTGGACGCCTTGATCTAAAAACCAATGAAAAATCCGCCTGGGCACCCATGCCACGTAATCTGAATCATTGCTCTCTTCCTCATACGGGAACGCTGATTTGGGATAAACCTTTGGGCAAAGCCGGGCTTCGTTTTTCCCTTATCCCTTATGTTACTGCAAAGGCCACCAGGAATAATCAGGCCGGCGAAAACACAAAATGGAATGGGAATGCCGGTTTTGATGCTAAAATGATACTATCTACATCCATGAACCTTGATCTTACTGTAAATCCAGATTACTCCCAGGTTGAAGAGGACAGGCAACAGACAAACCTTGACCGTTTTGAATTATTTTTTCCTGAAAGACGGCAGTTTTTTCTTGAAAATAGCGACTTGTTTTCAAATCTTGGTACTACTGGTAACCAGCCTTTCTTTTCAAGGCGCATTGGTCTTAATATCCCTGTAATCGGAGGAGGAAGATTAAGCGGAAGGATCGGGAATAATTTGAGAGTAGGGGTCATGGATATGCAAACCGGATCAAAAGAAGAAACTCCATCCAGCAATTATGCAGTTGCAGTATTACAGCGACAGGTTTTCAGCAGGTCAAGTATTGTAGGATTCCTGATCAACAAACAGGTTACTGGTGATTATAATGATACGTTGTATTCTGGTTTTCGATATAACAGGGTGGCAGGCCTGGAATATAATCTTGCCAGTCGGGATAATCGCTGGACAGGTAAAGCATTTTACCACCAGTCATTTTATCCTGGCGCTTCGGGTGATGCTGCTACCATAGCAAACAGTCTTGCCTATTCATTACGGTCCTTCAGGGTAAGTATTGATCAGACCTGGATAGGTGCCGATTATGTTTCTGAGGCTGGGTATATCAGAAGAACAGGCTACTTTGAAATTTCCCCCGGACTTAAGTATACGTTTTATCCGTCTTCAAGTAATATATTAAGCCATGGTCCCGGCTTAGATTTTGATGTTATTCTTGATCCCGGCTTTGAAATGACTGACCGGCAAACACAACTAACATATTCGATCGGATGGCAGAACAGAAACCAGCTTTCTTTTAATGTAAGTGATAATTTCGTGAAGCTCAGCAATTCATTTGATCCTACCAATACCGGTGGAATAAAACTTACTGCAGGAAGTGAATATAATTGGCAATCTGCCGGGGTTAATTTTTCTTCCGATTTTCGCAAATTGTTTAATTTCATCTTAAATGGCGGATATGGCAGTTATTATAATGGGACCAGATCAACACTTGGGGCTTCGATCAATTACAGGGCACAACCTTATGGAAGTATTGCAATTACCGCCAGTTACAACAATATATCCTTACCGGATCCATACAACAGCGCTAAATTGTTTTTAATCGGACCCAGACTGGATCTTACTTTCACTGATAAATTATTCCTTACTACTTTTGTTCAATACAATGACCAGATTGACAACATCAATATAAACATTCGTTTTCAGTGGCGCTTTGCCCCGGTATCCGATCTGTTTATTGTCTACACAGAGAACTCATTCCCTAGTGATTACAGGATAAAAAACCGGGGGCTTGTATTGAAATTGTCGTATTGGTTTAATTGATTAAAAAAACGTCATTGCGTTCTCTTTATGAGAGCAATGACGTTTTGATAAAATACCCTGAGTCGTTGATTAAACTTTTTCCGGTACCTCAAATGGTTTCCTTGCAGGGCGTGTCAAATATGTATTTGCTTCGTCGTCGTTAATGAATTTTTCAGTCTTAGGATCAAAATTCAAAGTACGCCCGGTGCGATAAGCAATGTTCCCAAGGTGAGCTAAACCTGATGAGAGATGAGCTGTTTCAACCGGAGCATTGAGTAATGACTTATCATGTGCCCGAACAGCAGTAATGAAATTTAGAAAGTGATCACCACCAGCTCTGTTTTTTGGACCTGGCTCCTTTTTCTGACCCAGGAAGCTTTCGTACCTGTCATAATTATAAACTACCAGGTAACCTTTGCTGCCATAGAAAATATTTCCTACCTCAGCTCCGTTTTCACCGTTGGTAATCCATGGACGAACCTCAAATTCAATGATCTTTTTTTCTTTCGGATAATGATATGTTGAAGCAAGAACTTCAGGGGTCTCTTTGGCATCGTTGAAAAGAAATTTTCCTCCACCGGCTGTAATTCTTTCAGGAAGACCAACATTAAGTCCCCACATACATAAATCTGTTTCGTGAATTCCCTGGTTGCCTACATCACCATTACCGTAGTTCCATGTCCAATGCCAGTTATAATGGACATAATTACGTGAGAATGGTTTTTTCTCTGCCGGACCGGTCCATAAATCATAATCCAGTCCTTCCGGAACAGGCTCAGTTCCTTTATTGCCAATGTCATCTCTCCAGCGGAATACAAGTCCCCTGGCCATATAAACATCTCCTATCAGACCATCGCGAAGATGCTTAATAGCTTCCTGAACAGCTACAGAACTGCGAAGCTGAACTCCATGCTGAACAATACGGTCGTACTTGGCAGCAGCTTCCACCATTTTACGACCTTCGCGGATGTTATGTGAGCCTGGTTTTTCAACATAGACATCTTTACCGGCCTGGCATGCCCATATTGTGGCAAGCGCGTGCCAGTGGTTAGGAGTAGCAATACTGACAGCATCGATAGATTTGTCTTCAAAGACCTTTCGGAGATCCTGCTGCTGAATGACTTGTCTACCATACTTTGTTTCAAACTCCTTAGCCCGTTTGGCTAAAACCACAAGATCAGGGTCACATAAACAAGCCACTTCAACATCAGGGAGGTTAGAAAAACCCTGGATATGATTTGTGCCGCGGCCATTTACTCCCAGTACCGCAACCCTAACCTTGTCGTTCGCCCCAAATACATTTGCAGGAATGATAGTCGGGATAGTGAGCAGAGCTGCTGCTCCTGCTGACTTCTGAATAAAACTTCTTCGTGATACCTTTTTTTTCTCTTTCATAAGTTAATATTTAAAGATGATAGTCTTGTTTAATAAATTAATTTTTTGAAAAACCAGAGGTGCCGAAAAACCTTTAATTTAAAATGAAAATGTAAGATATGAAATTAATCATCAGATTGTCAATACCTGAATTAAAATATATATCCTGTTAAAGTTTTTTTAACTATTTTATTAAGAAATCCAGTAGAGGTTTATCGCCCAGGTAGGCAACAAGGTTGTCGTTTTTTTTAAGCTGGCCTACACCCGAAGGAGTGCCGGTGAATATCAAATCGCCTGTTTTGAGAGTAAAGAACTTCGAAACATATTCAACTATCTGATTGAAGCCTAATATCATGTCAGATGTATTACTTTTCTGTACAACTTTATCATTGATCTCAAGCCTGAAATCAAGGTTTCCCATATCCTTAACGCTACGTACAGGAATAAAACTACCTAGTGGTGCAGCGCCATCAAAACATTTCGATATCTCCCATGGCATTCCGGCTGCTGACTGCCGTCTCTGAAGATCGCGCGCTGTTATATCGATACCAACCGTAACTTCGTCAAAATAGCGTGGGGCAAATTTTGCAGCGATACCCTTGCCAAGTTTGCTGATCTTTATTACGACCTCAACCTCATAGTGGATGTTATCTGAAAAATCCGGCAGAAAGAAAGGTTTGTTGTTTTTCAGGATTGATGAATCAGGTTTAAGAAAGACTACAGGTTTTTCAGGAAGATCCCATCCTATCTCCATGGCATGTTTCCTGTAATTGAGTCCGATGCAGATGATCTTCATTTTATCCCTGAGTTTTTCCGAAAGATCTTAATTTTAACTCAGTAAGCACTTTTTTGGTGTAGAGAGGAAAATCACCGTTCATCATCCATGAATAGTATGCCGGCTCTTCATTAAAAACAAGCTCAACCGGTTTACCCTTATGTTTGCCGAAATTGAAAACTTCAACTCCGTTTTCATCCAGGATTATTCTTCCGGCGAAATCAACATTACTATTAAAAGAACTGAAATCTGCCAGTTTCTCAACATCATTTTCCAGATCTTTATATCTGTCGAGCTGCGATTTCAGAACTTCAAAAGTAGCAGCGGTATCGGCTTTCGAACTATGAGCATTATGAAGATCCTTATTGCAATAAAACTGGTATGCAGCAGCTAAAGTGCGCTGCTCCTTTTTATGGAAAATAACCTGAACGTCAACATGCCTCCGCTTCCTGAAATTAAAATCAATATTTACCCTCAGGAATTCTTCTGCCAGAACAGGGATATCAAATTTGACGGTATTATATCCGGCAAGGTCGCACCCTTCAAGAAAGGAAGCAAGTTTTTTAGCGACTTCTCTGAAAACAGGTGCATTTGCCACATCTTCATCTCTAATCCCGTGGATAGCTGTGGTTTTAGGAGGAATAGCCATTTCAGGGTTTACCCGGGTGCTCATCCACTCTTCTTTGCCATTTGGGCTGATCTTCAGAACAGATAATTCAACAATACGGTCAGTTGAAACATTAATTCCGGTTGTCTCAAGATCGATAAAAGCCAGAGGGCGTTTTAGATTGAGATTCAATGGTCAGGCATTTATCATCATTGGCATAAGAAGCATCAGCAGATCTTCCGATTCGTTATCTGTTATTGCCGGAAGGAACAGGCCGGCTCTAGTCGGATCGGCGAGTTCAATCATAACATCCTGTGAAGCAATGTTTGCAAGTATCTCAAGCAGGAAGACCGATTTGAAACCGATTTCAATCTCTTCTCCTTCATACTGGCATTTGATCCTTTCATAAGCAGAAATGGAAAAATCGAGATCCTGCGCAGAAACCAACACCTGGTTGCCCTTAAGCTGAAGCTTAACAAGATTACTTGCCTGATTTGAGAATACTGATACTCTCTTGAGTGTATTATAGAACTCAACCCTGTCAATGGTGATCTTACGGGGATTGTTCTTGGGAATCACTGAATTATAATTCGGATAGTTGCCTTCAACCAGACGGCATACAACTTTGTAGTCGTTCAGAACAAAAAATGCATTTTTATCATCGAACTCAACAGTTACAGGTCCCACCTCCCTCGGTAAAATATTTTTCAGCAATGAGGCAGGTTTCTTTGGAAGGATAAACGATGCGTTGTTATCAGCGTGTGCATCTGTTCTCTGATATCTTACCAGTTTATGAGCATCGGAAGCAACAAAGGTAATTTTGTCGGTTGAAGCCTCTACAAAGATACCTCCCATAACAGGACGAAGTTCATCAGCAGCAGTGGCAAAGAGAGTCTTGTTGATACCTGCCAGCATTACATCGGCGTTTATCACAAATGTAAATTTCTTCTCTTTTTTTATAGAAGGCAATGCCGGAAAATCGATCCCGTTCTGTCCGACAACATTGAATTTTCCGTTTTCAGAGCTGATTACTACCGCCATTGTATCCGGATTGATATCAAAGGTGAGAGGTTGCACAGAAAACTCTTTTAAAGTGTCGAGTAATATTCTTGCAGAAAGAGCTATTGTGCCGTCTCCTTGGGTATTTTCAAGCTTCATCCTTGTTATCAGCGTTGATTCGAGGTCGGATGCAGTTATCTCAAGGTCGTTTCCGGAAAGATTAAAAAGAAAATTATCAAGTATTGGAAGCGTATTTTTCGAACTGATTACCCTGCTTATTGCCTGCAGATGACCTAGAAGTTCCGAGCTGGATACTACAAATTTCATACTTGTATCGTTTTAAGTTGGGTTATTGATTTCTAAATTTTACTATTTAAGTCAAAATGAATGAATTAAACTATAGTTTATGTTCAATTCTCAATTACCAATATTACAAAAAAAAACTATTCCCTCAAACAAATATTTATTCGGGAAAGAAATATGACCTCTTCTTGAGTAAAGGATCAATATCAAAATACCTCATGATGAAAAACTCATCCCTGTTTTGGGTTTTGCCCAATAACCTGTCGTTGTCTTTTGCTTTTTCATCGTTTTCACCTGTTATTTTTTCCCATAAAGTAAGAACAGTCTTCCTTCCCCCGGTTGTACTCACTGTTATCCTGTAAAGAGGTTGTTGCGATTCAATCACTTTCTTATCCTGTTCTGCTATTTCGAATGCCCACGCTTCGAAAGGGATCCATGCAAAATAGGAGAGATAACGTGTAACAAGAGAAGAATCCCACCCTGTCAGATCCCTGGTCTGACAGGAAAGAACAAAATGGCGGTTTTTATTAATTATTGAAAACGAGGATGACGTATCAGATAGGTTCTCAAAGTTGACAGAAGTTATTTCTGATGGCATCAGATTGAATAGCGTGTAAGGTTGCCAGAATAATTCGTTTAGTGTGAATCCCGAACCTATATCACCCTCATAACCCGGCACATAGACAATAAAAGGGTTTGATCCCTCTTTGATCTTCATAATATTTCCATAGGTGTTCGATCGGGTTTTATATACCAGAAAAGTCTTAAGTAGTTTCCTCTTTTCAAATACTTTTACTTTTACAGGAACAATTTCTTTTCCGGTTATTTCAGTTTCAAATAATTCAGCAGAAACGGGTGATTTGATTTTTATTTCCTCTAAAACTCTGAGAATAAAGAGAATGCCGGTTTTTCTTGTTTCAGTCTTCCCGTTTATTAACCAATTCTCTCCCTCTTTCTCCAGGGATAATCTTCGGCCTCCCTCTGAAAATTCAATTTTCGTAATCTCTTTATGAGGTTCTGAAGCAAATGAGCTATTGCTCTTTCCAAAAGGCGATCTGCTCTTAAATAAAATCAGGAGAAACAGTATGATCGCAACTGAAATTATGACACCCCTGATAATTATTTTATTCATTATCAATATCTTGTGTAATATCTTCTTCTAAAATAGCTATATAGCAATCCTGCAATAATAACTATTATAATAGGCCCGGCAATATTAATAAGCTGCCATTTGAATTTTTCAGCTTTTATCTTCGCACTGTTTAGCAGCCTTAACTTCAGTTCTCTCGATCTCAATTCCATGATTCCATTGTCGTCAACCAGGTAATTAAGGCAATTGATCAGAAAATCCCTGTTCCCGAATACCTCGCCTGTATATTTATCCAGACCCAGTGGATATGGTGTTTCTTCCAATCCTACTCTTCTGACTTCGTTTCTTATAATATCCGCATCGGCAATAACTATCATCTTTGTTTTGCTGCTTTCGGTCTTAACCTTGAGATTTTTATCATCTGTCAGGTTGCTTACCATCCTGTTTTTAAAAGCGGATGGAAAAACTCCTTCAAGCAGGACTGCTACCGGCAGATTTGATTTATTAAAATCTTTTTCATCGGGGGTCAATTCCGCCTCCTTCAGGCTTATCATTAAGGGAGGTGATAGCGTGCGGCTGAAGTTAGAGGTGGCCAGAAGTATCGTTTTTCTTATTGTCGGATCGAGACCAACTGTGTCGATATAATTTGTGAATTTCCCTTTTACTCTGTTCAGGTTTCTTGTAATAGAGTGATTTGCAGCAGGGTTAAGCAAAGGATAATAGACCCATGGAGCAGGCACAACCTGTTGGCGTGTGCCACCGCTCATAACTGTAAGTCTGATCTTCATACACTCAAGATCCTGAACGATTGCCGGATTCACTCTTGCTCCGTATCTGAATAACTGATCCTCAATATTTAATGGCCGGTAGAGTCCTACTGTTTCACCAAAAACAAGGCTATCGGAGTTTACTGCCACCTCATCAAAAAGCCACATGACTCTTCCCCCGTTCATAATGTACTGATCGAGAACCAGTTTGTCAGATTCATTAAACTCTTTTTCAGGACCGGCAATGACAATGGCAGCATAGTTGTCGAGTATACCCGGTTTACCTCCTATAATGCCTCTGTCGATAGTAAAAAACTTCGCAAGATTAATTGTTATATCTGCCGTTTCAATCTCAGGAATTTCATCATGCCCCTCTATGAATGCGACCTTGTATATTGTATCAGAACTTAAGGTCGCAATTGTTTGTATCATCTCATATTCAAGCCCTTCAACCGAATGAAGAATATTTTGCTCATATGGTATCGAAGGATTATTCTTCAGAAAGTTTACAGGCACTTCAATCCCGTTGTAATTAACTATCATCCCCGGGAAAATTATCTTCTGTGTAGAACCCCCTTCGGCATCGCCAGCCCTGATATCGACAGGATTTAATCCCTTATTTTCAAGAACCTGGAATTGAGCATTTCTCTGTTGAACATTACTGCCCTCTGCTGGATTGATAAACTCATAATCAATTTTCCGTCCTGAGGCTATTCTGAACTCATCAAGCATCTCTCTGACAGACCTTTTCAGCCGTTTTAAAGGGATGGGCATCTCCCCGTCAAGGTAAACCTGAAAATAAATGTCATTTTTTAAACCTGAAAGCACTTTCCGTGTCGGGTCAGAAAGTGTGTATCTTTTATCTTCAGTCAGGTCAAACCTGAACCTGATCAATGGACTTGCAGAAGCAACAAGTATAATCCCCGCAACTGCTGATAAGAATTGCAGCCAGCTTCTGAATTTTATGGTTTTGTTTGTGTCAGTAACTGTCATGGTTTAGCTTTTATTCTTCCATTTCCGCGATATCAGATGAAACCTTGTGGCCTCATTTAAGATGACAACAACTGCCACTAAATAGGCGACATCTTTGATATCAAGAACTCCTCTGCTTATAGATTTATAATGTTCGTTGATGCCAAGCCTGATCACAAATTCATCCAGATTTTTTAATCCGGGCAGATAAGCAAAAGAATCAAATCCCATGAAAAGAAAAAAACATATCAGGACCGCAATTATAAATGCAATTACCTGGTTATCGGTTAAAGACGAAGCAAAGATACCTGCGGAAGCATAAACTGATGCCAGAAAAAACAGCCCAATAAAAGCGCCCAAGGTCCCGCCTTTATCGAGGTTCCCGGGCGATTCACCAAGCAGATAAACAGAAATATAATAGATCAGACAGGGCAAGAGTGCAAGTAAAACAAGAAAAACTGAAGCCAGGTATTTGCCATAAATAATTCCTCTTTCGGTAATGGGTCTGGAGTAAATCAGCTCAATAGTACCCAGACGTTTTTCCTCTGCAATCATTCTCATTGTTACTGCAGGTACAAGGAACAGGAATACCCATGGCGAGAGGAAAAACAGGGTACCAAGTCCGGCATAACCGCAATCGAAAATATTCCATTCACCGGGAAAAACCCACATAAAAAGACTGTTAACCAGGAGGAAAACAATTATCACAATATAACCTGTAAGGCTACTGAAAAACCCACTTATCTCCTTTCTGAAAATCGCAAACATATACTTAATATTGTCTGTTACAACTAATTATATTTCTTCATTATACACCTTTTTTACCCCCCATGCCCCTCATGCATTTTTACCCCCCATGCCCCCCAAATGGGGGGTTAAATTCCTCTCTTTCATAGCTCCAAATGGGAGGGTTAATTCCCTCTCTTTCATTGCCCCCTATGTGGGGGGGGGTTGGGGGGTGAAAAGTTAGGTAAAACTACTGCATTTTTGATGTCAGTAATTAAAACACCAAAATAATATAAATCAATAATCTGCCGGTAATTAAATCCTTTTGATGCCATCACCATAGCCCCCTCCTGACAAAGGCCAACACCGTGACCATAGCCTTTTCCTTTCAGTATAATAGAATCGCCCTCAGAAACCACTGAAAAAAATGTTGACCGGAGATTCATATCAGTCCTGATAATCCTTAAAGGCATTGTAAATGAACCCGTTTTGTAATCAACTGACCTTGATTTCTGTATAAAGCTGAGAGCCGCTGGATCATCTGTAGATCCATTATATCCTGATTTCTTTATAAATTCAAACCAGTCTTTAAGACTAAAACTTTTCCCCCATACTGCATTTCTTGAAAAGAGGCAATATGGATCAACAACACTTTTCAGGTATGGCTGACTTGTTAACCATACATCTTCAGATGATGAAGTCTCACCCCCGCAGTTTGAATGGAAAGCCGATATAATCAAAGTACTATCTTTATCAAGTATAACAAGACCCTGCGTTTCCAAAGCTGCCCTGTTAATAAGTGTATCGGAATATAATCCATTAAAAGCCTGGCAATGTGTGTTATCGCAGACATTATACCTATCGACCGAATGCTTATCAAAATATTTGTACATATAAGTCCGGGCAATAACAGCCTGTGTCTTGAAATACTCTATATTCTTCCCGCTTCCTCCCTCCGCCTTAACAACTCCGGCAATATATCTTTCAATATCAATATTATTTATAAGTACAATGGTACCCAGATCAGGAAAACACTTAAGATCACCTGAATAAAATTGCCTGATTGGAGTATTTCCGTTAATCCGCAGAGAGAAAGAATCATAACCGGTTTTCCCTGCCAGTTTAACAGAATCACATACGAATCCTTCTTTATCTCTGGCTTTAACAGCCAGCTTCCCATTGTATCTGGTAATAATGACAGGTTCACCTTTAGTCACAATAAGAGTATCGCCACTGAATGCGTTTAATTCATATTTTCCTTCATTGACTGAAAAGACTACTGATTCGGGAGACTGTAGAGAGAATAATCGCACCCTAACCTGACCTGAGGTAAATACAGGGTAAAAACCAACTAAAATATAAACAAGAATCAGCTTTAGATACATTTGAAAATTATTTTTTTACCTCGAGTAATAATGAGGTTAATAATAAAGTCACTATAAACAGGTGATTAATAATATATTACAAACACAAACCCACCCCTTACCCCTCCGAGGAGGGGAACTTTTTAACCACTTTTATCTTTTTACTTTTGTCTTTTGTCTTTAAAATCACCCTTTCTCCCCTTCAATTCCGCCACCATCTCTCTTGCGACCCTCCCCGAAGCACCTGCCGGACCCAATTTATCTTTCAGTACTTCATAATCAGATAATATTTTTTCTCTTTTTGCTCCGCCGGGCAGAATAGCTTTAAGTTCGGTCAAAAGATTATTCTCTTTAAGGTCATATTGTACAAGCTCTTTAATAACCTCAAAGTCCATAATCAGATTCACCAGGGAGATATATTTCACTTTAATCACCATCCATGCAATCAGAATTGAGAAGAAATCACCTTTATAGCAGACAACCTGTGGAGTGCCTGTAAGAGCCGCCTCAAGGGTTGCAGTTCCGGAAGTAACGAGAGCAGCCTGGGCTGCATACAATATCTCGTAAGTTCTTTCCTTGATGAGCTTTACCGGCTCATTACCAATGATTTTATGATAAAGTTCATCAGGAATGTTTTTCACTCCGGCCAAAACAAACTGGTACTCGGGGAAATGACGGACCACCCTGATCATTTCAGGAAGGATAAGTTCAATTTCATGCCTGCGGCTTCCGGCAAGGAATGCTATTAACGGTTTATTCTCAATCCCCAGGTATTTGAAAATTTCATCTCTGGCGGGAAATGAAGAGATTCTTTTTTCAATCTCATCAACAAGTGGATTTCCCCGATATTCGACAATAATGTCATGCTTTTTATAAAAGTCTACCTCGAACGGGAAAATGATGTACATCCGGTCGACATATTTTTTAATCTTTTCAACCCTGCCTTCATTCCATGCCCAGAGTTTAGGAGAGATGTACCAGAAGGTTTTGAATCCGGCATTTTTTGCAAACTCCGCAATCCGGAGGTTGAAACCCGGATAATCAATAAATATTACAACATCCGGTTTGTAATCAGTTAAATGCTGCTTGCAAAGGGAGAGGTTTTTGGATATGGCTCCCAGGTTTTTAATAACTGCAATGAAGCCCATAAAGGCCAGTTTCCTGTAATGTACAAGGAGGGTTGCACCGGCCGATTCCATCAGATCGCCACCCCAGCAGAAGATCGCTGCACTGTTGTCAGCTTCAAGAAGTCCTCTGACCAGATTTGAGCCATGAAGGTCGCCCGATTGTTCTCCCGCAATAATGAAATACCTCATCCTAAAAACTTTTTACCAAAAACAATTACAGCCCAGACGATTGTCATAGCGAGCATTCCGCGTGAGGCACGAAGCATAGAGAATATCATTTTTTGAAACGTACTTTAAGTTTATCAATATACCAATGCGCAGTCATATCAACAGTAACGGGCACCACCGATACAAAATTGTTTGAGATTGCCCATTCATCGGTATCGACTGCTTCAGGTTCATGATTCCTGAAAACCCCTGTCAGCCAGTAATATGTTTTGCCCATGGGGTCCTTTCTCTTTTCAAACTCCTCTTTCCAGTTTCCTTTTGCCTGCCGGCATATTTTTATCCCTTTTATTTCATTCTTTTTAGCTGCAGGAATATTAACATTAAGGCATATACCCGGAGGAAGAGGTTCTGAAGCAAGCTTCTTCATTACGATACGGATGTATTTTTTACAGACCGTGAAATCGGCAGCAGGCGAAAAATTATTAAGCGAAAAACCAACAGAGCTGATCCCGTAAAGACATCCTTCGATCGCAGCAGCCATTGTACCTGAATAAAGAACACTAACCGAAGCATTGGCACCATGATTTATTCCAGAAACAATCCAGTCAGGGGGTCTTTCAAGTAACTGATTGATAGCCAGCTTAACGCTATCGGTTGGAGTTCCGTTACAGGCATAAATCCTGTGCCTGTCATTCTCTTCAAGAAGTTTAACACGTAAGGGAGTCTTAACAGTCAGTGCCTGCGACATCCCCGACATACTTTCAATTGTAGATATCAGGACAACCTTTCCAAGCTCCTCCATTACTTCAAGAAGTGTCTTTAATCCTGCTGCATATAAACCGTCATCATTTGTTAAAAGAATCAGCTTGTCATCTTTTTCGGGTACCATATATAAAGTGTTTGATGTACAAAGATAGACAAATACCCTTTCTGTGAATAAAGTATGATTAGTTCTCAAAACTTTTTTTAAAATTCTTACTTTTGCAGTCGTACTGATAATTTTTTAAGCTAAACCAAGAAATGAAGATTTCATATAACTGGATTAAGGATTATTTAAAAATTGATCTTGAACCTGCAAAGGTGGCAGAGATACTTACAGGTATCGGACTTGAGATAGAAGGAATGGATGAATGGGTATCTGTTAAGGGAGGACTGGATGGTGTCGTCATCGGTGAAGTCCTCACCTGCAAAAAGCATCCGGATGCCGATAAGCTCTCTGTAACCACTGTGGATATTGGTGCTTCACAGCCTCTTCACATCGTTTGCGGAGCCCCGAATGTTGCTGCAGGTCAGAAAGTTCCGGTGGCAACTGTCGGTACGGTTGTTTTCAAAGGAGATGAAAGTTTAGAGATAAAAAAATCGAAGATACGCGGAGAATTATCCGAAGGTATGATATGTGCTGAGGATGAACTTGGCCTTGGTAATTCTCATGAAGGCATTATGGTTTTGGATAAAGATGCAAAACCGGGAACTGCTGCCAGCAGCTATTTTAAAATTGCCAGGGATTTTGTTTTTGAGATAGGGCTGACTCCCAACAGGATCGACAGCGGATCTCATTTCGGAGTTGCAAGGGACCTTGCAGCATACCTGAATCTGAATGCAGATATGAATGGAAAAGCTATCCTGCCTTCATTAACAGGATTTAAACCTGATAATCACGATAATATCTATGAGGTAATTATTGAAAATACCATTGATTGCCCGCGATACACAGGTGTCACAATCAGCGGAGTAACAACAGGAGAATCACCTGAATGGCTAAAAAATAAACTCAGGGCAGTGGGACTTAACCCTATTAATAATGTAGTTGATATCACCAATTTTGTGCAGCACGAAATAGGTCAACCATTGCATGCTTTTGATGCTGACAAAATTGAAGGAAAGAAAGTCATTATCAGGAACCTGCCTGATAAAAGTAAGTTCATTACTCTCGATGAAGTTGAAAGAAGCCTCTCCTCAAGAGATCTTATGATTTGTAATTCGAAGGAGGGTATGTGTATCGCAGGAGTTTTTGGAGGAATAAAATCAGGAGTGACAGCATCAACGAAAAATATCTTCCTGGAAAGCGCATATTTTAATCCTGTTGCAATACGCAAGACTTCAAAAAGACATGGACTGAAAACTGATGCCTCGTTCCGGTTTGAGAGAGGGACTGATCCGGATATTACCACCTGGGCTTTGAAGAGAGCAATAATGCTTATTAAAGAGATTGCAGGCGGAAAAATTTCATCGGACATAGTTGATGT
>JAUYBT010000143.1 GCA_030692905.1 Bacteroidales bacterium
ATGGTATATGGCCGGTAAAAGCAGAAGGACATTAAATACAGCTCTTACAGCAATAATGGTTATTCTGATAGGCTATTCTTCCAACGCGATTATTGTGATAAGATCTTCTGCCGGCACCCCGCTTAATGAGAACAATCCATCCAATCCTGTTAATCTTCTTTATTTTCTGAACAGAGAGCAATATGGTTCGCAACCTTTGTTCAGGGGAGCAGTTTATAATGCTCCTCCACCTGATTACAAGGAAGGTAAACCAAAATATGCTCTTGAAAATGGGAAATACATAATTATAAGTCATGACCCTGACCGTGTATATGATCCAAGATTTATGACTCTATTTCCAAGAATGTGGAGCAATCAGAGTGAACACCAGGCAGTATACGAAGAATGGGGCAGAATCAAAGGTACTCCGATACAGGTTACGGACCAGAATGGGGTAAAGAAAGTCATTAAGAAACCAACTTTTATCGAGAATATGAGATTTATGTTCTCATATCAGTTCGGATATATGTATTTCAGGTATTTTATGTGGAATTTTTCCGGTAAGCAAAACGATACACAGGGAACAGGTGGCGCTGTAAACGGTAACGGGATAACAGGTATAAAATTTCTGGATGAACCACGAATTGGGACCTTTGATTTACCGGGAGATATGAAAAGCGACACTTCAAGAAACAAGTATTACCTTCTGCCATTTCTTCTGGGCATGGTAGGGCTGTTCTATCATTTCAACCGCGATAATAATAACTGGGGGATAATTTTACTCCTTTTCATAATGACCGGAGTTGCAATTGTATTTTACCTGAACCAATCTCCCAACCAGCCCAGGGAGCGGGATTATGCATATGCAGGATCATTTTACTTTTTCTCGGTCTGGATTGGACTGGGAGTTCTGGCTTTATTCGAAGGGATCTCTAAGCTTACATCTGAAAAAATTGCGGCACCAGCTGCCGGATTACTGTGTTTTCTTGCTGTGCCGATAGTAATGGGCACTGAAAACTGGGATGATCACGACCGTTCAGGCCGTTATCTGGCAAGGGATGTGGCATTTAATTACCTGAATTCATGTGCTCCCGGAGCAATACTTTTTACTAACGGAGATAACGACACTTTCCCCTTATGGTATGCCCAGGAGGTTGAAGGAAAAAGGACCGATGTACGGGTTTGCAACCTGATGCTCCTTAATACAGACTGGTATATCAACCAGATGAAAAATAAGGCATATGAATCAGACCCGCTCCCGGTTTCTCTTTCCGTTAAAAAGTATTATGATGGAATAAACGATCAGGTTTACATTATTGAAAAGACAAAAGATCCTGTTGACATATCAACAATAATTGATTGGGTAAACAGCGATAACAAAGGAACTAAAGTACAGGTTTCTGCTACAGAAATACTCGACATTATTCCATCAAGAACTATCAGGATTCCTGTTGATGCAGCAAAAGTAATTGCATCGGGGACTGTTAAGCCGGAAGACGCAAGTAAAATTGTTCCATACATTGATATTAAGCTTAAAGGAGGTTACATACTTAAGAGTCAGCTGATTGTGCTGGATATTCTGGCACATAATAACTGGGAGCGCCCGATTTATTTTGTTACAGGATACCACAACGATGCTTTTGGCCTGGAAGAGTATTTTCAGATGGAGGGACTTGCTTTCCGTTTGGTACCGATAAAATCCCAGAATAAAAACTGGCTTGACTATGGCCGGATTAACACAGATATTTTATATGAAAATATGATGAAGAAGTTTGTGTGGGGAGGGGCTAAGGAGAAAGGGGTAAATATCGATTATAATCACAGGCGTACAATTATTGTTGTTAAGGCCAGATTGAATTATTCGAGGCTTGCAACGGCTCTTTCTGCCGAAGGAAAGAATGAAAAGGCAATCGAAGTACTTAATTATTGTATGGAGATGCTCCCTCTCGAAAAAATCTCATACGATCCTTATATGGCTGATATTATTGAGTCGTATTTTGTTGCAGGAGGAACAGAGAACGCCGTTGAAATGACTAAAGCATTCTGTGATTACTATTATGAGAGACTTGATTATTACCTTAAACAGAATCCTTATATTATAAATTCCGCAGAATTTGAGATTCAGACAGCGATTCAGTACACATCACGGGTTGCGAGCGCCTGTGCAGCAAACGGGAAACCTGAAATGGCTGAAGAGATAAATAAAAAACTGGAGAGCTATTACGCGAATTATGTCAGGATGCTACAGCCTGCCGGGAGGTGAAAACAGAGGATTAATATATATGGGAAACAGGGATCTCTGATTTAAGGTATTTTTCAAGCAGGAAAAATATTTTTTCGGGGTAAATGGGTTTTAGCACATATTCATTGCATCCTGCAATAAAAGCTTCGGTTTTTGCCTCCTCAGAAGAATATCCTGTAATCATGATAGCAGGGATACTTTTTCTCTCTTTCCGGAAGATTCTTATGCATTCGATTCCGTTAATAAGAGGAATAAGGAAATCCATGAAAACAAGATCAATTATGTGATTCCCCTGGTTTAAATAATCAACAAATTCTTTTCCTGTGTGAAAGATTTTAACATCAGCTCCCGAGTTTTTAAGGAGTGTTTCATAATATCTGATTGATGGCACGTCATCCTCAACAATAACTATATTTTTGCCTGTAAGTTCTAAATTGCTGATATTCAGGGTCATTTGTGGATTTGTTTAAACTCGTATAAAATTACGGTAAGAAAAAGATGGCGATCCTGTTTATCTCGGCAGTTATTAACATTTTATCAACACTGTCGGCTTCATGAAGAGATGAGATATTTGAGGAGTGGCGTGGAGACAGCTCCCAGGTTGATGATGTAACTTTAGTAGGAATCAGGTATTAACGGCATTTATAAGTCGTCGTAAGTGTTCCGACTGTTTCAGAAGAACCTTGGATTGCGATTAATTTCGCTCCACAATATTCTGTTTCACCCCCTTCGTTAACATCGCCGTTTGAAGAATCAGTTGTTACCATTTTACAGAATTTACAATCAGTCAGGGCTGTGCAGGATGTGGCAGCCCATGCAACGAACAGAAATGCTGCTCCAAATAAAAGTTTTCTTTTCATCATAATATAATTGTTTTTAATGGTATGATGCAGCTTGCCCCAACGCGTCGGGGCTCGGTTCATATCTGTCAAATTTCACTTCAAAGATACCAAAACTCTTTTCTTCATAGAACAGGATTAAAACAAAAAGGGTTATTAAGTGAAATAATAAAAAGTATGATGCATCAATTTGATAAAATGTCAGTCATTAAGGCAGGAATGAAAATAATTATAACTTGCGTAAAAATTTAATCGTCATGGAAGATTCAAAAATGAAAAAACATGTAACCGTGGTTGGCGCAATTCAGATTGGGGTAGGATCACTTGGTTTATTAATTTCATTAGGGGCTTATATTTTACTGAGCAAATTATTGGAATTTATTCCAAAAGAAGACATGCCAACATTTGTAGTAAACTTTCTTTCCTATTTGTTCAAAGTTCTTCCCATAGTGATTGGTATTCTGTCTCTTATGGGATTAGTGGGCGGAATCGCACTTCTTTCATACAAACCTTGGTCGAGGATAATCGTTATTATAGTCGCTGCACTAAGTTGTCTTAATATACCTATCGGTACTCTGATCGGAGTTTATACAATCTGGGTACTTATGCAGGACGACACCATTAAACTATTTAAAAAGGAATAATAAAATTTAAATATTAATTTTAGAGGTTGGATTTTCTTAATTCAACCTCTTTTTTTTGACAAAAAAATTATGATTATGGGTGAGGACAATAAGATCATTTTTTCGATGTATAGGGTGGGTAAATCGTTTCCGCCTCACAGACAGGTACTTAAAGATATTTCCCTTTCGTTTTTTCTTGGGGCTAAGATCGGGATAATTGGTTTGAACGGATCAGGGAAATCTACTCTTCTTAAAATTATCGCCGGTCTGGAAAAGGAGTATCAGGGAGAAGTTACCTTTCTTCCGGGTTATTCTGTCGGACATCTTTCCCAGGATCCTCTCCTGGATGAATGCCGCAGCGTAAGGGAGATAGTTGAGGAAGGGGTGAAGGATACAATGGAGATAATAAAGGAATACGAAAAGATAAACAACAGTTTTGGAGAGCCGGAGGTTTACGAAAACCCTGATAAGATGAAACAGCTTATGGACCGGCAGGCTGTTCTTCAGGAGAAGATCGATTACCACGATGGTTGGAATATTGAGTACAAGCTTGAGCGGGCAATGGATGCCCTGCGGTGTCCCGATAGTGATGCCCGGGTAAATGTTCTCTCTGGAGGAGAGCGCAGAAGAGTGGCTTTATGCAGGCTGCTTCTGCAGCAACCCGATATTCTTCTGCTTGATGAACCTACAAACCACCTCGATACAGAGTCGGTTCAATGGCTCGAAACAACACTGAAGCAATATCACGGTACTGTTATTTGTATAACACACGACCGGTATTTTCTCGATAATGTGGCCGGCTGGATCCTGGAACTTGACCGGGGCGAAGGAATACCATGGAAAGGAAACTATTCTTCATGGCTTGAGCAGAAAGCAAAAAGACTTGAGGTAGAGGAGAAAGGAAATGTCAAAAGAAGGAAAATTCTCGAACGGGAACTTGAATGGGTAAGGATGTCTCCCAAAGCTCGTCGTGCGAAGTCAAAAGCAAGGTTGGGGGCTTATGAAAACCTCCTTAATCAGGATGTTAAACAAAAGGAAGAAAAGCTTGAAATATTTATCCCAAACGGGCCCAGGCTCGGCGACAAAGTAATAGAAGCAAGATCAGTTACAAAATCGTTTGACAATAAATTGCTTTTTGAAGATCTTGATTTCAGCCTCCCGCCAAACGGAATCGTTGGAGTTATCGGCCCGAATGGAGCAGGAAAAACAACTCTTTTCAGAATGATTATTGGACAGGAAAATGCGACCAAAGGAACTTTTAAAATAGGAGAAACAGTTGCTCTCGGTTATGTTGACCAGGCTCATTCTGCAATTGATGCGGCAAAGACAGTCTATGAAGTAATTTCAGGAGGTCAGAATGATGTAATGGTAGGGAACCGTCTCGTAAACACAAGAGCTTACGTGGCAAAGTTTAACTTCACTGGAGCTGATCAGGAAAAAAGGTGTGGTGTACTGTCAGGAGGAGAGAGAAACAGGCTGCATCTTGCTCTCACGCTGAAATCAGGGGCAAATGTTTTACTGCTTGACGAACCAACCAACGATATTGATGTAAATACTCTGAGAGCACTGGAGGAGGGTATGGAAAATTTTGCAGGATGTGCTGTCATTATATCCCACGACAGGTGGTTTCTCGACAGGGTTACAACACACATGCTAGCTTTTGAAGGTAACTCCAAAGTTGTCTGGTTTGAAGGAAATTACTCCGACTATGAAGAAAACTATAAAAAGAGAGTTGCTGATACAACACCGGCAAGAATCAAATATAAAAAGCTGATTTAAAATGAGACAAAGGCACAGGGCGCAGGGCATATGGCAAAAAATGTAATCGGCATCTTTTTCTTCCTGTCGGGCTCCCCTCTTTACGAAGTAGAGAGGGGCCGGGGGTGAGTTCATGGTGTAAAGGTGCAATGGTACAACGGCGCAACGGAAAGCATTACAAATATCTAACTATAAGCCATTTATATGAACCGAGCCCCGACACGTCGGGGCAAGCTGCATCATACCATTAAAAACAATTATATTATGATGAAACCCACATGATTGATCCAAATCGCAAACACGTATGAAAATAATTTATTCTCATCATGTGCGGTTCCATCCGACCTTAAATTAAAAATTATATACGGATGAAAACAAAAATCCTTTCAACATTTGCAACTGGTCTATTTATCCTGATATTGACTATGCCAACAGCTATCGGGCAAATCGGGACACGTTTCCCGTCGGAAAGAAAAGTTGTTACAGATCCGGTTACCGGAACGCAGCTTACATTTCTTACAAGCAAACCTGCAGGCGATTCGAAGATATACCAGACACATAATCAGTGGACTGCAGATGGGAACTGGGTCATTTTCCGCTCAAACAGGGTACGTGGTGAAGCGATGGCAGTAAACGAAAAAACAGGAGTAATCGTGCAGGTGAGCGAAGGTGGTTATACCGGCATGCTCAATGTTGCAAGAAAATCGATGAAACTCTATTTCATGAGAAATACTCCACGGGAGCCAGGGTTAACTGCCCGCGGAGGAGGACCAGTTCAGGTAATTGAAGTTGATCTGGCAAAGTTGTTTGCCGACAGCGAAACAGGAAAATTAAAGGCATCATCCGAATATCAGCGTGTTTGCGGTACAACACCGGCTGAAATGAGTGCCGGTGGCGATATGGCACTCGATGCAGAAGAGGAGTTGGTTTATTTCAGAGTCGGGAAGGAAGAATCTGCAAAGCACCTTCCGGAGGGGACAAAGATCTCTGCCAATTTCGGACCGAGGAACATGGGTGCCGGACCTGCAGGAATAGGAAGCATGAATTTAAAAACCGGCGAGTCAAAATTCGTTGTTGCAGTACCGTTTCAGATTGGCCATATCCAAACCAATTCATGGGCTCCGGGGGAGATAGTGTTCTGCTGGGAGACAGGGGGAAAAGCACCACAACGTACCTGGACAGTAATGGCAGACGGAACCGGTTTACGACCTTTATATCCGGAATCAGACTATGAATGGGTAACCCATGAGGCAGTAATCTCAAAAGATGAAGTTGCTATTGCAATTATGGGCCACCGGAAAGTTGGAACCGGTAAAGCATCAGACGCACAGGCAACCCCTGAAAAACCAGCTGATCCGAAAAATCCAGGACAAGAACAAGGATGGGGTCCCTCCGGTACCCGCGAAAAACCAACAGGACTCGGAATAGTAAATCTCCGGACCCGTGAAATGACAATTGCCGGACAGACCACTTCGGGCAGCGGACTCTGGCATGTAAATGGATCATCTGATGGTCGCTGGGCAGCTGGAGATGATTTTTCCAGGGGAATATATCTGATCGACAGACATACCCATGAGATGATACTGCTATCTGCCGGGCATAAGGAAACAGCATCAGACCATCCTCATCCCACATTCAGTGCCGATGGAACTAAAATTGAGATCCAGTCTGCCATGCTGTCTGATGATAGTAAATCAATGAATATCTGTATTATACCGGTACCTGAAGCATGGCTTAAAAGGAAGTATTAGAATTATTTTAAAATTCCGATCGCTATTCCTGCAACCGGGGATACTCCCGAAAAATCGATATTAAACCAGTCTTTATATTTTGTAAAGCCATCTTCATTTTTATACTTGCTCAGTTTAATATTGCCACCTGCGAAAAGGTCTAGTGTAAGAACTTTAAAAAGAGGTATTTTCATTCCAAGGATGGCACCTCCGGCAAATATATTAAGATGCTGGATTACCTTCTTATCAACCATTTCAAACACCCCCGGATCAGTCTCCTCCATTTCGCGGTAATTACCGGTTATCGTCATTTTTCTGTACATAACCTGGGGTGCTGCGTATAGTCCAAGTGGCGCTTTTTGTCTGTTTGTATGATTTGCCAGCAGGTAATTACGAAACTGAATATTAATTCCGCCACCGGACATTACCTCTCCTTCATAGAAATGATATTGATTGGTTGATGCATCTAAATATGCGAAACTCTGATTTGAGAAATAGTAATTTGACAGGCCCTGTTTTGTTGAATAGGTTGCCATTGCGCCAACATTAAGAGAAAACCTTGGATTCAGCACCCTTTCGTATGATAAATAGAAGGTGCCCTCCAGAAGTCTGACCGGGTCGAGCATAATGGATGATTTATAATCAGGTACAAATTCCGGTTCCGGTTCCGGTTTAGCAACAACCCTGAGTTGAGTTTCAACTGTCCGCACAGTCTCCTGGCTTTTTTTAAACAGTGAATCCAACTTATTTAATTTTTTTGTCATTAGTTGTGGATCAAAGGCCATAGAACTTATCCTGGAGTTTAACTCAGTAAGCTTAATATCGAGTTCTTTTGGTTTAGCTTCCCAAAGTTTAATTTTTGTATCCAATAATTCCAGTTTTGAATCGAGAAGTTGAAGTTTCAGATCGAGCATTTGAGATTTTTGTGAGATGGAATCCTGACTATAAGTTCCCGGACAGGATACCACAATTAAGAATAAACCAATGACTATCATTGGTTTCCATAGTTTTGTTTTCATAGCGATTAGTTTTTTGGTTTGACTTAGGTTAATAATATAGTACGATTAATTTATTCTATGAGTTTAATCAGATTTTCAGCACAAATATCCTGCCAATTTTAATCGGCACTCGTGGGTTTGCAAGGTCTGCTGCTCGCAACGGTTCGCGCCCGATTGAATTTAATTGAGGGTATTTGGGGTGCCATTTGTAAGACAAATGATATAAGGTCTTTTTGCTAAGGCATTGTGTCTCTGGTAAAATAGTTGATTGAAATATAATTGGATTTCTCTTAATCAGGTTGTACATTCGTATTTAACCAAAATTGTACATTGATATTTACCAATTACGCTTCGTTTTTATAGTAATAGAATTAAATAAATATTAATTACCGCAATTGGATGAAAAGCACGAACAAATCATTAATATTCTGTTTATCAGAACTTTTACATCTTGTACGGGTTTCGTCTAAAATTTCTATTTATATCACGTTAGTCATTTCTCTCTTAAGTTGTAATTCAAATAATACCACGAGAGATTTTAATGAGTTTGCTCTTTACTCAACCAAAGAAGGTTTTGATTCTGTAGTTGGATTTAATAAAATGACACCAATTATTGATCGATACATTTCAATTCCAACTAATCAGAATCTATTTAAGAAAATAAGCATTTTACTTGATTCCGTGTCAGCACACAATTTCAATAATTTGAAAATGGAAGTTTTAGAAATTGATAAAAATGAAAGTGATTATAAAATATTAAAAATAAACCTAAAGGAAAATCCGGGTTTCATAATGCCTGATAATCTGGGCCATTATCGTACCTGGTACGACTTTTTCCAGGGATCAATGGGTGGAGAGCAAACTACCATTATTCTTATCGAATTAGTAGCCCCACCAGGAATAAAACATTCACTTCCTATTACTTTGTATTACATTGTATAATGCTGAAATACAGCCAATAACAAACAATGCCCCCTTATTAGAAAGTAATAAATTGCATTAAAATGTAGAATTTGTGCCAGCCAGGTGCCAGCCAGAACACATTTATCCGAACTTATTTATTATCTTTAACCTTAATAAAAATTCAATATGTCAAGCTTTATTATCGAACTTAGTGGGAAACCTAACAAAGGTCAAAAAGAACATCTTTTGATGCTTAAAATTACGGTG